>JANPJC010000022.1:0-49571 GCA_031425315.1 Chitinophagales bacterium
CTGGCTGTTATGTCCCGGTAGGGACATCTGGTGGGTAGAAAAAATGATGGGCCAAAGAAATGCATTCCGGAGGAATGCCTGGTGGGTTGTTGGGAAAAAGAATGATCCATTCATAACAGGATGATGAGAGATTCATTTAATTGTATAAAGACATTACACAGTTATCTTGAAATATCCAGCTGCACAGGCACCAGCTGTCCCTCCGGGACATAAAAAACATTTCGCTGTAAATTTGTCTACCCACCAGCCCTCCCTAATGGGACGAGGGCAATCGAAGTATGCAGTGGTTAATGAGGCTGTAAATTTACCTGGCGTTAAGTTTCAGTTAGGAATAAACAGAATTTTTAATTCTTTGATTTTTAATGGTAAAATTTCTAGTTATATAGTAGTAGTAAGCAGGAACAGCCAATACAAATAGAGTTATCCTTTACAATTCAAATCAAATTTACATACTCGGAGATGTACGCCCTGGAAGGGCATAATGTCCCAGCGATAGGCAACGCTCATCGGAAAAAGTTCGAAGTGCGAAGTATCAAATGCGAAGTGGGAAGTGAGAGCCGTATCCTGCGTGAATCGGGAATCGTGAAACGTGAATGGAAAAGCACCCAAGGGAATTGGGGGAGTATAGTTTTTACCACGTTTGAAATCTGAATTAAAGGATTTTCAATTCAATCTACTTATGTAATTAATTTAATGTCGAGGTAAAGCAGACTCGTCTCTGATTAATGAATATATAGTTAGACATAAACAGATCCATTTTTTTCACGATAATAAATAAAGTGAAGTAATAGATGACTATAAAATATATTTCGAAGTCCATCCAACCCACGAAGCGACCTACGACTATCGACTTATGACTTTGCTTACTAAAATCTTGTCGCTAAAAAATGCGGTAACATTTTTCTCCAGGTTGGCCAGTCATGGGTGATATCGCTGCCCCAGATGTCGAGTTCATGGGGAATACTTTTGGTATGCAATACACTGGAGAATCGCCTGTTTGCTTCAGGATCTTCATATTCTCCACTGCCGGTGGAAATAATAATTTTTCCGCGACGGATCTGTTCGAGTACGTCGTGGTCGTTGAGGTTTGGAATATAATGAATGGGGGAATTGAAGTAAACCTGATCGTCCCAAAAACCCTTTGTATATTCCGTAAGATCATAAACGCCACTCATAGACAGTGCTCCGTTGATGAGATCAGGACGTTTTAAAAATAGATTCATTGCATGCAAAGCGCCAAAAGATGCACCGCAGGTGATGATGGGTGTATCCCATGAAGTACTGGTTTTAATATGAGGAATTACTTCGTTGTATACATAGTTATTAAACTGATTATGCCGGATAGCTTTGTGCTCGCCGATCATATTGTTGTTCATCCAACTCTCAGTATTGATACTGTTGATTGAAAACACTTTTACTTTACCACTTTCAATAAATGGAGCAATGTGATCGATCAATTGAAATCTTTCATATTCCAGGTAATCAGCTGCCGCAGTAGGAATCAGCAATAAGGAAAATCCATAATGACCGTAAGTGGCAATGGGCATATCTCTGTTCAAAGAAGGACTGTACCATCCGAATAATTCACGATGCATAAACGAGGTTTTGTCTAAGATATGAAAGAAAGTTATACTGCAGTTACTGGTTGCTGGTAGAATAGAACAGCCGTTACTGGTTGCTGGTAGAACAGCCGTTGCGGGTTAAGCAGCCAATACAAGTGAGCAGTGAGCAGTAAGCAGGAAACAGCCTTAAAACCGTTAAATCATTTTTTGTCGGTGAGGCCGTTTCACCTGAGGCAAGAGGGTAATGAATAAACAATAAAAATAGCTGGGCGGGTTGTAAGTTTAGTTAAACAGCCAGTTCATTTTATGAACTTATAAACAGCCTGCAGTTCGCACGTATTAATCGACGTAAGACTTTTGACCAGAGACTTCCATTTAGCCACAGAGGTGAGCGGAGGTTTTGAGATTAACGGAGATAACAGCCGATTAGTAAGATGCAGCTTTACCTAAAACTGATTTGTTACGCAGAGAAACAGCCGGAGATAAAAGACAGGAGATTCACGGAGATTTGTTGAAAAATCAAGTTCGCAAAAATTATTTCTAAGGTTTCACATTACGACAACTGTATTGTCTGTTAACTTCATACTTCGCATTTCGAACTTCGCACTTTTTTCGATTGGCGTTGCCCATCGCTGGGATATTATGCCCTTCCAGGGCGTACATCTCCGATTGTGTAAATTGTATTTGAATTGTAAAAGATAACTCTCTAATTGTATTGGCTGTTCCCTGCTTACTGCTTACTGCTCACTTGTATAGGCTGTTCTCTACTGTCTACCTACTATTGTATTGGCTGTATTACGTAAAACATAAAACTTACAACGTATAACTGTATTGGCTGTTCTCTACTGTCTGCCGTCTACTGTCTACCTACTATTGTATTGGCTGTTCACTTCCCACTTCGCACTTCATACTTCCCACTTCTTTCAGGTTCCTTCCTTGATTTCTTCCCATAGATCATGGTAACATTGTGCCGCATAGCTGCTGCGGGCAAAGGTTTCAATAGGTGCCTGGTGAACTCCCATTTTTTCAACGTCAGATAAATAAGGAATGTAGTTGGAGAAAAATCTTTTGTCTTTGAATAGTTGCTCCATGATTTCGTGGTGCATATTTTTCCGCAAATCCACCATGGTGAAAAAGCAAACGAGTTTGGAAAGATCAAGGTCTTTTTCTTTGAAATAATCTTTCACCATATTGTAGGTGCGAATAGAAAGCGTTGTAGGAATTACAGGCATCAGTACTATATCCGCTGCATGAAATACATTTTCTGCCAGTGCTGATAATCCGGGAGGACAATCAATGAAAACATAATCGTAAGATTTATTCAACTGATGCAATAAACTCTTCAATTTCTTTTTTGATGTTTTCATTTCCTCCATCAAAATATCTGTACTCTTTGAAGATTGATCAGCAGAGATTAAATCAAGATTTTCGTAATCGGTTTGTGTTATGCCTTCTTCAATATCTGCGCCGGCTGCAAGCATTTTTTTAATGCCACCTTTGAACTTATATTTTCCCTTAAAGTAAAATGATGATGAACCCTGCGGATCGATATCCCATAACAGCGTCCGGAGTCCATCTTTAGCAGCCAGGTAGGCCATGTTCACACTGGAAGCAGTTTTACCCACACCTCCTTTGAGATTATACAGTGCAATAGTAGTCATGGTCAGATAATTTGGTATACTGAATATACTAACAAGCAAGCAAAAACCGCTGCGATGGGCTTTATCCTGTCGGACAAATTCCCAAAACAGCGGTCGCCACCGGCTAGCGGTTTATTTATTTCGTCACTTTAATGATGCCTCTCATCACAGATGCATGGCCCGGATACGTACACACGAAAGTATATGTGCCGGGTTTATCAGGAGCAATAAAGTAAATAGATTCTGAACTGTTCGGTTGTAACAGCGAGGTATGATATAATACTTTGGATGTAACAGGAACATAGCTCATTTGTGATCCTTTTAATCCAAGATTGAGCGCCTGTGTAGCAACATCGTCAGCAGTACCAGGGGCAACAATTACTACATTATGCGTCATGTCGTCGTTGTTGTTGAATACCAAACGGATCTTAGAACCCGCTTTCACTTCGAATTGAGTTTTATCATATTTCAATCCGGGTCTTGTACCTAAACTCAATACCTGATCAGGTTTACCCCAATCGGCAGGCATCCTGGTTACTCTTTTTGCGGTGGCTTTCGGTTTAGCCGCAGTTGCCGCAGGCATAGCACTGTGCGCATGGGCTGTAACTTTTTCATCAGCCTTTAAAACCGCTTTTTCGCCTTCAGGAATATTGTTGAGAGTATAATACGCGAAATTGTGCAGCAGGCTCTTTCCATCAGCACCTTTGATATCACCTAATTTGATCTCATGGATATATCCTTCTTTTAAACTGTCCAATACCAGTCGTACTTTCTTGCCATCTTCAGAAACGATAATCCCTTTTATTGCGCGTGGGGTATTGTTGATTACCGGGCTACCATATTGATGATGATATTTATAAATGAAAGAATTTAGCTCGTACGACATCGCCTGTTTCAAAGATTTGATATCAGCAGGTGCAGTAAATTCTATCTCAAATCCATCAGGCCTTGCACTGATGTTTTTCATTTCAAAAGGCATGGAACCAGACCAAACCAATCTTTGTAAACCATAATCTTCTTTACCGGTACTTGACCATCCGCGACTGGTCATTCCGCCAAACAATGAACCATCTATGCCCCAGCGTAAGCGCAACAGTCCTGAAGAAAATCCTTCCCTGAACGGATAACAAGCGCCCTGGTATTTGCCATTTACTTTTTCAAGAGACATCCTCATGATCTTCGAATGACCCTGGTCAGCTACAAAATACTGTCCTGCAAATGGTCCAAACGTTCCACCTGTAAGGTCTTCGGCAATATCTGATGTTGAAATGCCCATTAATGTATGAGGAAACCATACCGCCGGCAATTTTATTTCTTTGATTTTTTTCGCAGCCATAAACATTGGCTCGCCATTATCAACGGTAGCCAGTTCGGCTTTGGTTAAACGAATCGGAGATTCAGGCTGACTCGTCCAGTTCAACCCTCCGGCATTACCTGCAAAGTCTCCCTTTTCCAGATGCGTAACTCTTCCGCTGCCCACCCAGTCGCCCTGGTTTTCAGCGTAGAAAATATCATTCGAACTGTTTACGAGGAAGCCTGCCGGTGATCTCAAACCTGTTGCAATAGGTTCAATTTTTCCATCTGGTTTTATTTTGATTAACCAGCCATGCCATTTAGCCAGACCATCACCAAATCCAACCCAGGCAACATTTAATGTGGCAAACATTTCACCCTGTTGATTAAATACCGGACCATAAGCATATTCATGGTAGTTACCACTCAATTCAAAAATAGTAACAGGCTCAAACCTGTCAGCAACGCCATCACCGTTTTCGTCGGTGATCTTAGTCATTTCACCGCGTTGTGCGCAATAGAAAACACCATCTTTCCATGCCAGTCCCAGTACTTCATGAAGACCGGAAGCAAATTTTGTATAACGGGGCGCCGAGCCATTTTCTCCATAAGGATTCTGAATCATCCAGATCTCACCGCGGCGGGTGGATACAGCAATACGACCATCAGGCAATACCGCCAAACCGCCAACTTCCAGTTTGATATCATCCGGAATTGCTACGGTTTTCAATATATAATAATCACTTTCAGATTGCGGACCCGAATTTTGCGCTAAAGCAGATGTGCTGCAAAAAACCAGCGCTGCCAGCAACATATGAAAAACTATCCGGGGCATTTTTATTGTTGTATGTAATTGCATTTGTACAGACTTAATTGATTGAATAAAACTTACCATATATAGACATACTGCAGACTTCCTGATTTAGCGGGAGCGATTAAAACCTGGCCATCGCCATTGGCTTGTATCGATGAGCCCTGACCATCAGCAGAAATTATTTTCAGATAGTATTCCTGTCCGTTTACCGCATATAAACCTTTGCTGATTTCAATAATTGTTTTTCCTTCAGCGATTCTGAAGGCTGCATTGTCGGGAAGGGTACCATTTTTTAAAGTGATGGTTCTAGACAATCCGCGTCCCTTTTCCCACGGCGTAATAAAATCTGTAATATCAACTGCTCCCATTTTATATTCAAACACCGGCTGCCTCTCATTGTTTAACCGATAACCTTTGTACATATAATCTGCTGTGGAATCAGGCAATGATTTGCTGTCGGCCAGAACCGGGCATCTTCCTGATAAAACTACAGGGGCGCCCATGGGAACAGAGATTTGGGGTTCCCCTCTCTCATGCCACATTTCTGTTGCATCCAGAAAGTCGCCTTTCCATATCTGCAATAATGCGCCCTGCAGCAAATCATATGAATAATGGGCACCGGCAGGATCACCTACTGATATAACGTGCGTAAGTTTTTTCTTTCCTTTATATTGAAATGATCTAACCAGTTCGGGTTCCGTACCAGCTTTTACTTCGATAAGTGGTGCAGGCAGACGTTCCGGCATTGATGATGAAGTATGCAAAGCCACCATTTTAGTATTTGGCTTCTGGATAAAAAGGCTCCATCCCGGAGGTGTCCAGCCAATCTGTTTACTGTTCCATGCCCTGAATTTATGTTCGCCGGCAGTGAGGTTTGCTGTTCCGGTCAATGGCGCACCGCCTAACCATGTCATTTCTTTTTTGATAACCGGTTTACCATCAATTTCCAGGTAACCATCGCCAGAAAATAACATACTGAAAAAATAATTGTCTGTTTCAGGCACTTCAAGGATTCCGTCAAAAGCCAAAAGGAAACCATTTTTTGCATCAGCCAACCTGGAATCCAGAATAGTCGCTTTTCCTGTTCTTGTAGGTTTTGCTTTTAATGCATCTTCTGCTTCATCAAATCTTCCTTCGGTATAGGAATAAGTAAGATCTTTTAACCGGGCATTTAAATCATTCTGAGGCGCATAACGGATATTCCGGAATGCGACCACACCATGGTCACCCTGGAGCATCAAAGGAGCTTTCGCCACTTCATTTTCGAATGCAGCTGCACGGGTTGGCCCACTAAGGATGATATTTTCGTGGATTACTATTCCATTTAATTTCACAAAAAGAAAACGTGCATCGGCTGTTTTCTTTCCTGAAGCATCAAAGCGGGGCGCCTGAAATAATACTTCAAGATGCTGCCATAGTCCTGGCGCAAAAGATGCATTTTTTAATGGCGGATGACCCTCATATCCTTTCATTGTCTCAGGGCGCTTTTCATCCCAACGTTCATAAATGCTCCCATTGTCCACTGCTCTTGGATTCGCTACTCCCCAGCTGTCGAAAATCTGGATTTCATATCTCGACTGGAAATACACGCCGGAGTTGGAACCTTTTGGAACATTATAATCCATCTCAAGATAGAGGTCACCGTGCTCGAAATTGGTGAAGATATTTTTTGCGTCCGGTTTCGTCTTCGCGTTTAACTGATTGGTGAGCACACCGGTTCCGGAACTGAATTTAAAGTCGGTACCTGAATAATCAGCCTGAATATTCCCGGCTATAGCCCAATTGGCGGTCGCTGTTTTGAAAGAAGACAGATCGTTCAATGGCAGATCTGTTAGCCTGTACTTGTTGTTTTGTGCTTCTGCAGAGAAGATCAGCAGCAGCAATGGCAGAACAATCCCGATCCTGTTGATTTTAAGCATGAAATGTTGATGTGTTGATGAAAAAAACTTTAATTCTATGGCGTATCAGGAGGTCAGCAATGATAATTCCGACAAATTACGCAATGTTGAGAAATCATTGCCCTGTAGTAGCCTGTTCTTTATTACTTAAAAATTAAAATATTTTACTTTTTCATCTGATCGAGCTGTTTTTGCAAGGTAAACATTTCGTCTCTCAGCCTGGCAGCTTCCATAAAGTCGAGGTCGCGTGCCGCCTTTTCCATGGTCTTTTTAGTCTGTTTGATCGCCTTCTCAATTTGCGGAATGGTGTGATATGACGCCTGCTCTTCTGCCGCCACAGTCACCAATCCATCATCAGGTCCAATTGCATTAGGATCTTTAAGATCGTAGCCTTTAATGTCAAGCACTGCTGTTTGGGCAAACACCTGTTCCTTGCTTTTTTTAATCGTTTTGGGGTCAATGCCATGCTTTTGATTGAATTCCACCTGTTTTATCCTACGGCGCGTGGTTTCGTCGATGGTTTTTTGCATGCTGCCTGTAACCGTATCAGCATAAAAAATAACCCGGCCGTCTACATTCCTTGCCGCACGGCCAGCTGTTTGCGTCAAAGATTTTTCATTACGGAGATAACCTTCCTTATCTGCATCCAAAATTGCCACCAACGACACTTCCGGAAGATCCAAACCTTCTCTCAGCAAATTAACTCCCACCAACACATCAATTTCTCCTAATCGGAGCTGACGTAATATTTCAATCCTGTCAAGCGTGTGTACTTCGCTATGAATATATTTTGATTTAATGTTGATGCGGTGCAGATACTTGTCCATTTCTTCTGCCATTCTTTTGGTAAGTGTTGTTACCAGCACACGATCACCTTTTTTAATAGTCTTATCAATTTCATCCAGCAGGTCATCAATCTGGTTAACGCTTGGCCTGATTTCAATCGGCGGATCTAACAATCCTGTTGGCCTTACTACCTGCTCAATCACTACGCCACCGGTTTTCTCCAGTTCATATTCGCCGGGCGTTGCAGACACATAAATTGTTTGATTAACCAACGACTCAAATTCATGAAAGTTTAATGGTCGGTTATCTAAAGCAGAAGGTAACCTGAAGCCGTAGTCCACCAATACCATCTTTCTGCTTCTGTCGCCGCCATACATTCCACTCACCTGAGGTATGGTTTGATGGCTTTCATCTATTACCAATAAAAAATCATCAGGAAAATAATCGAGCAAACAGAAAGGCCTTGTACCCGGCTGTCGTCGGTCGAAAAATCTTGAATAGTTTTCAACGCCATTACAGTAGCCCAGTTCGCGGATCATCTCTACATCAAAATTCACGCGTTCACTTAATCGCTGTGCTTCTATATACTTTCCACTCGCTTTGAAATATTCAACCTGTCTTGACATTTCGTCCTGAATTTCTGCGAGAATCTGTTGAAGTTGTTCTTTGGGAGCCAGGTAAAGATTAGCCGGGAAGATTGCAGCATTATCCATCACACCAATTCTTTTGCCGGATTGGATATCGATGCTTTCAATTTCTTCAATTTCATCTCCAAAAAAAGTTACCCGGTAGCCATAATCAACATAGGGCAGATTGATATCTACTGTGTCCCCTTTTACTCTGAATGTAGCGCGGGTAAATTCAAGTTGCGAACGGTTGTACAAAGAATTTACAAGACTATGTAAAAACCCCTGCCGGCTGATAACCTGTCCTTTTTTTATCCGTATGATTCCGTTTTCAAATTCAGTCGGATTACCGATACCATAAATGCAACTCACAGAAGCCACTACAACAATATCTCTTCTACCAGATAATAATTGAGCCGTCGCCTGTAAACGCAGTTTGTCAAGCTCTTCATTAATAGCCAGATCTTTTTCTATATAAACATCACTCACAGGTAAGTATGCTTCCGGTTGAAAGTAGTCGTAATAGGATACAAAATAGCCAACCGCATTATCAGGAAAAAACTGTTTGAACTCACCATATAGCTGCGCAACCAAAGTCTTATTATGCGTGAGTACTAAAGTGGGGCGCTGTACCTGTTCTATGACGTTGGCAATAGTATATGTTTTACCAGAACCCGTTACACCCAGCAAGGTTTGGTATTGTTCTCCCGACTCAATTCCTTCCACCAGGTTTCGTATCGCCTCCGGCTGGTCTCCGGCCGGAGAATACGGTGCTTTCAATTGAAATTGCATATCTCCAAAGATAAAAAGGAATAGCGATTGCGAACGTTTTGGATACTTTATTATGGATTTAAAATTCCTTCGATTCCAGTCGTCTGTGATACAGTTTTTGAACAACAGTAACGCGGAGATACACGGAGATTAATACAGGAGATACACGGAGAAATCTAAATTATCAATACGGCTGTTTTCTTCTCTAGCCTGAGGCGAGATCGCACTTCATCCTTCTTACTTCGTACTTCGCACTTCGTACTTTGTACTTTATTCAAATTTTATGAATTCGATAACCAATTGATATCTTTGTTCCGGATTCAGGTTCTGCAGTAGTTTTTGATCTCCTTTTTTTGAATCCGGCACTGATATAGCTCCCAACTCCTGAGTAGTTATTTTGAACAGGTAAAAAGTGTACAATTTCATATTCAACAAATTTCTTTTACATGACGTCAAAGAAAAAAAGCAACGCTAAAAAAAGAACAAGGGGTGAAATGCCTTTTCGGCAAACTGTTGTGGATGATTTTGTGATCATTCCGAAAACAACTGATATTTTATTGCTGACGATTATTATTGGCGACATTGATCAAACCGGCTCATCGAGAATAGAGCTGATTGATCATACGGAATTTGCTGTAGTACATATCAACGGTTCTTTTTATGATTTCGCCCTGGACAAGTGTAAAAAAATGGATAGTAAATCTCTATTGATTACTACCAGTGTAACCGATACAAATAATAATACTGATAACAACCGCACTGAAGTAACGGTGAAACTATTCGCCGGAGAAAAGGTGATGTATGTAAAAAAACTTCAGTCTGATGTTCTGTCAGAGGGTGATACAGAAAACTATGTTTTTAATCTCCGATTATATGCAATGCAGGGATAAACTTAATCTGATACTGATAACTTCTCTCTTATGCTTGGGAAGTATAAACTTATATGCGCAGGAGGGTGCAGACACGAGCATCAGAATTGATTTATTACGTGCACCATCCTCGCCAGCTTCATCCTTGCTGGGCATGTCGCCATCAGACATTGAAAAACCAACCGATATTAATGCATTTATGTTTTCTCTCCGATCGGCCACTAATGCATTTACAGCCTTACCCACTAACTACGCAGTTGAATTTGCACCTTTTCAGTTGCTGAATAAAACCAGGCCATTAGATTCGAAAACATTGGTTGATAATAAAGAGAATTTCAGACGGTCATTTGTTGTTTCGCTAGGTGTTAAGCAAGTAGATAAAAATGACAGTGTACTGGGATCAGCAGGTAAAACACAGTTTGCTGCAGGTATCAGGTTTGCCATTAAAAGAGGAGAGATTGACAATGCATCAAAACAGATCTTTGAAAATATCTGGAATCTTCAACAACAGTTAAACAACATGTATGCAGATATTCAAAAAGAAATTGTTTTTCGGGATCCATTGTATAAACTTATCAGTGATAGTATTACTGCAGTAGAAAACCGACGCAGTTTTTTAAGTGAACAGGAATTCATTACGCTGATGCGGCCACTATTTGAATTGCGTCAGCGACGTAACCAGGAAATTACCGATCTTATTAGTTCAGGTACAATTGATACTACCGAAAGGCGCGCTATATTTTATGCGATTGCTGTTGATTCATTGCGCAAAACAATTGGGGCTGAAGCCCGTAAGCTGAAACTGGAAAGGCAAGGGTTTAACCTCGATTTTGCAGCGGGTTCAGTTTTTGATTTTTTGGATAGCAGATTTAATCAGTCCTCTCTTTTCAGAATCGGCAGCTGGCTAACAGGAGGATGGAATATGCCGGAACAAAACAGTTCGGCTTTATTTATGGTGAGATATCTCTATTCGCCAAAAACGTCATTGATTAATCCGGAATTGAATCCCGATGATTTTCACAGTATTGATATCGGTGGAAGAGTGGTGCTCACTGCTATGCAGAAAAAACTTTTATTGAGTGGAGAAGGTCTTTATCGCGCTGTATTAAACGATGCAGTAGCCAAATCATCGTGGCGGCTAATGGTCAACGCCGAATATGAGATTGGCATTAACCAGAAACTTACTTTTTCATTTGGAAGAAATTTTGATGGCGGAACTTATAAGGGAGGAAATGTTATTGGGGCCATTAATCTCCTGTTTGGTCTGGGCAATCAGAAAATCGGTAGTAATAGCGGAAGTCGCTGAGAGAGAAATCAGCAGATTTGAAATCGTAATTAAACCATCTCACGGTTTAAAAGTCATTATGGGAACCCTTAATGATGATCTAAAGGAAAACGCTTAGCTCCATTTTCGACAATTGGTATTTATCGTTCGGTGGGCGATTTGCGGTATCGTAAAAACCCTGTTACTTTTACATCATCAAGCGTAAGTATACGGGACGAAAGAAAAGAGGAAAACACGGCGCTTCAAACACGATAGAGATTTTCTCAACATATTAACTCGGATGGTTTTTAAGTGATTACCGGCAGATTCTGCCGGTTTTTCCTTTTTCACACCTAACTGATCTACGGAGACCTGTTAGGTCTAAGGTTTCGACGAATGGCTTTTTTCCTTCGCCGGGTGATTTGATGTATCGTAAAAACCCTGTTACTTTTACATCATCAAGCGTATGTATACGGGGCGAAACGAAAAGAGGGAAATACGGAGATAAAATAAAAGATAAGAGCTCTACTCAGCAATATTAACTCGGATGGTTTTTAAGATAATTACCGGCAGCTTCTGCCGGTTTTTTCTTTTTAGCCCTAACAGCTCTGTGGAGACCTGTTAGATCTTTTCTTTAATCTCATTCGCCATAAACGTATTCTTTATCAGCAAGCCTTTAGCGATAACAGTTTTGCCTTTGAAAGATAAAAGCAGATCGTCCTGAAAAGGATTGGCATTAATGCGGCGTAAAACATATTCATGATCGCCGCAGTGGATATATAGTGCGTCATGCTCCGACCTGGTCCCACGCGCAAAGATTTTTTGCACGACCACGCCACTAATGGTGGTCACTGCTGATCTCTTTTTTGGTTTTTTATCTGCTGACATAAATCTTCCATCCCAATACATCCTCATTGGTTTCTTTAATGATAAGGATCCTGATATCTGTAATCTTATCAGAAGGTTTGGATGTCTCCTTTATAAAAGTACGGAATCTGGCAGGTGTATTCACCAGGGATTTGCCACCCCGCGCAGCAGCTTTTGCTTTGTATTGACTGGTTTCTACTTTGTACAAACCTTTTCGGTCGGCATTTGTAAAATGAGTTTGTTTGAGCAGACTGTTTATTTCAGCAGCGTTTTTTGAGGGTGTAATATTCGTTTGCTTTACAGAACGTGCTGTTACAGTTTTCAAATTAACTCCCTTGTTAAAAAGATTAATCCTGTGATTATGGATCGTGTTTTCTTTCACCAAATTTCCCCTGCTTGCTACAGGGGGTTTCACCGGAAGTACTGAAGGATCGCCCATTAAGCTGAATTGTGCTAAAGTTTTTAATTCATAAGGATCAAGAGAAGGTCCGCTTTCTGCAATGAACTTTTGGCGGGCCTCAAGCATTGCCCTTCCTGTACTTGCGCCATCATGTACATTACGAATGAAGTACTGGGTGATTAAATCTGCGAGACCTTGTCCATCAACTGGTCCATATGATATGGTACTGCTTCCCATAAACGCCATCGCACCATTTTTGAGATACTGATTACAAATAGATACCTGCCCGTTTATGCCAAGCATCGTATTATCTACCAGCTCAGCTCCATAGCAGCATTCAGCAGCGACTATTGTTCCATATGAGACTTTCTGATCAAGTTGAAGCGAATGTATGGCTTGCGGATAGGATTTACCTTTCTGTCCATAGTAGGCAAAATCATTTGATGCACCATGACAGTTATAAAAATGAGTCAAAGGTTTAAGTTGTGCTGCGGAATACTTTTTTCCTGCCGGCGGAGAGATCAGCAGTTTAGAAAAATTTCCGAAAATATTTTTCAAACTTAAGCGGGTTGAAATTTTCCATTCATCACAACTGATTGAAAAATAATTTGAATATGATTTTGCATCAATTGGTTTCGACTTTATTACATTATTAATTGTTGTCACCAGGTACGAAGGGTCATTGCTACCGGGAATATCAGGCAGCCTACCTACAACACGTGTGGGCCCGGTAAAATCATTTATGTTTTTGCTGTACGGTTTTTCACATGCATATGGCAAGTCGGTTGGCACAACAGCATCTTCATCGTCGGCGGGGTTGGTGATCTCAACAAAAGGAATAACATCCTGGGCGCCGAGAATCAAAATATAGGCAGGTATATGTTTATGATATAAGAAATCAATAGACTGTTTTACGGAAGAAGCTGTAACTGATTTTACTGTTTTAATGCCTGCTTTTTTTGCAGAGGCTGCATCATCCAGATATACGACACTGGTTTGAAAGCCAATTTTTTTGTCAGATTTTATTAATGCTGCAATTGACTTCTTGATGGAAGCAAACCCTTTTCCATATTTGAGCGCGAGGTTTTCCTTACTGGTGATAATTAACTTTTTGGATTTCATATTGCAGCTTTATATAACAAACTTAACTATTATATAAATCCAGCCAATACCCCGATGCGGGGAGGTTATAACAACTTCACCCACACCGTATCATCGCCTACCGTTCCATTCTTAACCACAGCATTTTTTCTTACCGATTCGAGAACAAAGCCATTTTTCTGTAACACCTTCATTGATGCAATATTCTCTGCAAATACTTCTGCAAATATTCTGATGATGTCAGGGTGATTTTTAGTGAATACACGAAGCACTTCTTCTACGGCCATAGTAGCGATCCCTTTTTTCCAGAAAGGTTCGCCTATCCAATAGCCGATTTCTGCAGATTTACGATAAATATCTTCTTTGGGAATGATGCTGATAGCGCCAACCAATTCTTCATTTACCATTATAGCATAATGAGTGGAGGACCTTTTTGAAGCATGACTCCTTATCCATTTGTTCGCATCAGAACGGTTATAGGGATGCGGAAAATAATCACGCAGATTATTCCATATGGCTTCATTATTGGCCAGTTTGGCCAGTTGGTCTACGTCGGCATATTGCCAGGCTCTTAGGGTTAAGGCCATGCTGGGGGAAGGGTGAATGAGTGAATCAGTCAATGTGTGAATTTCCATGGCATAATTTGATTAATAGTTCCAGCTGGAAATGTCCACATCCTTTGGTGGATTATTTTTTATTTCCTGAGCCCAGCGTGTGATAAACATCCTGTGGTACCGCAGGCGTGAAATATAGTTGGGATTATCATGATCACCATTCCAGCAATGTTCAGCACGGTCGCCATAATCAACAAAACTTCCTGCTGCAGGATTTTTCAGATTCTTTAATCTTTCTTCAGTGAGATACACTGCGTTATTGAGATAGTAATTATCCATATCTCCGCAATATATTTTGATCTTGCCTTTGAGTTTGTTACCGATTTTATTCCAATCTCTTTCAATGATCCATGACAGATCATAATTTTCTTTCCAGTATTGAGCAATTACAGAATCAATTTTTCCGGTAAGTTTATCGAATACCGGTTGCGGGTAACCGTTTTTGCCAACGGGAGAATATACGGCCTGCCAGATATCCCATTGATCTCCGCTTCTTCCATTCGTGCCTATCGCCAGCTCGCGATAGTTCATATCCTGTATAATGGTTTGTACATGGCCCAAATAATTACGATGACCGGGTCTTGGCGTCTTCTTAAAATCACTTTCGAGAAAATATGCATTTTTATCTTTATAGATATCTATGACTGTGAAAGCGCGAAAGTCAATGGGGTCGGGGCAAGCAGCATAACATCCGTTGTATTCATCAGGATAAAAAACCTGTGCTGCCAATGCTTCCCAGCCTCCCGTACTGCCACCATATAAAAAACGCGCCCATCCATTTCCTATGCCACGAAAACGTTTTTCTATTTCCGGGATTAATTCAAAAGTAATCGCATCACCATACGGACCCATATTGGCTGAATTCACGGCATAGCTATCATCATAGTATGGCGTGGCGTGCTGGATTTCAATTGCCAATACTCTGGGGAATGAAGGGCCTGTCCACATTTTATAAAAGTCATACGCTTCCTGTTGTACAATTCTATTATAACCGGTGATATTAAATCTTGCGTTGTACTCAGGTTTTAAATTGGTATCAGGTGGTATTGTACGAAACCCTGAAAAATCATCAGGATAATGACCGTGAAAAATAGCCAGCGGATATTTTACATCGGTATGAGTATCCCAACCTTCAGGCAGGAGAATATGAGCGCCGAGGTACATCGGTCGTCCCCAGAATTCGGTGAGCAGCTTACTTTGAATTTTTATATGCTTGATATATTTTGTATCCTCTGGTTCTTTGATGGGGGGAATAGTATCGTTGAGTTCGATATTGATTTCTGCAGTTGCTGCAGGATCGAAATTTATTTTGATTGGTTTTGAGATAAGATTGCCAGGGGCGAGATTCCAGTGTTGTCCCTCCCCGCGATCCATTGGAAGCTTTACTGTATGTCCGTCTTTGCGATGAAATGTTTCATACTTATGGAATACAACCTGGGCGTAATACTCACCTTTGGGAATGTTTTTTAGTGAAGTGATCGGATAACCGAAAGCAGCTGCTGAAATAGATTGTGAAGATGCGATAGTCCATTGATCCACATCAATGCCAAATATTAATTGTGTTTGAGGGCCGTCGCTGATTTGAAAACGGGGCTCAGCTGCGCCATTTTTAGCAAGTACCAGTAGCAACCTGCCATCGAGTTTTTGCTGATGTAGTTTGGGATTAACCTTAATTGTAAAAACTGGTTGTGCAATAGAAATTTGCTGAAAGCAGATCAGCAGTGCGAAAACAGTAATCCAATTTCTCATAACACACGATCGGTTTAATAAACGAATTCAGTAAAGTATTCAAACAAGTTACTATCTGAATTGTGTAAATAAATTCCTTGATGAATATTATTTTGGAAATAGGATAGTTTTCGGACACAGAGAACCTTTTGAAGTACGAAGTACAAAGTTCGAAGTGGGAAGTAAACAGCCAATACAAACTTAAAGAATTCATTATAAGGGTAGTCGTCTCCCAACTTTTGTATTGGCTGATCTCTACCGTCTACTGTCTACCTACTGTTGTACCGGCTGTTCCCTGCTTACTGCTTACTGCTCACTTCCAATGTATTGGCTGTTCTCTGCCGTCTACTATCTACCGTCTACCTACTGTTTTATTGGCTGTTCCCCTGCTTACTGCTTACTGCTTACTTCTAATGTATTGGCTGTTCTCTCCCGTCTACCGTCTACTGTCTACCTACTGATGTACTGGCTGTTCTCTGGTTACTGCTCACTTCCTTAAATCTTTCTCTTAATATATTCCGAATAATCAGGAATAATGCAACTATAAGATTCATGCATGAGCGGTGAAGTAAGCAGGAAGTCGGCGGTGGCTCGATCACAGGCAAAAGGGATGTTCCAGGTAACGGCAACGCGTAACAATGCTTTGATATCGGGATCATGGGGTTGTGCTTCCATTGGGTCCCAGAAAAATATAAGTGCGTCGATTTTGCCCTCCGCTATCATGGAGCCAATCTGCTGGTCGCCACCAAGGGGACCACTTAGTAGTTTTTTTACCGGCCGGTTAAGTTGCTCTTCGAGCATTTTGCCGGTAGTGCCTGTGCCGACGAGTTCATGGTACGATAATGCGGATTTATTGTATTCGGCCCATTCGATAATATCTTTCTTTTTATTATCGTGCGCCACCATGGCAATTACTTTTTTAGCACCTAAGGTCCTTATTTGTTGCATCCTTTATTTTTTATCGCTTATCAAAGGAAATAAAAAAACCGTATCCTACGGAGACACGGCTTTTTTATTTAAACAAAACCAACTATTATCAGGCGGTCGCCATTTCTTTAATTTTTGCGCGGATTTTAACTTCAATCTCATTGGCAAGTTCAGGATTGTCGGTAAGCAATTGCTTAACAGTATCTCGACCCTGTCCGAGTTTATCTGTATTATAACTGAACCATGACCCGCTTTTCTGTACGATGCCGAGTTCTACTCCCAGATCGAGGATTTCGCCTGTCTTGGAAATGCCTTCTCCAAATACAATATCAAATTCTGCAGAGCGGAAAGGTGGAGCAACTTTATTTTTTACCACTTTCACTTTTACCCTGTTACCTATAGCTTCGTCGCCATCTTTGATTTGTGCCTGGCGACGGATATCTAAACGGACAGACGAATAAAATTTCAATGCATTACCACCGGTGGTAGTTTCAGGATTACCGAACATCACCCCAATTTTTTCACGGAGCTGGTTGATAAATATGCACACAGTATTTGTTTTGCTGATGGTGGCAGTAAGTTTACGAAGCGCCTGGCTCATCAACCGTGCGTGAAGACCCATTTTACTGTCGCCCATTTCGCCTTCCAGCTCCGCCTTAGGAACCAATGCTGCAACGGAGTCAATTACCACTACATCAATTGCGCCGGAAAGAATTAACCTGTCGGCAATTTCAAGGGCCTGTTCGCCGTAATCAGGCTGTGAAATCAGCAAACTGTCAACGTCTACTCCTAGTTTTCTGGCATACGCGCTATCGAAAGCATGCTCTGCGTCAATGATGGCGCAGATACCGCCCTTTTTCTGTGCTTCTGCGATCACATGGATGGCGATCGTTGTTTTACCGGAACTTTCCGGTCCATAAATCTCCACCACTCTGCCTTTCGGTAAACCACCAATGCCCAAAGCTATATCCAATCCAATTGAACCTGTAGAAATCACTTCCTGCAGATCTTCGCCTCTTTCGTTCATCATCATAACACTTCCCTTGCCATAATCCTTGTCGATTTTGTCGAGGGTAAGCTTAAGCGCCTTTAATTTTTCATTGCTTGACATTGTGTATTTTTTTAGTAATTCAAAGTTATTTATTCAATAAAGGTAGTAGAATTTAATTATGCACACTAATATATTTAGTAGTTTTTTCACTAATATATTTAGTGTTTTGCACAAAAAACCCTGCTATTTAAACAAATAGCAGGGTAGACATGAGAAACATTACAAATAAAATCGGCTGCAACCGACAAATAATTGTAAAATAAATGCATTAACCCGATTTAAACAATAACCGGTTTGTAGTAGCTATAACATATAATGTGAGATATTTTTTACAATTTTGCATCAAATAGTATGACCATGAAACATCTTGTTACTTTTGCGCTCTGCATTTTTATCGGACTGGTTATATATGCTCAGGAACCTGCTCCTGCAGCAAAGGGCGTTACTTACGGCGCTGGCACTACGCCTGAAGCGGCAATATCTGTTAATGAAATCGACAAAAAACTCGTTGACAATAAATACACAGGTAAGGTAACAGGTAAGGTAGTTGAAGTATGCCAGGAAAAAGGTTGCTGGATGAAAGTGGAAAAAGAAAACGGTGAAAAGATGATGGTGAAATTTAAAGATTACGGGTTCTTCATGCCGAAAGATATTGTTGGCAAAGATGTGGTGCTGGATGGCGAAGCGGTGGTAAAAGAAGTGTCTGTAAAACAGCAACAACATTATGCGAAAGATGCGGGTAAATCAGAAGAAGAGATCAAAAAAATAAAAGAACCAAAGAAAGAATTGCAGTTTATTGCTAAGGGAGTAGTTGTTCTGTAAGTACGAAGTGTGATGTGCGAAGTGGGAAGTTAACAGCCAATACACAGTTGGTAGACAGTAGACGGTAGGCAGTAGAGAACAGCAAATACAAGTGAGGAGTAATAAGTAAGCAGTAAGCAGGGAACAGCCAATTTACAGTAAGTAGACAGTAGACGGTAGGCAGTAGAGAACAGCCAATACAAAGTAGGTATATAGTATAAAGTAGGAAACAAGCCCTTAGTCTAGTGTTGCCGTTTTTGCAATTCCAATCAAATTCACGCAATCTGACTACCCATCCTGAAAGAGCAAAATTTCCCAGCGATGGGCAACGCCCATCGAATCAAGTTTGAAGTACGAAATGCGAAGTATGAAGTTAACAGCCAAAGGCAAGTACGAAGCGCAGAAATAGTCAGCGGCTCATGTATATGGCTGTTATGTCCCGGCAGGGACAAATGGTGGGTAGAGAACAGCCAATACATAGAGAGGTAGCTTTTACAATTCAAATCAAATTTACACACTCGGGGAAGTACGCCCTGAAAGGGCATAATATCCCAGCGATGGGCAACGCCCATCGAAAGAAGTGCGAAATACGAAATGCGATTTTTGAAGTTAACAGCCAAAGGCAAGTGGGAAGCGCGCAGAAATAGTCAGCGGCTCATGTACATGGCTGTTATGTCCCGATAGGGACAGCTGGTGGGTAGAGAACAGCAAATACAGAGATATTCAAAAGAGGCGGTAGTAATAGCGCCTTTTTTTGCCCTGTTATAATTGAATACCAGAAACCGTTTCATCATTGAAATCTTGAGCGTTTTTTCTTTGTCTTTATCTTACTTTCACTTCATTATTTTCAGGTAAATATTTAATCAATATGATAAAAAGTTCTGGATCTGTTTTATTGATAGCTATTTTATTATTAACAGGCTGCGGTACTGGTAGTGATGGCAGCGCTGATGAAAAAGGTGGCGAGAATGCATTTAGTGCCGACAGCATGAAAAAGCATATCGCAATACTGGCATCAGATTCTTTCATGGGCCGTATGCCATTTACTGAAGGCGAAACCAAAACTGTAGCCTACCTCGAACAGCAGTTTAAAGCTGTTGGCCTTGAACCAGGTAATGGTTCAGCATTTATGCAGGAGGTACCGATGGTCAGTATCTCAGCAATTGCTTCGCCTTCAATGAGAGTAACATCTGCAAAAACCTCATTCGATTTAAAAGCGCGTGAAGAATATATCATCTGGACCGATAAAACGGACACTATTATTACACTAGACAATGCCGAGGTGATATTCGCAGGTTATGGAGTAGTGGCGCCGGAATATAACTGGAACGACTATGCGGGACTTGATGTAAAAGGAAAAGTTGTGTTGGTGATGGTAAATGATCCCGGCTATTGGGTGGGCGATACCACTTTATTTAAGGGAAGTACTATGACTTACTACGGCCGCTGGACCTATAAATTTGAAGAAGCAGCACGACAGGGCGCTAAAGGATGTTTGATCATTCATAATACAGCAGCAGCAAGTTATCCTTTTACAGTACAGCAAAATAGTTTCAATACGTCCCGATTACAACTCGATGATCGCGGAAAAAATATTCAACATTGCGATGTCATCGGATGGGTGACTGAAGGCACTGCCAACAAATTGTTTACAGCTGCAGGATTTGATTCTACTCTGTTAAAAAAAGCAAATCAGCCGGGCTTCAAACCTGTTCCGCTTTCACTGAAGTTATCTACAGACATGAAAGTGAAAGCTGAATATAATAAGTCAATGAATGTGATCGGGAAAATTACGGGATCAAAATATCCTGATGAAGTAATTATTTATACGGCGCATTGGGATCATTTGGGTATTGGTACAAAAGATGAAAAAGGCGATTCCATTTATAACGGAGCATTGGATAACGCAACAGGTACAGCCGGTTTGCTCGAACTTTCTCGTGCTTTCTCATCCTTAAAAGAAAAGCCTGAACGTACAATTGTTTTTCTTGCAGTTACTGCAGAAGAACAGGGTTTGCTTGGCTCTGCATACTATGCACAAAATCCTGTTTATCCGGCTAACAAAACAGTGGCGAATATTAATATGGATGGACTGAATACGTTTACTGCCACCAAAGATATAATCGTTGTTGGAGAAGGTCAGTCTGACCTCGAAGATTATTTAAAAGAAGAAGTAGAAAAAGACAGCGGCAGTATTTCTTACGAAACCCATCCGGAGGCAGGATATTATTACAGGTCAGATCATTTTAATTTTGCTAAAGCAGGCATTCCGGCTTTATACACCGAAACTGGTGTTGACGTGATTGGTAAAGGAAAAGAATATGGTCTGCAGTTACAAAAAGAATACACTGAAAAAAATTATCATCGTCCATCAGATGAATATGATGCTGCCACATGGACAATGGAAGGTGGTATTAAAGATCTCAAATTATTATTCAGGGTAGGCAAACGTTTGGTTTTTGAAAATAAATGGCCGCAATGGAAAGCGGGATCGGAGTTTAAGGCGATCAGAGATAAAAGCAAGCTGTGAAGTTTGAAATGCGAAGTGCGAAGTGCGAAGGGTACAGCCGTCTCCTTCGTGAATCGTGAATCGTCAATCGTGAATGAACAGCCCCTTGAAAGGTGAATGAGTGAATGTGTCAATGGGTGAATGAACAGCCGATGCCTTCGTGAATCGTGAAACGTGAATGAACAGCCCCCAAGAGGGAGAATGTGTGAATGTGTCAATGAGTGAAGTAACAGCCATCTCCCAAGTGAACATCCGCCACATAGGTATAAAGAGGGCACATAGAAAATTCTCTTGCATTTTACTGCGTGTCTATGTGGTTCAAAAAAGCACCGCTACGAAGTTGGTGAATAAGTGAATGTGTCAATGGGAGAATCTACTGCCGCCTAATGGTACACTCACAAAAACGCGATCCTGTATTGGCTGTTCCTACTGCCTATTGCCTACTGCCTACTGCCTATTGCCTCTTCACTCATCACAGCATTCTTTCTCGGTACCAGCAACACCTGTTTCTGTCTTCCGCTGATATACCTGAAACCAGCCTGGTCAAAATAGCCGTCCTCTTCCAACATGATGCGTATTTCCTTCTTCCATTCCGGAATCATTGTACCTGCGTTGAGTTCAATAGAATAAGTGGTGTTATAATTTAAAGGATAGTCGCCGCTTCCTTTTACGCCGCCCTGCATATCCCACATACCAATTGTAGGTCCGGCAGCGTGTCCATGATAACCAAGTGGATGAGTATAGATGACTGCGTTTATACCTTCACGTTTGGCCTGACCTAACGCATCTGCCAGAATCATGTTGCCTGTTTTTCCTTTTTTGAATTGTGATGTAAGAATATCCTGTAATCTGTTGCCATTAGCAAAAGCCTTCTTAATACTTTCCGGCAATTCCGTTTCGCCGGGAAGTAATACATAAGCGTGCTCCTGTATATCTGTATTCAAACGCAGGTACGTAATACCAATATCAACATGCAATAAATCGCCTTGTCTGATCACATCGTCTTTCGGGCGACTCGAAAAACTTCTGAGGTGCTCGAAATTTTCAGGATCATTTCGTTGTACAGAAACAGATGGATGAAACCAAGTTGTGAGTCCGAGATCTGTAATCTTTTGTCTGAACCACCAAACCAGGTCATCTGTTGTAGTAATTCCCGGAATAATTACTTTTTCTGAAAACCCTTCATCGATAATCCGGTGCGTGATATCCACCAGCGTAGGATACCATTGCATTTCACGCGGCGTTCGTGTTTCAAGCCAGGATACAGCTAACTTCTCTGCTGAAACCACTTTTGATTTAAAAACAGATGGTAATTTATTCATGAACAGCATGTAATCAGTATGATCGATTCCATCTGCATGTCCGTAATCTTCTGATGTATTGAGTCCGATTTTTTTGGGGTTGCGGGTTTCAATGATATTCATCAGCGCATCCCACTGATCAGGAAAGCGTTTCATATCCCATGATGCTTTGATAGTTTCGCCAACATTGTATCGTGCGATCGCTATTTTTTCTAATGTTTCTGTACCGGGATGTTGGTAAAATACAAGCATTGTTGTACGACGTGCAGAGAGCCAGGTGGATGGCAGAAAAGTTTTCAGCACAGGATCTTCATTGTATTCACGGGAGATGAGAATCCACATATCAATCCCTGATTGCTTCATCAATGATGGCAACAATAGATTAATTCTCTCTGCCAGTAAATCGTCAACTACTCTGGATTGATCACGGGGAGATAGAACCTGGGCATTGGTATATAAAGAAGTAAAAATGAAACCAATCAGAATGATAAATCGCATTGCTTGTTTTTTTCAAATGTAGTGCGAACAGATGAGAGTGAGATGTGAACGGGCTCAGTAAAAAATTTTCTGCGACTATCAATTTCAAAAATATTTGCGCTTTTTCCGGCTATTTTTTTGCCGGGGAGTCGGTGAGGCGGGAATTAGATACTTCCAATGAGATGTAGATGCCAGATATAAGTTGACAAAAAAATTCCCGTCTACACGCCTCCCCGGCAAAATAAAAAAAGCGAAGCTTCATTCTTCCTCCATCTCCTTCAATATACTTTTTAATTTGTTGATATGCCTGCTATATAATTTATTGATATACCATTTGTTCATCATTAGAGATAAATAAGTAATCACTGCAATCAAAAAAGTCCAGGCAAGTAAAACTTTCCACAATGGATTTTCATCCGAAGGAAAAAGGATATTACCAGGTGTGATATATCGTGAATGAACATAGTAGAGCCTTGCAAAAAACAGAATACTCACAGGGATCAACACTGTACCGGCAATAAAATACATCCTTACAAAACTCTCCAGCGTGGTAATCTGGTGCTGTAATGTTTGTTTCACCCGTCCCGCAGGATTCGCCATTTTATCCAGCAATCTGATCTTCATATAGTAGTAAACAAAAAACAGCAATGCAATAAAAAGCATGAACCAACCAACACTTTCCAGTTTACCATTCCAGGCAATAAAATAAAAAAGAATCGATGTGCCGTATAAAATGATGATGGCCCCCAGTTCCCAGTTTAGGTTTCTTTTTATTGTCGATAGCGGACTGTTTGATTTGCGCGCCAACAACTCACTCAGGCGCAGTTCTGCACCAGGGGGATGTTGAGTATTTTGCTGCCATAAATCTTTTAATTCATCAAGTTCCATGTTGCGGCATTTTAATAAGTTTTCTCAGTTTCTCTTTGATCCTGTTCATCTTCACCCTCAGATTATTCTGATTCACACCAAGAATATCTTCCATTTCGTCGTAGGACTTATCTTCCAGATATAACATCACAATAGCCCGTTCCAGTTCCGACAGTTCACGAATCGCTTCATACATCTGTGAGAATTGTTCTTCCTTTTCTGCAGCATCCGAATCATCACCAATCTCGGATGGGATTTTATCGGGTTCGACAAAAACCATATTGTTTTTCTGTCGCCGCAGTCCTGATATGGCGGTGTTCAACGCGATTCTGTACATCCATGTACTGAATTTTGAATCGCCCCTGAAAGCAGGCCATGCCCGCCAGAGTTGTACCACTATTTCCTGGAACAGATCTTCCTTGTCTTTTGCATTCCAGCAATACACATGACATACCTTATGGATCAAACCTTTATGTTCGTCCAGCCGCTGTAGAAACTCTGTTTGCGTGTCGTTGGTAGTCAAATTATTTTTCGAATGTATGAGGTTAGTCGGAAGCGGGAAAGAAATATTACATACCTCACTGGTTTCTAAAAACCTGAGAGGTATGTAACTTCGTCTTATGAAAAAAGTTTACTGGTTACCTCACTGCTCCACGAGCCAGGAAGTGGTAAAGGAAAGAGAACTGGATACAAAAGGATATACATTCCAGGATATCAAAGTGGAAAAAGTAACACCTGAACAATTGGAAGAAATGAAACAGCTGGCAGGGAGTTATGAAAAGTTATTTAGTCGCAGAGCTATCAAATACAAGGAGTGGAAACTAAAGGATAAAAATCTAACGGAAGATGATTTCCGCAATTATATACTCGAGGAATATACTTTTCTGATACGTCCTGTGGTGATAACGGGGAAAGAGATTACGATAGGAAAGGGGCGAAAGACCTAACAGGTTTTCTTAAACCTGTTAGATCTTTTTTCCTACTGAAGTACTTTATCGATGACCTGAATCAATCCGCCTTTGGTAGGAATAGATTCTGTGATATTGGCTCCGCCAAGGTTTAAACCATTACCCAGTGCATCTTTCAATCCGCCGGCTTTGATCTGGTCTGGGGAAAATTTTCCTGGCAGCACATGCTTTTTCAAAACATTCGTAAGCAATGATTTATTTTCCGGTTTGAGCAGATTTTCGATAGTACCCTGGCCCAGTTTCGACAATGCATCATTTGTTGGCGCCAATAAAGTAAAAGGTCCTTTACTGCCTAAAATGCTTCCGAGTCCACCGGCAGCTTTTAATAAACTGGTAATCCCGGATAAATTTGAATTGCCACCCAATGCGCCGAGTAAAGAAGCAGTAGGTGATGAACAGCTGAAATGCAGCATGGAAACAAAGCACAGCGTGAGAGATAAGCTAATAAATTTTGATTTCATACCCGATGATTTTGGTGTTGGTTAAATTTTGCTGGAAAGTATGGTATTACTGTTCCATGTGACCAGTTAACAATAGGAAATCAGTGTTTGTTTAAAGGAACTTTGTTTTGATTTTTATTGGACTTAAGACTTAAGACTCTCGACTGAAGACTTCCTCTTGGCCACAGAGTTGAGCGGAGGTTTTAAGTTTAACGGAGATATATTGCATAATTCAAGTTCGCTAAAATTGTAAATGAAATTCCCGCGACTAATGACTTAAGACTCCGGACTAATGACTTCCATTTGGCCACGGAGTTAAGCGGAGGTTTTGAGTTTAACGGAGATAACAGCCATTTAATAAGGTACAACTTTACCTAAAACCTATTACTTACAACTTATTTTGTTACACGGAGAAACAGCCGGAGATGAAAGACAGGAGATTCACGGAGATATATTGTGAAAATCTAATTCGCTAAAATTGAAATTTTTTTCAGAGACTGATGACTTAAGACTTCTGACTAAAGACTCCGATTTGGCCACGGAGTTAAGCGGAGGTTTTGAGTTTAACGGAGATAACAGCCATTTGATAAGGTACAGCTTTACCTTAAACCTATTACTTACAACTTATTTTGTTACACGGAGAAACAGCAGGAGCTGAAAGACAGGAGATTCACGGAGAATTCCTGAGTAAATCAAGTTCGCTAATCTTGCGAAAATTAAACTGTCTGCGTTTGCAGATCATGTTCACACTGACTAAAAACTTAAGACTCCCGACTGAAGACTTTCTCATACTGTTCAACGTAATACGTAAAACTTATCACGTACAACCCGCCTTACACAATTCTCAGTTTGGCATAATTAAGCATGATCTTTTTCTCACCGTTCACCTCAAACTTAATGGTGGCGATTGGATTATGCGCTGCACCTTCCATTTTCAATATCTCACCGAACCCAAATTTCTGATGCTCGACTTTTTGTCCTTCCTGTAAGTCAGCGGTATTGCTGGCCTGGAAATTATCAGAGGGAACATGTTCAACCGGTTTAGGGGTTGTGCTCTTAATACCAAGATTGGATAAAGTTTTACCTGCTGTTTTTCCGCTATCGGTTTTCCAGTGATTGCTGTATGCATTGTCGGTAGAACCCCTGGATCCAAAACCTTTCATACGGTCGTATGCAGACGAACTGCTGCTACCCTGATTTTTAATACCGCCGCCGGCAAAGGTTCTGTCAAGATATTCCGCTGGTAATTCTTCAATGAAACGACTTGGTTCATTTTGTACAACCTGACCAAATTTATAGCGGGTATTCGCGTACGTTATCCATAACTTTTTCTTTGCCCGTGTTATGACTACATAAAACAAACGTCTTTCTTCTTCCAGTTCTTCCCTGGTGTTGATACTCATCGCACTTGGAAAAAGCATTTCTTCAAGACCCGCTGCAAACACGCAGGAAAATTCAAGACCTTTCGCAGCGTGTATCGTCATTAGTTTAACAGTATCGGCATTGGCATCCTTATCATCGGAATCTGTGAGCAGGGTGATTTGCTGCAAATACGCGCCGAGTGTTACTTTAGCAGTAGTGGTTCCTGGTGTTGGCGCTTGTGCAGGAGGTTCTTCGTTATTGGTGAATAACGTATTTTCTGCAGGTGGTTCCGGATCCTGGGTATCATCAATCAATACGCCATCTTCGTCTATCTGTTCACGGTTCTGCTGATCATCCACCCACATTTTTATGGAGTTCAGCAACTCCTGTATGTTTTCGTATCGCTGAACGCCTTCTGTACTCTTATCATTGAATAACTCGCGAACAAGATTGGTTTGTTTTCCTACATGAAATGCCACATCGTATGCATTTTTTGTTTTGAGCATACTGGAGAAACTTTTGATCATCATCACAAATCCATCTAATGCTTCAAGAGTGCCGGCTTTAAATCCATACTTACGGGCATTACACAAAACATCCCACATGCTGATGTCATCCTCATTAGAATGTAAGATGATTTTATCGATAGTGGTTTTGCCAATACCGCGTACAGGATAGTTGATGATGCGTTTAAGCGCCTCTTCATCTTTTGGATTCACCAGCATCCGCAGGTAGGCTACATAATCTTTTATCTCTTTGCGTTGATAGAAACTGATGCCGCCATAAATAGTATAGGGAATATTCATGCGGCGCAGTGATTCTTCAAATGCACGGCTCTGCGCATTGGTGCGATACAGGATGGCGAAATCCCTGTTGAAATAATGATTTCTGAGTTTTTGTTCCTGGATAGTATCGGCTACAAATTTCCCTTCGTCATTATCGGTCATGGTACGCACAAGCCGGATATTTTCACCTTCACCGTTTTCGGTCCACAGCGCTTTGGGAATCTGATTTTTGTTATTGCTGATTACTTTATTGGCAACCTGCAAAATCTGTTCAGTACTGCGATAATTCTGTTCCAGTTTTACCAGTTTTACCTGATCATAATCTTTCTGAAATTGCAGTATGTTTTCGATAGTGGCACCCCGGAATGAATAAATTGATTGTGCATCATCACCCACCACACAAACATTTTCGTGAGCGGCACCGAGTAATTTGATGATCTCGTACTGGGCCGGATTAGTATCCTGGTACTCATCAATTAGAATATACCTGAACTTGTGCTGGTATTTGTGCAGACTGTCAGGAAAGTTTTTTAACAGTTCATAAAACTTCAGCAGCAGATCATCAAAATCCATTGCACCGTTTTTGAAACATTTTTTAACGTATGCAGCATAAATCTGTGCGATAGCGGGACGGTTCGAACGCTGATCTTCCTGCTGCAAAAAATAGTCATCAGCATATTCCTGGGGACCTACTAATGCATTTTTGGCAGATGAAATCCTGTTGTAAACCGTTGACGGTTTGTAATGCTTGTCATCGAGGCTCAGCTCATTGATTACCGTTTTCACCACATTTTTAGCATCGTCTGTATCATAGATTGTGAACTGATTGGGAAATCCCAACCGGTGAGCTTCTGCCCTTAATATTCGAGCGAATACGGAGTGGAAAGTGCCGATGTATAAATTCCGGGCTTCCTGGTTGCCGAGGATTTTCTCCACCCTTTCCTTCATTTCCTTTGCGGCCTTATTGGTAAAGGTCAGCGCCAGGATACGGAAAGAGTCGACGCCATTGGCCATCAGATGGGCGATCCTGGTGGTTAATACCTTTGTTTTGCCACTTCCTGCGCCTGCAATAATCATCAGTGGACCTTCCAGATGCAGTACAGCTTCCCTCTGCCGCTCATTCAATTCAACCAGGTAATTCGTCATGACTGCAAGTTAAAAAAACCTTGTAAGTTTTGCGTTTTAAGTTATACCGTAAGCGCAAATCCTTAAATAAAACGGATTGAGTGAAAGTGTCGGACCACCTGATCGCAGATTGGATGATCAAATGGGGATAGTTATTGAACACTTTCAAAATGTTAGCATGTTTTAGATTGTATTCGCCGTAAATGAGGTGCGTCAAAAAACAGCTTGACTAAACATATCCGACAACATCTAAAACGCTGCATTATATTTTTAAAATTGTGTTAAAATTCATAATTTTCTATTGACCCAATTTAATCACCTTAAATCAACAATCATGAACTCAAAAGTCCTTTTAGGAGCATTAATTGCCGGTGTCGCAGCGTTTCTGCTGGGATGGCTCATTTTCGGCATTTTACTGATGGATTTTTACCTGGCTAACTCTACCGAATATCCGGGTTTAATGAAAGATTCCCCAAATTTCGTTTTAATTTTTGTGGCCAATGTTGCATGGGGACTCATGCTGTCTTATGTCTTTAATCTCGCGAATATCCGTTCAGTCCGGAATGGAGCAATCTCCGGCGCTATCATTTTTTTGCTGACCTCGTTAGGTATTGATCTGCTGTATCTCGCTCAGATGAACCTGATGAACACGACGGCGATTGTTGTAGACGTCATCGCCAATGCTTTCCTGGGACTGATTATCGGTGCTATTCTCGGCTGGTGGTTTAGCAGAGGCGTAAAATAGTATTGACTGGTTAATGTCGCTTATTTGTCTTGAGCGGCATTAACCTTTAAATGTCTATCCGCTAATTCAAAATTTGATTTCTTTCGTGTGGAATGTTCGTATCGTCAAACAAACGGTTAATTTGTCTATATGACCAAAGCAGCAAAATCTGTGTATTATTTCAGTTTCTACCTTTTCGTACTCGCATTGTTTATACTTACAATTCCCAATCAGTTGCTGGGTATTTTCCACTTCCCTCCGGTGAATGATGTTTGGTTCAGGGTGGTGGGTGTAACGGCAGCGGTGATTGGATTTTATTACAATCGTACTGCAGCGAATAACCTGCAGGCTTTTTTGCCGTTTACCGTGATCACAAGAGTCAGCGTGTTTTTTATCTTTTTATTTTTTGTGATAATGAAATGGGTGGGTCCCCAATTGATAATTTTTGGTATGGCCGACTTGTTTGGTGGGTTATGGACGGGGTATCTGCTGCAGAAAGAGAGTAAGGTAAAGCGTAGCAATAATTAATACCCGCAGGCATATGCGCTTTTTTTCTTATATTAAGAGTACTAAACGACTGCTATGCAACACATACTCATCATCGGCGCTTCAGGGGTTTTAGGTCATGCCACTGCTTTACACTTTTTACATAAAGGATGCAGGGTCACTGCTTTGGTAAGGGATCCTGTAAGAGCGGAAGATCTGAAAAGAGCAGGAGCAAAGATTGTGGTGTGTGATTTGTCGGATCATAAAACTGATCCCGCCATGTTTGATGATGTGGAAGTCGTGCTCACTGCGGCGCATGCCATGATGGGAAAAGGCAAAAACGATTCTTCCGCAATCGATGATAAGGCAAACAAGCGCCTGATCGACCAGGCAAAAAATGCAGGGGTCAAACAGTTCATTTTTACTTCGGTTCATGATTCATCGCCTGATCACCCAATCGATTTTTTCAGGACTAAATATAACGTTGAGGAGTACCTGAAAAGAAGTGGATTAAATTATACAATTTTACGATTATCTGCTTTTATGGAATGGCATGCTTACAATCTTCTCGGGAAAAGTATTGTCGAAAAAGGAAAAACAACCTTGTTTGGGAAGGGCGAAAACAAAACAAATTTTATTGCTGTTGCTGATATTGTTACTGCGTTGAACCAGATTGCAGGCAATGCTTATTATTTCAACAAGACTATTGAGTTATCGGGTCCTGATAACTTCACAAAAAATGAAGTGGCGGAGCAGTTTGGTAAACATCTTGGTATCAGTCCGCGGGTTAAACATGTACCTGAAACTGCATTGCAGTTGATGTCGGCGGTATTGAAACCTTTCCATCCTGGTCTTTCGCGGGTGATGAAGTTGAGTATCTATACTGAACATTCTAACCAGGCGAGAAATGCCGGCGAAACCATTGAACAATTCGGGATGCAACCGACGACGCTGGATAAATTTATAGATGGAAGAATTGCGGCGGGTAAAGCGAAGTAACTACCACCGGGCGGGTGAATGAGTGAATAGGTCAATACGAGAATTCAAGATAGATACCAAGTAGGTTGTATATAGCTACTTTAATGGAAGGTTATTCTTTCCGTGTATTCTTTCCCGTTGTTCCTCGCTTCCCGTCTACGGTTGAGGAAAATTAGCACTGTTCTATTTTCAATGCAGTTGCCGGAAAGAACGGCAAGTTTCGGGAAAATACATGTTGAGTATTCGGGTGAACAATTAAGATAATAATTTTCTTCCCGCCATCCCGCCTCCCCGGCAAAAAACCGCCTTCCCGGCAAAAACGCCTTCATCTTACGGTAACCTAAACTTCACCTTCCGGTAATATCTGCTTCAGTAAGTTGCGGCTTCATTAAAAACCAGCATAAATAATATGAAGTCGAGAATTCTACTATTCACTTTTGCGGTGGTATTTTTTGCAGCCTGTAAAAAAAACGATCATCCCGGCCATAATCCATACGAGGATCCCGCAAGCTTTGCCGAAATAAGCAGCACACAGATTGGTGGTGAAGGCGCAGCTGAAATTTCTGCATATGATCCCATCACTAAAAAACTTTTTGTAATTGTTAATACAGATGATGTTACAAGGATTGATATTCTTAATCTTTCTAATCCCACAACACCAACACCTGCTGGAAGTATAGACGTTTCAACCTATGGCGGGAATGTGAACGGTGTGGATGTACATGATGGTAAACTTGCCGCGGCGGTGGAGAGTTTAAACAAAACCGACAATGGCAAGGTGGTCATATTCAATACCAGCGATAATTCATTCGTGAAAGAGATTAATGTTGGTGCCTTGCCTGATATGATCACTTATAGTCATGACGGTAAATTTATCCTTACTGCCAATGAAGGAGAACCAAATGATGAATATACTACCGATCCGTTGGGTACAGTAAGTATTATTTCAGTGAATCAGAACTATGCTGTTACAACACTCGATTTCTCTGCATTTGCGGGTCAGTCTGATTTTCTTAAATCGAAAGGTCTCAGGTTTTTCGGTCCGGGAGCAAGTTTTGCGCAGGATATGGAACCTGAGTATATCACTGTGTCTTTCGATTCCAAAACTGCCTGGGTAACTTTGCAGGAGAACAATGCTATTGCAAAAATTGATATCCGTGGCCGGTCCATCACTAATATTTTCCCCCTGGGCTTTAAGGATTATTCGATTGGCGACAGAATTATAGATCCGAGTGATAAGAATGGTTATCTGCCAGCATCCTGGAATGTAAAAGGCATGTACCAGCCTGATGCCATTGCGTTAATTGAAGACAGGGGAATTCCTTTTCTTTTTACAGCCAATGAAGGTGATGCGCGGGATTATGACGGGTTTTCTGAAATTGAGCGGGTTAAAAATGTCACACTGGATCCAGCCGTTTTTCCAAATGCTGCTACTTTACAACTGGAAGCAAACCTGGGCAATTTGAATATCACTACTACGCTGGGTAAAAACAGCAATGGAGAATTCAGTGAACTATATTCGTTTGGTGCAAGATCATTCAGTGTATGGAATGGCTACACCGGTAATTTACTGTATGACAGTAAAAACGAACTTGAAACAAAGAGTTTTGATGCAGGCATATATGCGGACAGCAGAAGTGACGATAAAGGTGTTGAACCGGAAGGCATCACAATTGGTGTGGTGGGTCGCAAACCTGTTGCTTTCGTAGGTCTGGAAAGAGTGGATGCGGTAGTGCTGTATGATGTTTCTAATCCGGTAAGGCCAAAATTCATCAAATTATTAACTACCGGCGACGCACCTGAAGGACTTCTGTTTATTTCCTCTCATGATAGTCCTACCGGTAAAAGTTTATTGGTGGTGAGCAGTGAAGGTGATGGTACTGTGAGGATTTATACCACTAACTAAGTGTGGCTTACTAATGATCATTCAAGGGGTCTTCTAACTATAAAAGAAAAGTCCTTCCTGTAAAATGGAAGGACTTTCTTTTTAGCACTGTTTAAGTATTTGAAGTACTGCATATGTGCAGATATTAACTGCCACGCTGGGTACCACCGGTTAACCTTGTATTTTTAGCGGCTGGTTTTGAATTTGTTTGAGTTTTGCCTTTAATAAAAGTTGAGCCGCCTTTAGTGGCTGGTGCGCCGCCTTTCTTTTTGTCTTTTTGTTTGCTTTTATCGAAGAGTGACATATAGGTATGATTTTAGTCTATTGCAATTTACGTATTTTTCGGCGCTTCGCTTTGATTTTAGCCGGGGAGGCGGAGAGACGGGAAGGATTAGCTCGGGTTTTGATTTCCTGACTAAGCACTGAAGACTTCCGAATTGGGACTTTTCCCGTTGGCCAGCTTCTTCTATATCAGGTAATAAACTATGAAATTTCCGGATCTAACCGGAAAATAAGTATAAAATTTCCGGGTGGAACCGGGAAATTAATAGAAAAGGGGTGAAATCTGGTTGGTGGGAATAATTAAGCCTTACACCATTGTTTCCTACTTTTTTACCCAATTTGTATTGGCCGTTCACTTCCTACTTCGCATTTTGTACTTCGCACTTGTTTCGATGGGCGTTGCCCATCGCTGGGATATTTTGCCCTTTCAGGGCGTGCCCCCCGAGTGTGTTAATTTACTTAGAATTGAAAGAAAGGTAATTTCTGCTTTTGGCTGTTTACTACTTCCCACTTCGCACTTTTTACTTCACACTTGTTTTGTATTGGCTGTTCACTTCCCCCTTCCCCCTTCCTACTTCGCACTTCTTTCAGTCTCCTCCTCCGCAACCCGAACTGCAACTGCTGCAGCTGCTGTCGCCTCCGCTGCTGTCGGAGCCGCTGTCGAAGGAAGATCCTGCACCTGCGCCGCCAAAATCGCCGCCGTTGAATTCGGAAAAATTGCTGGCAGGTTGTACAGACATTTCACCCGCAAACGAAGTAATCAATGGCGGACTATCAGCATATATCGTTGACTGTTCGGTATGATTTGTTTTTTTGATGGGGTTTATTTTTTTGTCGGGATCAAATTTGGTTTTGCCCCAGATAGCTTGTGGCGGATCGATACCAAATTCGGATTTGTACAATTCGATGGTAGCCAGGTATTGATCCTGGAAAGTTTCTGTTTGTTCGTCGAAGGGAATGAGTTCCGGATTGTGATCGAATGGGTATTCGATAACATCGCTGCAGAATTCGCGGTAGGCTTTTGTGAAGAGGAGATGTTCGTGCCATACTTTGTCGATGATGGCAGAGGGGGTTACCGGAAAATCTGCGATGATACCGAGGAAAATGAACTTTTTGTATTCATTGATCGCCAGCATGGCGAAACGATTCTTCCATCCGAGCTTACGGGCGAGCTTAGCTGCGAATGCACTTGTGGATGCATCGGGTCCGCCGAAACGTTCTGTTACCTGGTGCCATAAGTTTGGTGAAACGATATGATTGAAGTGATAATTCTTCAGTTTAAGCCAAAGTTGTTTTTTGGGCATGGGGGTGAGAATTGGTTTGATCAATTAGATGCAATCCTATGCTGACAATTACAAATTACCACAAATTTTTTCAGATCACTATCTAAAATAGTTAGTAAATAAATTGCTAATAATTTTGGCGTGATAGTTATCCCTGGTATATTTCCTTTTTAAAAAACATCAGTTATGTATATACCTACGGCTAAAGGATATTTTTCAGGATGCGGTGGAATGGAGATCGGCATGATGCAGGCCGGAGTGAATATCATTCAATCACTTGATCTTGATAATGAAGCAACTTCGTGTATGCGAATGAATAATCATTATTTCAATCATGAAGTATTGACTGCTGATATTAAAGATAAAACCGTTCTTGAGCAGCCAATGTCAGATATCATCATCGGGACGTATCCATGTACAAAATATTCTGCTATTGCAGATATACATGGGACACGCACCGGCGATGATCTGTTCTTACATTTCTTCCGGCATATAGCCATATCGCAACCTGAAATGTATGTTGTAGAAAATGTACCAGGTATGAAAAAATTTAAAGTCGTGATGGAAGCCATGACGAAATTGCCTAATTACTATGTAAATGTTTTTTGTCCGATTGATGCTGCAAATTGGCTACCACAGCGCAGGAAAAGATTAATTTTAATTGGTACGAAGAAATCATTTTTAATCAATGAACCTGTTCCAATAAAAAATAGACCACGATTGAAAGATATATTAGAAAGAAATCCAAATGTAGAGATGCCGGAATACGTCGTGAACAGAATCAAGGGGAAATATAGAGATCTACCCATTATTGTGGATCCATCATTAGTTGATAGTATTGCGCCAACTTGTGTAGCACACTATTCAAAAGATTTGGGCACAAGACTTGTAAAAGATCCTAAATCAAAATACGGTGTCCGGCCATTTTCTATCCGAGAATATGCACGATTGCAGGGATTTCCGGATGATTTTCATTTTGAGAATAAGAGAAGTTCTTATAAGTTAATTGGAAATGCCGTACCAGTGCAAATGGGCAAATGGGTGGGGGAAGTGGCGATGAGGTATTTTAATTGATAATGAGGTCAACCCTGAGTCGCTTTTCTGAAGAACTATCCGATTGCCATTTTTGCTGAATCTTTCCAAAGATAGTGTGGCATGGGTTCACTAAGCTCCCATTTGATACTCATTGGTTTTGATCCGTAGAATTCCGAAAGTGTCGCATCCCCTAGAAAAACAAAGGAGATCGTATTTTCAAATTCATCCTCATTTTTTTCTCTTACAAACAAAAGAATTTTTTTTTCTTCTTTTTGATGATTGATATAAGACAATCCTTTTCCTTTTTCCGGGCTCACAGCATTCTGACTTTGCCAGTGAAAAAGAATATCACTTATTGCAAAATCTTCATACATCGTCGTCGGTGAAAAATCCCTCTCAGACTTATTCAATGTAACAAATAGAAGCTCCGTGTTTTTATCTTCGCAAAAGACAACTCCTTCTCGAGCCTTCGATTTTTTGTCAAATGTATTAACTCCAAATGCCGATAGAATTTGGTCTCTTGTATAACGGCTATGTAATTTAATTGGTTGTGAATATGGTAGTGAGATTTGACGTTCCAAGAAGTCAATTTTATTGATCAATATTTCTAGAACTTCAATTATTTCTGCAGTAAGAATTTTGTTTTTCCCAATGGCTTTGATGCTTGCGTCAAGTGATCGAAATCCACCCTCGACTTGCCATACATCATAATGGAGCATTAAGCACATAATCTTCTCGTTCTCTTTAAGTTTATTGAAGGTTATCGAAAAGTCTCGTTTTGCGAGAGATAAAATAAATTTGAAATATGAACTCGAGCTACACGACAACCATTTCCTACTTATTGCTCTCGCAATTTCGACTTCTATTATAGAAGGATAATCTTCAATTTCTCCAGCAATCACACACAACCTTTTCCAGCAACCTCTTTTGTATATTAATTGCAGTGGGATATGATAAAATTCTGAGAAGTTCCTTAAAGTTAGTGGTAGGGTTGTTTGATGTTTGAAGTTGCGAATTTTATTTATAATTTGATTTTTGTTGAGTGAAGTTGCCCTTCTGATATTTTCAAGGATGAAATCTTTAGCTATCTTTTCGAGAATTATCACACAACCTAAGGGTAAATGAGGAAACTCATCTTCAATCTCTTTTTGGATGGACGTATTTGTTTTGCCAACCAAAGCCCTGAATTTACCCTCAAAATCATATTCTGGACGTGAATTTCCCACGAAATCTAAAACTGTTAAACAGTCTTTTTCATCAGCTAATCTCAATCCCCTACCCAATTGTTGCAGGAAAATAGTAAGACTTTCAGTAGGCCTAAGGAAAAGTACTGTGTCAATTTCTGGTATGTCTATTCCTTCGTTGAAAATATCGACTACAAACAAATAGTTAATTTCTTTACTGATGAATTTACTCCGAATAGTGTCCCTTAATTCACTACGCGAACTGGTAAGATAATCTGCTTTCAATCCGGCAAGTCTAAATTTTTCTGCCATAAATTGGGCATGGTCCTGCGTTACGCAGAAACCTAAGGCTCTGACGTCTTCAACATCTTTTAAATATTTGTGCAAATTGGAGATTATCTCATGTACTCGTTTATCATTCTGAGTATATATGCGGGTTAGCTCACTTGGTAGATATCTACCATTTTTCCACTCAACGTTTGAAAGATCGATACTATCGGTAATTCCAAAATATTGAAATGGGCACAACAATTTCTTATTTAGAGCCTCAGGCAATCTAATTTCAGCTGCTATTGTATTGGAGAAATCTTTCAATATATCTTCTCCGTCCATTCTTTCAGGGGTAGCGGTTAATCCCAAAAGAATTTTTGGTTTAAACCTGTTCAAAATGGGTCTGTAACTTGAAGCAGCGATATGATGTACCTCATCAATAATTATGAAATCGTAAAAAGTTTCGGAAAGTTTTAATACGGGAATTTTATTGTTTAGTGTTTGAATTGAACCAAATATTTGGTCATAATTCTCAGGCTCGAGTCGCTCTGCCCAGATTTCTCCGAAATTATTGTCCCTCAAAATTCCACGAAAAGTTGCCAGTGCTTGTTGAAGTATTTCTTTTCGATGTGCGACGTAAAGAAGTTTGGCACTTGGCTTCTGGCTTCTGAATCTTTTAAAGTCGAATGCAGAAATAACTGTTTTACCAGTTCCTGTAGCTGCCACAATGAGATTTTTGAATCGAGAATGCAATTGTCTTTCCGCTTCAAGCTTTTCCAAAATTTCAAATTGAAAAGGATGCGGTTTTATTGAAAAGTAGATTGCATAGTTATTTTTTTCTGTAAATTTTTCCTTCTTTAAAGCAGCTCGCAGTTTCTCTGTATGCTGCATTTTATCAAATAATTCAAAGTCGCTATCCTGCCAATAAGTTTCGAAGGTTTTTCGAAATTTATCAATAATATGTTCAACTTCTTTTGTCGTTATTTTTAAATTCCATTCCAATCCATTTGTTAAGGCAGATCGGGAGATATTTGAGGAACCAATGTAGCCGGTGTGAAATCCTGTATTTCTTAAAAATAGATATGCTTTTGCATGCAACCGCTCATTATCAGTATTATAGGAAATTTTTATTTTGGTATTCTGAAGAGAAGATAGAAACTCTACAGCCTTTAGGTCGGTAGCGCCTAGATATGATGTAGTTATTACTTCAAGATTTCCTCCATTTTGGGTAAAGTCAGATAATTCTTTTTCGAAAATTCTAATGCCGGTCCATTTAATAAAGGATACGAGAAAGCAGATTTTGTTTGATGAGAGAATTTCTTTTTTTAATTCGCTTTCAAGCGAAATTCCAGCGTTATTCCCAGTGAATAGTTCACTTTGACTTAATCTTGTGTACGGTGTAATTTCTTTAATATGTCTTTCGAAATCCGAAAATCGTGCATCTACTCGTGAAAGAATTGCGGTGAGGATTTTTGCTTCCGTAGCAATCAGATCATCTTGGAATTCTTCATCATTTAGTTGATTTTGTAATAGTAAGATTATTTTATTCGAGAGTTCTATTTGTTTTTCGATACCATCCTCACCAGTAAATGTGTTTAATGCAAATTTAATTATGTTACTCAAATAGTTCGAAAGTATGCGCGCTGCTTCGCTTCTAGCAACTGGAGTTTCTTTGATGAAATAGATCTCTTTATCTAAACTGTTTAATCTAGATAAAATGATTTTATTAATCAACTGTTCATAGAGACCTAGGGTGACCATAATCTTGTTTCAAGAAATCTTCTACTACTGCAATGTCCGCTAATGCCCAGTCTAGAGAAAACAGGTCCTTCTTTAAAAGCCATTTATAATCTTTGTGTTCAGATAAATAAATGTTTCCAGATCTGTAGTTGGCAATAAATGGGATCAATGTAATCGAAAAGTCGTCGTAATGATATATTTTACTGTCAAGTTTTTCTATCAATTCGATTTCTATGTTTATTTCTTCTTTAATTTCTCTCAGTATACAATCTTGAGGGGATTCGTTAAGTTCAAGCTTCCCACCTGGAAACTCCCATTTTAAAGGTAGACTCATTTTTTCACTTCTTTGAGTGACTAGTATTTTGCCTTCCGAAAGGATTATTGCACACGTAACATCAATCATTTTAGATAAAGTTGGAAATTGAAATGTGGTTTTATCGAAATTGGAGGTTGTAATTATTTTTTAAAAATATATAGATAAAATCATACCTAAATGATTTCCTATTAATACTAGTATAAGTCAGTGCTTTCTAGATATAATTGTACAAATTGTAAAAGTTGGTTTTAGGTGATCACTATGCCAGGTTTTCTCCCCCCGCCACTAACCCCAACCCTCACCCAAAATCATTTTTGGTCAATCCTCCAAAACTGGTTAAATTAAGTGACGCAAGGGTTTATCAATCACCTAAAAATCAAAAACATCATGGCAACAGTTAACGTCAATCTGTATGTAAATACAGCACTGGTCAATGCAAATAATATTGACACCACTTGTACCTTCAATCAAACCTCGGGAACGGATGAAGAGTATGTAACCGTGGTCAATGTTGGCGACACCGTTGTGTGGTCGGGATTCCCAAGTGACCCCGCAACCGGGAATATTGTAAACATCACAGGCATCCTGGATACAGGCGGGCCGAATGTTTTTACTAATCTCGTGACTTCACCCGCACCATCTTCAACTGTTACCGGCACCGTTGAGCCGGATACCACACCCAATGGAGACGATGAAACCTATACCCTGTATTTCTCGGTAGCGTATGCCAATGGCACTCAGACCGCTTTCCAGATTGACCCCAAAATCCATGTCAATCCACCGCCACCACCACAAATGGAATCCAATTTAACACCAAAGGAAAAACTCGCGACGGAATAAAATGCCAATTACTAAAGCCTGTTATGTGATGGGCTTATTGCAGTATATCTATCATTACAAAAAAGCCTGTGTCTTCATGGGCTTTTTTGTCGTGCTGTCTATTACCACACTGGCACAAAATCAGCCGCTTGCAGACAGCCTGGAACGCGTCTATACAGAAGGGAAATTCGACAAATCAGCCGAACTCAAAATTCTATATGAGTTAGCGATTAATCACAACGATACAGAGAAAAAATTGTCATTCAGCGGGGAGCTGATCAAAAAAGCAAAGGCTGCTGATTCTGCCAATTACATTTTTTCAGGATATTTTGTAAGAGGAAATGGACTGCGGTTGAAAGGCGACCTCAGCAATGCATTGGAAAGCTATATCGAAGCCGCTAAAATCACTTCACTTGATAATAAGTTGGGACCATTGTATGTCGTTATTGCTGATGTTTATTCAATCATTGGCAATCATGACAATGCTGTGAATTACTATCTGCAATCGATTGGGATTTTGAGAAGACTAAACGATTCCGTTAATCTCGCATCAGCGTTATTAAATGCTGGAGATGAATATGTAAATGTAGCAAAGCTTGATACAGCGTTGCTTTATACGCAGGAAGCATCAACCATCTACCAAAATATTAATTCGCCTATCGGACTGGCCTATAGTCTGGGCAATATCGGAATGGTATTCGCCAAAAAAGGTGACGATAAAGGAGCGGAAGCAAACATCTTTAAGGCTATCAATATTCTGGAAGAGTATGGAGATTATTATCCGATCTGCGTGTACTTAACGTACATGTCTGATATTTATCTTGAAAGAAAAGATAAATCAAAGGCGCTGAGTTATCTCGATCGCAGTTTGATGCTCGCCAAAAAGTATAGCCTCAAAGAACAAATCAGCGATGCGAATCAGAAACTATCAGCCTTTTATGAAAGCCAGGGCGATTACAAAAAATCAAATCAGCACTACAAAGAATATATCAGCTACCGGGATAGTGTGAGCAACATCAATACCGTCCAGGAAATGGCAGATCTGCGCACCGATTTTGAAGTGTCGCGCAAACAGGCAGAAGTGGATTTGTTACACCAGGAAAAAAGAAATCAGCAGATCATGGTGATTTCAACGTCTGTTGCATTGATGCTGATTATAGCACTCGCTGTTATTTTGTACCGTCGAAATAATTTCATCAAGAAAACCAATAAAATTATTAATGAAGAGAAGAAAAGATCAGATAATCTATTGCTGAATATTCTTCCGGAAGAAACCGCACAGGAACTCAAACAAAATGGAAGAGTGGTGGCCAAGAAATTTGAGTCCGTAACAGTTCTCTTTACCGATTTTAAAAATTTCACGCATTACGCTACTAATCTTCCACCGGAAAAACTCGTGGAGACGATCGATTTTTACTTTTCAAAATTTGATGAGATCATGGAGAAGTATGGATTGGAAAAAATCAAGACAGTTGGCGATTCGTATATGTGTGTGGCAGGGCTACCATTTCCTACAAATGATCATGCACACAGAATGGTGGAGGCAGCATTTGAAATTGCGCGGTTTGTAGATCAATCCGGTGAGGGTAAAGCAGCGCACGAGCCGCGTTTTGAAATACGTATCGGTTTAAATACAGGTCCGGTAGTAGCCGGCGTGGTGGGTACAAAAAAATTCGCTTATGATGTTTGGGGTGATACGGTGAATATTGCTTCGCGGATGGAATCCAATTCTATTCCGGGAAGAATTAATGTATCGGAGAATACTTATGCTTTGATTAAAGATGAATTCGAATGTGAATACCGTGGAGAAATCGGTGTGAAAAATCGGGGGACGATGAAGATGTATTTTGTGAATGCGAGAACTTCAGCACCTGACGTTTTGGAAGAGTACAAAAACTGAAGAATAACAGCAAGCTTAAAGAATAACTGACAGTTCCGGATAAATGGTAGAAAAATATGGGTTTCAACATTCAACTTATAGGGAAGAATAGTTTTCCCGCTTTAAGTGAAAAAAAAGGGTTAAGGTATTTTACTTTTATTGTCATGTACCTGGCGCAGGGCATTCCGGAGGGAATGACTTTATTCGGCATTCCTGCGTGGATGGCAATGAATGGAAAATCTGCAACAGAGATTGGAGGCTACGTGGCTTTGGTGATGATACCCTTTAGTTTTAAAGTTTTGGCAGCGCCTTTTATGGAAAAGTTCACGTACCTGCCTATGGGCCGGAGGAGGCCATGGCTGTTGGTTGGACAGTTTGGACTTGCCTTAAGTTTTTTAGCATTGTCGATGGTGCCTGATCCATTGAATAATCTTGGGCTATTGACCACAGCGGTTTTGAGTCTGACTATATTCATTGTATTTCAGGATATAGCCACCGATAGTTTGGCAATCGACATTGTGCCATTAAATGAGCAGGCAAAAGCAAATGGATTTATGTGGGGTGCGAAAATAATCGGCACGTCCGGTTCACTGGCCTTGGGTACCTGGCTATTAAATCATTATGGATTTGCAGTTGCTATACGGATGCTTTCTGTACTGATTTTTATGATCATGTTGGTGCCTTTGGTGTTGCGTGAAAGGCCGGGCGAGAAATTGTTACCATGGACAACCGGGAGCACTTCACCAGAATCGAAATTGCTTACAGTTGACAGCTGGTCAAAATTGTTTATCTCATTGAAAAAGGTTTTGTTTTTACCCAATGGTTTGGTGCTGGCATTGAGTTTATTTATTGTGCTTACCGCATTTTCCTTTATTCGCACTCTCCTTCCTGTTTTTACCATTCAGGAGCTTGGCTGGACCAATGAGAGTTATTCACAGATTTATGCGTCATCCAATCTGGTATGCGGTATTATTGGCATGGTCATTGGAGGTGTTCTGCTCGACCGCTTCGGCATTATCAGGATCCTTCAAATTTATCTGTCTTTCGCTGCTCTGCTTACAGCAGTTACGGCATTTTCGAAAATCATCTGGTACAACATTTATTTTTTCTCGATCTATATTTCTTTGTTTAACCTCTTATTCGTACTGGTTACCATCGGTACATTTGCCATTGCCATGCGATGTTGCTGGAAGCGCATTTCTGCTCTTCAGTTTACATTTTATATGGGATTATATAATTTAGGTCTCACAGCAGGAGCTGCGATGATTGGTCCGCTGAGAAACTATTTCAGTTGGGAATACACAATTTTGACTTTTTCCATTCTTGCTCTTGTTGCTATGTTTTTATTGCGATTTATGAAAATTGATAATCATCTGAAACATGTTGATGAGTTGGAGAAAGGATATCTGGAGGGGAGATAGTATTTCGGTTGAATATAGCCGTTATGCGAACTTTGTTCAACCAGTTTATAGATTATCGTTTTAATTCAAAGAGTTTGGACACAGAGATCCACAAAGGAAGTGCGAAGTACGATGTGTGAAGTGGGAAGTAAAACAGCCAATACCAAACAAGTTCGAAGTACAAAATGCGAAGTACGAAGTAAACAGCCAAAGGCAAGTGCGAAATGCTCAGAAATATTCAACGGCTAATATACATGGCTGTTATGTCCCGGCAGGGACAGCTGGTGGGTAGAAGAACAACCAATACAACAGACGGTAGACAGTAGACGGTAGGCGGTAGAGAACAGCCGATACAAGTGAGCAGTAGGCAGTAAGCAGCCAATACAATAGGGAGTTAGCTTTTACAATTCTAATAAAATTTACACACTCGGGGGTGCACGCCCTGAAAGGGCAAAATGTACCAGCGATGGGCAACGCCCATCGAAACAAGTTCGAAGTACAAAATGCGAAGTACGAAGTAAACAGCCAAAGGCATGTGCGAAATGCTCAGAAATATTCAACGGCTAATATACATGGCTGTTATGTCCCGGCAGGGACAGATGGTGGGTAGAAGAACAACCAATACAACAGACGGTAGACAGTAGACGGTAGGTGACAAATAGAGAACAGCCGATACAAGAATATTATTATTTAAAAAGACTTCCCGCCTAAGCGTCTCCCCCGCCTGCCAAAGCTTGGCGGGCAGGCCGGCAGAGAAAACTTCAAAGCGCAGCGCCTTTTAAAACTTAAAAAGCGCGGAGCGCGCAAGTATAAAACATTGATTCACTGAAATGTATTAAGTGGATAGAAAATATATAATATTTACCCGACCGTATTATTACTAAATTATCACGTATATCCCTGCTTGACATTCATTACAATGCGTTGTAATTTGTATTTCCAAATCCAATCCGTATGAAACTCATGATGTACATGGGCAACGACCTGATAGAATCAGTAACCGTAGAACCTCAATCATTATCCAAGCCTGGATTTTTAGGCCGTTATAAACGCGCTTTAAAAGAAAAATACCGCGAACTGATTACCGCATCGCCTGAACCTCCCGAATTTTTTGTGATCAACCAGGAAGAGAATCAAGCATCAATAGCGTAACCTTTTAAAATTTGACATACCCCGAAAGGCTGGCATTGCAAAAGACAATGTCGGCCTATTTTTTTAGTCTATAGTCTGAAGTCTTTAGTCGGGAGTTTATATAAAGGGCCAACAAGGAAGTGGGAAGGCAACCAGCCAATATAGTTTTAGGTGGTATCGATTGCATTGAATGGAAACCTTTTTTGTGGAACAATAACCTTCATAAAATTTGCATGGTGGCTTTTTTTGGCTGTATGTCCCGACAGGTACATCTGGTGGGTAGAGAAATAATAGATTTGTTAACAGCGCGTTCCGGAGGAACGCCTGGTGCGACGGCGGGTTAGTTGTACTGAAACAGACAACATAATTTGACAGGTTTTTTGTGATCTGCGTTGTAGCATCTACTCCAGACCCCTACAGCAACGAATACAATGGAAATTGAATATAATTTTTTATCTTTTGAGTGTAGTTCAGCTTTTAAGCCTAACATAAAACACACAGCCTGACCATTTATGCGGCAACTCAACAACGTCTTCACCAAAAAAATTTGTGCCGCAGCTTCCATTTCCTTCTCTAAAATATTTGTTCTGCTGATGTTGGGGTTGATGCTTTGTCAGACAGTATTTTCTCAGCCAGTGGTTCAGTATAATAAATCATTCCCTATAATTTTAGATAAAGGCTGGAAGTATAGTGAAGGTTTAGATGAAGCATGGATACAACCGGGATTTGACGCTTCACAATGGAAGGACATCAACCCTGCAATAGAAATGCACCGTTTGTTATTGCCTGATCCATCAAAAGGAATTACGCTTCGATTGAAATTTTCTGGACCAGCTTTCAACAGTGATTCGCTGTACCTCTGCGTTTTACAGGCGGGAGTGAGTAAAGTATATCTGGATGGCAAAATGATTGCATCATTTGGAAATTTTGAAGCATCAGCTAATAATGTAAAAGCCTTTTCTCCAATGAATAGTCCGGTTCGGTTAGTTATTAACGACACACCTGTACATATACTGACTGTACAATTAAAGCTTGAAAAAGATTTGACTTACAGAGCATTGGTCAATGCGGCAAACCCTTTATTTCTGGCCAGATTAACTAACATAAAGGGTGCATTTGATCTGCATGCCAATCAAAGAAGTAGAATTTTGGATTTCTTTAAAGTAGGTATGTTTCTGATGTTGGGCCTGATACATTTCATTGGTTTTCTTTTTTACCCTGCATCCCGGGTGCAACTGTTTTTCAGCATTTATGCACTCACTGCAAGCATCGGGATCTACATTTTGTTTAGACAGGGTGAGGTTGGAGCAGTAGCATTAAAATTAAATTTGAATCTCGTATTCGGCGTGGTCAGCACCATCAGCAGTTTTTTTCTGATTGCGGTGTTCAGTGAAATATTTAAACCGCTCCAAAGAAAATGGATTATCACCCTGGTAGTGACCTTTATACTCAACTTCATGAATATGGTTTTTGGGGTTGACCCTTACAAAACTATTCTGGAATTTATTACCTCGCTCGCCACTCCGGCATTTATCATCTGGATTGTTTCCCGGCCCGATAGAAAAAAAGAGCCTGAAGCGCGAATACTATTCTGGTGTTCAGTACTGTTCTTTTTATTCTGGATTCTGTTTTTGTTTTCATATCAGATCGATACCCCACAACAATTAAAAGACGTGCTGTTTCATATCGCTGCATTTATTTTTCCTGTGTCTGTTTCAATGATTTTGAGTTTAAAATTCAGGTTTATTAATAATGACCTGGAAAAGAAAATGAAAGAAGTGAAAGTGCTTTCTGCTGAAAAAGAGCAAATGCTGATTTCACAAAATATTGAACTGGAAGAAAAAGTCAAGCAAAGAACGGCCGAACTGCATCTTTCGCTGGAAGATTTAAAGTCTACCCAGGGTATGCTCATTCAGAAAGAAAAAATGGCTTCTCTCGGTGAACTCACCGCCGGCATTGCCCATGAAATTCAGAACCCGTTGAACTTCGTGAACAACTTTTCGGAAGTAAATAAGGAATTGCTGATTGAATTGAAGGAAGGCATTCAGTCCGGTAAAATGGATAATGTTATTGACCTGACAGATGATCTGATTGCCAATGAAGAAAAAATTAATATACACGGGAAGCGTGCAGATTCAATAGTAAAATCAATGCTTCAACATTCCCGTTTGAGTGCAGGACAGAAAGAGGCGACAGATATTAATGCATTGACAGATGAATACCTTCGACTATCCTATCATGGACTGAAGGCGAAGGATAAAACTTTTAATTCAAAACTTGACACGGTATTCGATCCATCTCTTCCAATGGCCAATATTGTTTCGCAGGATATTGGCAGAGTGTTGTTGAACCTCTTTAATAATGCCTTTTATGCCGTAATGGAAAAATCAAAAATGAAAATCAGCGGATATGAGCCACTGGTAAGTGTTTCCACGTCACAGTCGGGTAATAAAATTCATATTAAAATTACTGACAACGGCATTGGCATTCCGGCGAATATAAGAGATAAAATATTTCAGCCGTTTTATACTACAAAACCTACCGGACAGGGTACCGGGTTGGGACTTAGCTTAAGTTATGATATCGTCACCAAGGGGCATGATGGTGAATTGACTGTGCAATCTTCACCCGGCGAAGGCGCTGTTTTTTTTATAACCCTGCCTTTTTGATATATTCAATCATTCAAACCGAAAATCAGTTGCTGCCCCTGAACACCAGTTGGGTCAGCAACTACTGCTTTAATCTTAAGTGAAAATGAGAATTTTAATTTCATTGGTTTTTCTCTTTACCGTAATGAGTACTGTGAGTGCACAGTTCAATGTACAATTTACAGTGAAAGAATCCACCGCCATAATTCATGACAGCATTTTTATAACTGGTACTTTTTCAAATTGGGACTCTACTGCCAATCCAAAATATCTGTTGCAGAATATGCCTGATGGAAGGAAATCTATTACATTAAAATTATCACCCGGTGAATATCGATATAAATTCACAAGGGGTAACTGGCTTACAGTGGAGAAGGGGCTTTTTGGATCAGAAATTCCTGATAAAATAATTAATGTAACTAGGGACACTTCTATTGAATATACAATCGATGCTTACCGAGATCAGATTTTGCCCGACAAATGGCATACCCTGGCAACAAGCACACAAGATACAAACCGGGTTGTTGCTCAGTTTGCATTGTCTTCGGTATATGGCCAATACCCTGAGTGGTACAATATTGATTCTGCACTGCATTATAATAACCAGGCGTTGAGAACATTACAGAATATCAAGAACGATCCCGCAATGACAAGGTGGATCAGGTTACGGTATAAACAGGGAAAGGTACTTAATCAGAATGTGATGGCTACTCTTCAACAAAGTCTTGGTAATTATAGTAAAGCATTGGAGTTGCGACTTGACAATTTGAAGGATGCAGAAAAAGCCAAAGACACAGCTGCAATCATAAATGTTTTATGGGGGATTTCAAATCTTAGCTGGTTCATGCGCGATTACCCCACGCAAATTGAATATGGTCGTAAGATTCTGCACATTGCAGATCGATTAAAAGGAGAAATCTACCAGAGTGGACAAATGGCAGGCAATCTGACAATTGCCAGTGGTTATAGCGGTCTTAAAATATCCGATTCTGCTTTAGCATTCGCCGCAAAAGCTTACCGTACTGCAGTTGAAGTAGATCATGGCTATTATTTCTGTGCATCAAGTCAGTTGATCGGCGATATTTATCAATCCAAAGGTCAAACCGATTCTGCATTAAAATATTATCATAGTATTCTGCCAATAAGTTTTAGCAAATATGCTGCTGATGCATACCTCTTTGCAATTCAGGGATTGTCGAGGGTACATGATGGAAATGGAAAGCTGGATTCGGCTTTATACTACGGAAAAGAATCACTCAATTTCATTTCAGAAAACCAGATTCTGTTTAAATCTTTTGGTTATAATCCAAACGTATTGATCGCAGATTTCACGCCGTTTATCGCTGAACTGCACCGGAAGAAAGGACAGAATGATAGTGCCTATCATTACCTTAAATTGTCAGTGGTATTAAAGGATAGTATTTTTACCATTGATAAAATTGCACAATTTCAGAATCTTACTTACAATGAATCGTTAAGAGAAGAGCAGGAAAAGAAATCATTAAAAGAACTGCAGGATGAGCTGCTGCAGCGGGGAAAAACAGAGTTGATGATTGTTGGGTTATTGGTTTTAGCAGCAGCAGCGTTATACTTTTTTTGGCATAACACACAAAAGCAAAAAGCCAATACTACATTGCATCGTCAGAAAAAAGAAATTGAAGCAACGCTCGCCACGTTGAAAGTTACACAGAAGCAACTCGTGCAGTCTGAGAAGATGGCTTCACTGGGCGAGCTGACTGCAGGAATCGCTCATGAAATTCAGAACCCATTAAATTTTGTGAATAATTTTTCTGAAGTAAACAGGGAGCTGCTGGCAGAACTGAAACATGAGATGAGTGCCGGCAATATCAGTGAAGCCTCATTAATTGCTGATGACATTATCGGTAATGAAGAAAAAATTACCGAACACGGTAAACGTGCAGATTCCATTGTAAAAAATATGTTGCAGCATTCAAGAGTGAGTGGTGGACAAAAGGAATCTGCGGACATAAATGCCCTCGCCGACGAATACCTGCGGCTATCATATCATGGCCTGAGAGCAAAAGACAAAACATTTAATGCTTTTTTGAAAACAGACTTTGATGAAAAGATAGGGGATGTAAATATTGTACCACAGGATGTTGGTCGCGTATTATTGAATTTATATAATAATGCTTTTTATGCGGTGGCCCAAAAAGCGAAAGACACTCCCAAAGGATATGAGCCAACGGTGATGGTATCTACCTTGAAATCCGGTAACACAGTTACAATTAAAGTGTCAGATAATGGATTTGGTATTCCGGATTCGTTAAAACAAAAAATCTTTCAACCCTTTTTTACTACGAAACCAACTGGCCAGGGAACTGGATTGGGCCTGAGCCTGAGTTATGATATTATCACCAAGGGGCATGGCGGACAACTAATAATGGAGTCAAAGGAGGGAGAGGGTACGGTGATGGAAATCAGGCTCCCAGCTTAAGCAGTAGCAACTTTTTCCAGGGAAAAATTTGAAGCTTTCGGTAACAAAAAAGGAGACTGAACGTATAAATTAACCGGTTCATCCTCAAAAGCTTCGTTCCATACACAGGGCCGGTTGTACATCAAACTGAACTAACTATATTTGACCGCAGGTGAGGTGAAAACAGATTGTTATTATGGGAAGATTTTTCTGGTTGGTTTTTTTCTG
>JANPJC010000023.1:0-24058 GCA_031425315.1 Chitinophagales bacterium
TGGATTTAGCTATTTGAAAACGGTTGGCTGTCTAAAATATTGTCCGGTTCAGCTATCGGACGCTCATGCGAATGTAATAGATTTTACCTTTTGAAAAACGGCGAGCTAAGGGTAAAATTGTTTATTATATGCTAATATTGAATGTATTGTCAGGATGTAATGGCTGTGCGGGTTATATATCCTACAATTGTCAGAAAAACCTTGCAATTATAATATCATTATCAGGCCGGTTAAACCGGGCTTTTTCGTCGTACCCTGATTTTGGCCCCATTAGTGCCTGATAGACTGGTAAGATTGATAACTAAGTGTATATGCCTATCTCAATACCAATAAGGATTTTGATAGATTTTATCCCTTGATTAATTGGTTAAAAAAACAATAAAGTATTATTGCCTTCGTTCAATGGTGGTGAGGTTGAAACCTGACTAAACCCTGGTTAAAAAAGGTTTAAGATAGCCGCAAGAGGTGAAACAACAGCCGCCAGCAGCTCTAAAAAATGTTAATTTAAAATGAATTACACAAAAATTGTATTTTTGGATCCCCAAAATCTCCGAATGGCATAAAACTTCTACCCAACTTTTTTAACGAATAGCCAAATTCCTTTTCATGAAACGATCTATCAGGAAACTAGCTGCAGGGGCAGTGAGTATTGTAATAGCCTTGGGTACATTCGGCCAGCAGGCTGATAAAATTAATGTAGTTACTTCTTCTGTTCCCTTTTTAAGAATTTCGCCAGACGCACGTGCGGGTGGTATGGGAGATTTAGGAGTAGCAACATCTGCCGATGTCAATTCTCAGTTCTATAATGTTGCCAAATATCCTTTTGCGCCAAACAAAGGCTCAGTGGCAGTAACTTATACTCCATGGTTAAAAGACCTTGGACTAAATGATGTATATCTTGCTACATTGGCAGGGTTTTACAAACTGGATGAAGTACAAACATTATCAACGTCTTTAAGGTATTTCAGCCTTGGAAATATACAATTCACTGATAATCTTGGTAATGACCTTAACTCATTCAGACCCCGTGAATTTTCTTTCGACGTGGGTTATTCACGCAAACTGTCTGATCCATTGAGTATTGGAGTTGCTGTCAGGTATATTAATTCAAATCTTGCAGGCGGACAAGCTGTAAACGGTGTTGCCTATAAAGCGGGAAGCACAGTAGCAGCTGACCTTGGTTTATATTACACCACTGCTAAAGAAGATGGCGCCGGTTGGAATTTCGGATTGGCACTCACTAACCTTGGTGGTAAAATAGGTTATACCAACGATGCTACTCAGAGAGATTTTATTCCTGCCAACCTTGCTCTGGGTGCCGTGTATACTTCTACCTTTAATGAGGTAAATAAAATATCATTTGGTGTTGATATTCACAAACTGCTTGTTCCCACACCACCTTCCCTCGGTGATTCTGCCGGACTGGCCGACTATCGCAGCAAAGGAGTGGTAAGCAGCTGGTTCAGTTCATTCGGTGATGCACCTGATGGATTTAGTGAAGAAATTCGTGAATTCTATTATTCAGTAGGCGCAGAATACTGGTATAATAATCAGTTCGCATTTCGCGCCGGTTATTTCCATGAAGATAAAACCAAAGGAAACCGTCAATACTTTACTGTAGGTGCCGGTATTAAGTATAATATCTTTGGGCTTAACTTTTCTTATCTTATTCCTTCAGGATCAGGTGTAAACCGTAACCCTTTATCGAATACATTACGCTTCAGCCTCGTATTTGACTTCGATGGCGGAAGTGGCGGCAATTCAGATAGCGACTAAATCATATTATAAATAGTCTTCACAGCCCTGGCTTTTGCCGGGGCTTTTTTTATGATATCACGTAATCTATCTGAAAATAGTACTTCATTTACACAGCATAATTATTTTCAAACATTCCTTGCGCGTTACGCTGTATTTTTGACTTACATTATTTTTTAAAAATGACAATGAGAATTGGGTTTGGCATCGATTTTCATCAACTGGTGGAGGGCCGCGATTTTTGGTTAGGAGGTATTAAAATACCTCATGAAAAAGGAGCCCTCGGTCATAGTGATGCTGATGTTTTGCTTCATGCTATTTGCGACGCCATGTTAGGCGCAGCATGCCTGGGTGATATAGGCGTTCATTTTCCTGATACCAGCATGGAATTTAAAGATATTGACAGCAAGATCTTACTGAAAAAGAGTTTCGAACTGATCCACGAACAGGGCTACTCTATTAATAATATCGATAGCACCCTTTGTCTTGAGAAACCTAAAATCAAACCTTATGTGGCTCAGATGCAGCAAACGATTGCTGAGATATTAATGTTAGATATCAACGCCGTGTCTATTAAAGCAACCACATCTGAAAAAATGGGTTTTGTAGGAAGAGAAGAAGGAGTCGTTGCTTATGCGACGATTTTGTTGAGTAAAATCTAATCATTTAAAATCTGTCTGTACCTGATGATGAAACTTTTCTATTCTATAATATTTTGTTCTTGTTTATCATTTAATGCTTTTGCGCAGAAGGAAGCCAGTATCTGGTATTTCGGTAGCAAGGCAGGTGTGGATTTTAGCTCAGGTTCACCAGTGGTACTAACCGACGGGTCGCTGATTACGGAAGAAGGATGTGCAAGTATTGCTGATGCCAACGGACGTTTATTATTCTATACTGATGGGCGACAGGTATACAACAGGCAAAAAGAATTAATGAAAAACGGCACTGGCCTTAATGGTAGTGTAAGCAGTACGCAGAGTGCAGTAATTATTAAAAGCCCCGGTAGTGACAGTATTTATTACATATTTACTGTTGGTGCTGAAAGACAGGAAACAGGCCTTTGTTATACTGTCGTGAATATGAAACGCGAAAATGGTCAGGGAGAGGTAGTCGAAAAAAATACCAATCTCCTTTTAGGTGTATACGAAAAAATCGGTGCCGTTAATCACTGTAATAAAAGAGACAGCTGGGTGGTATCAAGAAAATTTAATTCGGATGAATATTATAGTTTTCTGGTTGATAAAGATGGAATCAAAAAAGTTCCCGTACTAAGCCGCAGTGGTTTTAATGTCGGAGGCGTGCCTGTTAATAGTATTGGTGTATTGCGTTTTTCCAATGACGGTCGCAAAATTGCAGCCATTCATAGTTATGAAACAGACCAGGTGGAACTTATGGATTTTGATGGATTGACGGGACGTTTTAGTAATGCACGATTATTGAAAGCAAATCCTGGAACTACTCCTGGCCGTAGTATTACAGGTGCCTATGGCGCTGAATTTTCAACTGACAGTAGATTGTTGTATGTAAGCTGGTACAGTTCTGTCGCAAATAAAGGGGTCATTGCTCAGTTTGATATTACAGCAGGATCGCAAAATGCGATTCAATCTTCACTTGTGAAAATTGCAGCGCTTGATGCCCTTCCTTCTGCTATGCAATTAGGTATTGATAACAAAATTTATTGCAGTTTTTGGCGGGAGAATTTTTTATCTGTCATTCATAAGCCTGATGTGAAAGGTAAAGCATGCGATTTCAGATACCAGGATTTTAAATTGGGTGAACCAGGCCAACGATATTGTTTAGGCGGACTACCATCGTTTTTGCAAAGTTATTTTTCCCCTGAAGCATTAGCTTTTGATTTTAAGCGAACAGGTACCTGCAGCGAAAGGGCTATCAATTTTGAATTAAATCGCACTATCGGCGCTGATTCGGTACGGTGGAATTTCGGTGACCCTCAGTCAGGTGCCGCAAATTTTTCATCAAGCTATACGCCGGTACATGCGTATGCACAAAACGGAGTGTACCAGGTGTCGCTGATCGTTTACAAAAATGATTGTACAAATTTAAATGATACTATAGCTAAGGAAATCTGGATCAGTGAATTTGACGAAGATCTTCTGGGGCCGGATAGGTTGATTTGTGCCGGAGATGTGATTGAGGTATCTGTACCGGTGAGCAATGTTTCTTATAGCTGGAGTGATGGAAGCGTAACACCGCAAATTCAGATCAACCAGTCGGGACTATATTGGCTTGAAGTTGATCAGCAAGGCTGCACTGAAAGAGATTCGATTAATGTTGACTTCAAACCACTTCCTTCGGTTGATCTTGGCCGTGATACAGCTCTTTGCGCCGGCGAGCAATTGGTGCTTGATGCCACAGCAGCAAATGCAACATATCAATGGAACACCGGCGCCGTTACGCCAAATATTACAGTTACTAATTCAGGAACTTACAATGTCACTGTAACTGTGTCAGGCTGTTCTGCATCTGACACAGTTATAGTGGAACCCGGGTCATGCAAACTGTATATGCCAACCGCGTTCACACCTAATGGAGATGGATTAAATGATGGTTTTGGCATGATCAATACAGGATCGATTTCAAATTACAAGCTTGAAGTTTACAACCGTTGGGGTGAAGTGGTTTTTAGAACCATCAATAAACAGGAGCGTTGGGATGGTCAATTTAAAGGAAAGCCTGCAACACCCGGATCATATATCTGGATACTGACCTATACAAAGAATAATGAACCGCTGCCCGTTACTGCCAGAGGTTCTGTTCAACTGATCAGGTAAACCAATTTTTCCCTACTATTTGTTATATCTTGACCGCCCAAAATGCATGGCATAATTTTTTACTTAATTTACAATACACATGGCTGATCTAGTTTTTAAAGTCATTAACAAATCAGAAAACCCACTTCCCGCATATGCAACTTCCGGATCTTCAGGTATGGATATCCGTGCAGCCGTCAGTAATGCTGTGGAGCTGAAATCGCTGGAACGAAAATTGATTCCCACCGGATTATTTGTTGAAATACAGGAAGGGTATGAAATTCAGGTAAGGCCAAGAAGTGGATTGGCAATAAAACAAGGCTTAACCTGCCTTAATACCCCGGGTACCATAGATGCAGACTACAGGGGTGAAATTCAGGTGATATTGATTAATTTGTCTGCAGAGGTACAAACCGTCAATCCAGGTGACAGAATCGCTCAGATAGTGATTCAAAAGGTTGAAAAAGTGGAATGGTCCTTAACGGATTCAATAACTGCCACTGAAAGAAATGCTGGTGGATTTGGTCACACCGGAAAATAAAAAATTAAAAATGAAGAATATTCTGCTTGCCATATTGATTGTTTCTACTGCACTTTTCAGTTGCCGGTCTACTAAAAAATTAACAAAGGTGGTGACTACTGATTCCACTGCCATTGCAAAGCCCATAGCAGAAGATGACTCAGCGAGAATGGTAGCAGAAGTATTTGAGAGTATTAAGAAAAATAATATTGACTTTAATACATTCTCTGCAAAAGTTAAAGTGGATTACGCTGACAGTAAAGGTCAGCGATACGATTTCAACACTTTTATGCGAATTCAGAAAGACAGCATCATGTGGGTTTCTATTGTAGCAGCATTGGGAATTGAAGCATTCAGGGTACGTATCACGCCAGACAGCGTCATGATACTCGATAAGCTTAACAAAACCTATACGATAAAACCGATTGCATATTTACAGGAAGTGACACAGCTTCCCTTTGATTTCACAACGTTGCAGAATTTAATTTTGGGAAATCCCGTTTACGTTGAAGGAGATGTTACTTCATTTAAGTTAACAGGCAATATTGTTACCATGTCACTGGCAGGTAATTTTTTCAAACACCTCCTTACTTTTCAAAAGCCGCAATATACATTGGTTTCAAGCAAACTGGATGATGTTGATAAAGCGCGCTCACGTACTGCCAGCTTATTGTATGAGGACCAACAGCCCAATGGTTTGTTACTTTTTTCCAACCGTCGTAAAATAAGAATTGCTGAAAAAAATCAACTCGATGTAGATCTTGATTTTAAACAGGTCGAATTTAATAAGCCCCTCAGCTATCCATTTAGTATTCCCCGCAATTACAAAATGAAGTAACTTTAACATTTATAGAAAAATTTTTCAAAGCTATTTTCCGTTTTTTGCATACCACCTGGTAATATTCCCAATATTCAAATCATCTGTCATGCAGAAAGTCATCTTGCTGTTTATTTCTTTTTGTTGCCTCGCTTCAATTACTATTGGACAAACGAGGGAGGAACTGGAAAAAAAGAAAAAAGAAATTCAGCAGGAAATTGAGGAATTAACCAAAGTTCAACGTTCACTCAGTAAGGATAAAAAGACCAGCCTTGGCCAGCTTACTCTTGTTCAGAACAAACTAAAAAAACGCCAGTCGGTAATTGAAAATATCAACAGCCAGGTAAAACTGATCGATAACGACATCTTTAATAATAACAGGGAGATTTACCGTTTGCAAAAACAGATCGACACATTGAAGGAGCAATATGGCCGTACGATTGAGTACGCTTATAAAAATCGTAGTAACTACGATATGCTCAATTTTATATTTTCTTCCGCTAGTTTCAATGATGCAGTAAAGCGGGTTTCATATCTTAAAAGTTATCGTACTTACCGTGATGAGCAGGTAGCAAACATTAATAAGGCCAGGGCAACCTTGCAGGGTAAGGTCACCACACTATCTGCCAATAAAAAAGAGAAGAGTATGGTGCTGTTGGAGCAAAGCAAGCAGATGAAAGCTTTGGAAGATGAAAAGAAAGAGAAGAGTACTGTTCTTACTAAATTACAGCAACGCGAAAAAGAACTTACAAAGGAATTGGCAGCTAAGAAAAGAGTGGAAAGGAATCTGTCAAATGCTATTGCTGCAATTGTAAAGAGAGAAATTGAAGCTGCCCGTAAGAAAGCTATTGCAGAGGCTAAAAAAGAAGCAGAGGCAAATGCTGCCAAACCTAAAACAACAGCTCCTGCAACCACAAAAGCACCAACTACCCGAAAGGCTAATGTCCTGGAAAGTACACCTGAAGTCACAAAAGTTTCTGTCGGATTTGAAAATAATAAGAATAATCTTCCGTGGCCTGTAGAAAAAGCCCGGATTACCAGTAGGTTCGGTAAAACGAAGATTGAAGGCACTACTCTCTATGAAGACAACATTGGCGTGTACATTGCAACCCCTGAAGGATCAAATGTGAAGGCGGTATTTCAAGGTATTGTTTCTTCAATTTATGATGTTGCCGGCAGCCAGACAGTTACAATTAAACACGGTAAATATTTTACCACTTACTACAATCTTACATCTGTGTTGGTTGCCAGGGGGGCCGAAGTTAAAATGGGGCAGGTTGTAGGTAAAGCCGGAGTAAATGACGATGGCGACGGGGAAATCATGTTTGTCGTGAATATCGAATCCAAATTTGTTGATCCCGAAATGTGGCTGAAGTAAAAGCATTTAAAGGCTGGCTGGCAACGGGTGAATGTGTGAATGGGTCAATGGGGGAATTTGAAAAAAGTGCGAAATATGAAGTGCAAAGTGCGAAGTAAACAGCCCCCGGCCGTGAATCGTCAATCGTGAATCGTGAATGAAAGTCTCTGCCATTGTGGGTTTCCCAACCCTTCTAAGATTCCTTAGCCGTTTTCTTCTGTTTACCGTCTCTGTATTGGATGTTGAACGTAAAACTTATAACGTAAAACGTAAAACCTGTATTTGGCTGTTCTCTACTGTCTACCTTCTGCCGACTACCGTCTGTGTATTGGCTGTTACTTCCCACTTCCCACATCGTACTTCGCACTTGTTTCGCTGTTCCCTATTGCCTATTGCCTCCTGCCTATTGCCTGTTTTACGAATGCACCATCACAAACTTCTCATACAATTCTTCATACTGAGGAACAATATTGGAAATATCAAATCTCCTTGCCTGGGTACGGGCATTTTCGCGGAAACGCGCCAACACCTCATCGTCTTTTAGAATCTGTTTGGCATATCTGCTCATTCCATCTATATCGCCAACATTACCCATGAATCCATTTTCGCCGGCAATGATTATTTCTGGCAATCCACCGGTATTCGTACTTACTACTGGTGCTCCGCCCGCCATTGCCTCCAATGCCGACAATCCAAAACTTTCGTATTCTGATGGGAGTAAGAACAGGTCAGCAATGGCGTACATCTCTTCCATATCCTGTTGCTTGCCAACGAACCTCACATCGTCACATATACCGAGTTCGCGACAAAGCGCCTCTGCCATTGGCCTTTCGGGACCGTCACCAACCAGGAGCATTTTTGCAGGTACTTCCTGTTTAAGTTTATAGAAAATATTGATTACATCTGCAATCCTTTTGATCTTCCTGAAATTGGAGGCATGTAAAACAATCCTCTCACCATTAGGCGCAATTACTTTTCTGAATGCATCGATCGGCTTTTTGGAAAAGCGTTTGATATCTACAAAATTGTATATCACTTCAATATCCTTTTCGATATTGAAATTGGCGTAGGTTTCCTGCCGGAGATTGTTGGATACTGCTGTAATAGCATCGCTCTGGTTGATCGAAAATGCCACCACTGGTGCGTATGTTTTGTCTTTGCCCACCAGCGTAATATCTGTACCATGTAATGTGGTAATAACAGGAATTCTTTTTCCTTCCTGTTCCAGAATCTTTTTTGCCATATATGCCGCAGCTGCATGCGGGATAGCATAATGCACATGAAGAAGGTCGAGGTTATTGTTTCTTATCACATCCACCATTGTACTGGCCAATGCTGTTTCGTATGGCGGAAAATCAAATAATGGATAAGTGGGTACACGCACTTCATGATAAAAAATATTCGCACTGAAACCTGTTAACCGTACAGGTTGCTGATAGGTGATAAAATGTATATTGTAGTTTTTGTCGGCAAGCGCTTTCCCCAATTCTGTTGCAAGCACTCCACTTCCCCCAAATGTTGGGTAACAAACAATGCCTATGTTCATGCTTAAGTTGTGTTTAAATGGTAACGAAGTTAAACAATAATGGTTCACTGAACGACAATGTACACTAAACCGTATTGGCTGGAATTTGATTAACAATGTTACGTTAAATCAAAAACCAGCAACACCGTTGATCAAAATTCACTAACATTTATTACTTTCCTGCAAAATTCCTATTATGCGAAAGTTGGTTTGGATGATCATATTGATATTGCTGGTTGTAGGTAGTGGAATGTTTTATTGGAAGTTCTACTTTGTTTTTGGTGAAGGTGCTAAATCAGGTGAACTCAATTACCTGGTTCGGAAAGGGTATATCTTCAAAACCTATGAAGGGAAATTGATTCAATCCGGCTTAAGATCCCGTTCACCTAATACAGTACAGTCGTTTGATTTTGATTTTTCGGTTATTGATGAAAATATCGCCAGTCAGCTGACCACCAATCAGGGCAAAGTATTTAATCTTCACTATAAAGAATATTTAGGCGCGTTGCCATGGAGAGGCTTCAGCAATTATGTTGTTGACAGCATTATTTCTATTCACTGAAGTATATAAAAGATAAGAATGCTGAACATTTTCGCAAGTGCCTTAACGGTATCAGTATTGCTATTTTCTTCTTTATCCCTTTTTTCGCAGGCAGAAGATTCGGCTATGCTGAAGAGAATTTCTGATGAAATTTTCACTAACGGCCAGGCATACATTAATTTGAGATTTTTGTGTAAAAAAGTGGGGCCAAGACTTTCCGGTTCCCCACAGGCTGCACGGTCCGTGGTGGAAACTGCCCGTATGCTGAAACAGGCAGGTGCAGATACCGTTTACCTTCAGGAATGCATGGTACCACATTGGGTACGGGGTGCAAAAGAAGTGGCGACATTAAAACTGGCGAATGGCAAATCATATCCATTAAAGGTGGCTGCACTTGGTAATTCTGTTGGAACGCCTGCAGCGGGTGTATCTGCGAAAGTGATTGAAGTGATAAATTTTGATGAACTGCATCAACTGGGTACTCAGGGTGTGAAGGGTAAAATTGTTTTTTTTAACTATCCCATGAATCCCACATATATCAATACATTCAGGGCCTATGGAGAAGCAGGTGTATATCGCGGAAGAGGCCCTTCAATAGCTGCAAAATATGGTGCAGTAGGTGTTATTACGCGTACATTATCACCCAATCTCGATGATCATCCGCACACCGGATCAACAGTGTATAACGATTCATTTCCTAAGTTGCCGGCAATTGCTGTAAGTACTAACGATGCCGAGTACCTGAGCAAAGCATTATCTTCCGGAGCCGGCTCTGAAGTGTATTTTAAAACTAACTGTAAATTGCTCGGTGAAACTATTTCGCATAATGTGATCGGTGAAATTGAGGGAGGCGAATTTCCTGATGAAGTGATTACTGTTGGCGGCCATTTGGATAGCTGGGATTTGGCTGAAGGCGCACATGATGACGGTGCAGGTTGCGTACAAAGCATTGAAGTAATAAGAGCAATGAAAGCAGCGGGTATAAAACCTAAAAGAACAATCAGGGCAGTAATGTTTATGAATGAAGAAAATGGATTAAGGGGCGGTCTTAAATATGCAGAAATTGCTAAAACAGAAAACAAGAAATTTATTTTTGCTTTAGAAAGCGATGCTGGTGGATTTACTCCAAGGGGTTTTGGTATCAGCGCAACGGCTGAGCAAACAGAGAAAATTTTTTCATGGCGTCCATTGTTTGTGCCTTATGGGGCCGGTGAATTTATGGTCGGAGGTGGGGGAGCTGATATTGGTCCATTGCGTTCATTAGGTACAGCAATGGCTGGTTTAAATCCAGACTCGCAGCGATATATGGACCTGCATCACGCTACTACAGATGTATTTGAAGCGGTTAGTGAAAGAGAGTTAAAATTAGGAGCAGTGGTTATGGCACAACTGGTTTATTTGGTTAGTGAGTATGGGTTATAAAACAGCCGTTGCAGGTAGAACAGCCGTTACTGGTTGCAGGTAAAACAGCCGTTGCTGGTTGCGGGTAAAACAGCCGTTGCTGGTTGAACAGCCGGCTGTGTAACTTAAAACTTGCAACCTATAAACTGTATTGGCTGTTTAACCTGCAACCCGCAACCCACAACCTGCAACCGTCAACCGTTTTCCGCCAGTAATAAAAAAATAGCAGCTTTTTTATGCAGATCAATAGTTTGTTTTTTCCAATCCGACATTGTGCGGGTGATAATTGATTCTGTAGCGGAAGTAATTTCTGCGGCCACACATACCTTTGTTGTCGGCAAGCAAGTTTTTAGTAAACTTCCCAGCATTTGATTATTCCGATAGGGAGTTTCTATAAATATTTGTGTACAATTATCCTTAGCAGATTCTGCTTCTATTTTCTGAATAGCCTTTTCACGCTGGAGCTGGTCTACCGGAAGGTATCCCTGGAATTTAAATTGCTGCCCGTTCAATCCACTCGCCATCAATGCAAGTAAAATTGATGATGGTCCTACAAGTGGTTTTATAATGGTATTCATTTCCTGCGCAATGGCAACCAAATGTTGACCAGGATCAGCAATACCGGGACATCCGGCCTCGCTGATAATGCCGATAGTATGGCCTGATTTAATATCGTTACGGAATTGACTGCTGAGCGATTCATCGCGCTTATCAATAAGGTACCAGCTATAATCATCAATGACCATCTCTTTCCAAACTGACTTTAAATATCTTCTCGCAGTTCTCTCCTGTTCAACATAAAAAACCTTGCACTGCTTTACTGCTTCGATCACATATGGCGGAATTGATTCTAATCCATCCGGCGCAAGTGGTGCAGGAATTAAAAATATTTTTGATTGTGACATCTCTGGAAAGATAAATTAAAAAGCCCCGGATTAACTGAAATTTTTTTGCTGATGCATGCTGATAGTCGCTGCCACTACAGCATAAGCAGGAGCAAGCACCCAGCCAATTACAATGATGCCATGCATAAGATAAAATACCAGGCCATTGCCGATTGCCAAACCTTTATGCTGACTCACATATGCAATGCTTTTAGATACATTCATTTTCTGTCGCTCACAACTGTAGTCAAGCATTGAAAAACCATAATAATAACATTCTACAAAAAGTGCGAGTATAGGAGTTGCCCACCCAATAATGGGTACAAAAGATAGAATCAAAATTGATAATGTATAGACAGTTTGCCAGAGTGAATTACGCAGCGCAAGTCTAATTCCTCTTGCGGCGTCTTTCATCATCTGCTTAAAACTGAAAGGATAATCCCTGCCTTCAATGATAGAAGATGTTTTTTCACTGAGGTAAGCCAACACCGGCGAACCAATGATGAGCCACACATATTTAAATAATGAGAAATAAAAAAACATCAGGATAATCCAGAGAATGATGCCTGCCATTGTGAAGAATAATCCAAGCCAGCTATTCCTTAAAGTTTGCACCCAATTGCGCAAGCCACTTACTTCTGTGAGATATTCGATAACACCGGTAGCCGACTTACCAAAGAAATAAATTCCTATAATAAATAGTATGGAATATATGAGACCGGGAATGATTATCCACTTCCACAATCGATGTGTTGCGATAAACTGATGCGCTTTGGAGTATGACTGAATGGCAATGACAATTTCTTTTAGCAAGCCGTTTTGTTTTATTGATGTTTATTAGGGTATTAGACAAAATCTGTTTATTTTCCTTTTCAAACTTAAGGTTTTTTAGGCCAGAAAACGATAGAGTGTGAAAAAACTGAAAGAGGGCTTTTATCAACGCTCAGACACGCTTACCATAGCAAGGGAATTGCTGGGTAAGGTATTGGTAACCAGTTGGACTGATGGCATTACAACAGGCCGCATTGTGGAAACAGAAGCATATATGGGCGCTATTGACAAAGCCTCGCACGCATATGGCAACAGAAATACAAAACGCACCGGCGTTATGTATCAGCCTGGTGGTGTAGCCTATGTTTATCTGTGTTATGGTATTCATCATCTGTTTAATATTGTAACTGGAGTTGATGCAACACCACATGTGGTTTTAATTCGGGCTATTGAACCATTAGAAGGAAAAGAATTGATGCAAAAAAGAACAAACAGCAAACAGAATGAAAAACGGATCGCCGCAGGACCTGGTAAACTTACTAAAGCTATGGGACTGACAACGGCGCATAGTGGCTTTTCCTTACTTGGCGATGAAATTTTTCTTTTAGATGATGGCATGAGGTTAAGTGAAAAAGAAATTATTGCTGATCAGAGAATTGGTGTGGACTATGCTGGCGAAGACGCGTTATTGCCATATCGGTTTACAATTCGTAACCATGCCAGTGTAAGTGTAAAACCCCAGCTGATTTAATCATACAGGTAACTGCAATTACAAAAATGAATTTTTTACCCCATTCAACTCTTCGACGCTATTCCTTTCTTGTTGGTCCTTTAATCTTTTTTGCTTTATTGTTTATCAATCCACTTCATCTTGATATCAAAGCCTGCAGGGTATTGGCCATTGCCGGACTGATGATTTACTGGTGGATTTCAGAATCGATGCCAATGCCTGCAGTGGCGCTTGTGCCATTGGTTTTATTTCCATTAATGGATATTTCTTCTATCAGCAAAACGGCAGCACCTTATGCCAACGAGGTAATCTTTTTGTTTATGGGAGGCTTCTTTATTGGCCTCGCTATTGAAAAATGTCATTTGCATAAACGTATTGCACTTACCATAGTTAAATGGACAGGGACTAGTGGAGATAGAATTATTCTTGGATTTATTTTATCAACGGGTTTTATTTCTATGTGGTTAAGTAATACAGCCACAACCATGATGATGTTTCCTATTGCAGGGTCAGTTATCACGGTAGTAAAGAATACAAAAATTGACCCGTTAAAGGCAGCCAATTTTTCGCTGGCAATTATGTTATCTATCGCTTATGCATCCAATTTTGGAGGCATGGCAACCATTATTGGAACGCCACCCAACGCTGTGTACGCAACTTTCATCAATAAAACTTACAACTACGAGATTTCATTTGCAAGTTGGATGATGATATGCTTGCCAATAGTGGTATTGCTTCTTTTAGCATTATATGTTGTGATGGTAAAATGGATGCATCCCAATCATATTCGCTCCAGCAACGAAATGAAAGAAATCATCTATCATGAATTGAAAGACCTTGGCCCGATGAGTGTTGCTGAAAAACGGGTGATGATTATATTTTTTGCAACCGCACTATTGTGGATTACGAGAGGACTTATAAACAGTATTACCGGCATGTCCATTGATGATAACATGATTGCGATTTTCGGTGGATTGATGATGTTTATTGTCCCTTCAGGTTCTAAGGATATCTCTAACGACAGATTACTGGAGTGGAAGGATACTAAAAATATGGCATGGGGTATTCTGCTTTTATTTGGAGGAGGCATTACCCTTGCCAATGCATTACAGGATGCAGGGTTGATCGAAATGTTGGGAAATGCAATAGCAGGTTTCTCAGGCACTAATGTTTTGCTGATTATAGTTTTGGTAACACTCGTGTCAATATTTCTGAGTGAGGTGATGAGCAACATCGCACAGGTAATTGTACTGGCGCCTGTTGTAACGGGTATTGCCGAAGCATTGCATATTAACCCGTTTATGCTGGGAGTACCAATGACCCTTGCAGCCAGTGCCGCAGCAATGATGCCAATGGGTACTCCACCTAATGCTATTGTTTTTTCAAGCGGTCATATTACATTGAAACAAATGATGCGCGTGGGATTTGTAATGAACCTTGTGAGTATTGTACTGATTGTACTCTTCTGTTATTTTGTGTTGCCTATGCTATTGTTTATTTCCAAATAGATTGGAAATAAAATTCGAATTCAGGCTGCAATAACTATACATGATTAAAATTTCGGGCAGTTTGTTTTCCTGGCTGTCTTATCTGCAGGTTTGCTGATATAAATAAGAGAAATTTCAGTACCGCCGCGACTATTTGAAGCAGTCCTCAGTGAAGAAGTATTAAAGTCGTACGAAAATCCTAACCTGATACCACTGAATTCAAGGCCCACATAGGGAATTAGAGCATCATTAAAACGATACCACATTCCACCATATAAATCGATTGGGTTTTCTTCGTCGTAGTTTACATTAAACGACATTGCAGCGCCTGCAACTGTTTCTACCGCTCCTGCCTGGCGCTGATGTATAAAACTTGCATGCAGCATTTTAAATTGTCCGACAGGGGTATATCCACCTCCATGAATGGTTACTCTTGGATTCAGGAGAAAATTACCTCCCTGGAAAGATTCCTTTGGTCTGTTGATATGGTATACCGAAGCACCGAGGTAGAAACTATTATAGCTGTTGGTGGTTCCTGCATACATAATTCCTGTATTCAGATCAAAATAGTTGACAGCTACCTGGCTATTATTGAAAACTTCGGATGTGACACCGGTAAACCCTAATGCGGTAAGTTCGTCTTCGAAATCTGCACGGGTTACATCGAGCCGCTTACTGGCAAATGTTCCCTGGAAGCCTACTGTAAGCTGATGATAGCCGTTTTCATCGAGGCCTTTATGATATGCCGTGGAAACAGACACGAAGTTGTTATTAAGAATTTTATTTCCACTCCTGTCATTCAATCCCATTATACCCACGCCCCATGTATCATACTCCGGGATACGATTAGCCAGGATGGGCATGTCGAATGAAGCTGTTGCTGTTGTAAAAGCGTTATTAATTGTTGGCCACTGATTTCTGTAATTTCCGGCAATCCTGAAATTTCCATCAAACCTTCCTGTCAAAGCGGGATTGAGTGTCAATGGTGAGGAAAAGAACTGCGAAAAATGCGGATCCTGCGCCTGCAATGCAGTACCTATAAAGAGTATAAAAATCGCTGATAATACTGATTTCATCTGGTGAGTGATTAGCAACAAAATACAAAATTTATGTCAGGATTGCATTTTTTCTCCATAGGCAAGATCGCCTGCATCGCCTAGCCCGGGTACAATATATCCCTTGGCCGTAATTTCATCATCGATGTCGCCGCACCAGATTTTTACACCGGGTTCTTCTCTTCTTACATATTCAATTCCCACCGAACAGGCAATGGCTGAAACCACATGAATTTCTCGGGCAACTCCTTCAGCCTTAAGAAACTGAATCGTTTTAACCAACGACGCGCCTGTTGCAAGCATCGGGTCGCAAACAATGAGAATCCTGTTTTCCAGCGTAGGGCAGGATATATATTCGAGGCTTATTTCGAAACTGCCATCACGGTGATGTTTCCGGTATGCAGAAATAAATGCATTGTCGGCTTTATCAAAATAATGCAGCATACCCTGGTGCAATGGTAGTCCTGCTCTTAAAATAGTGGCTAAAACAGGCTGTTCCTGCAGCACCTTGCACATTGATGTACCCAGCGGCGTCAGTATTTCCTTCTCCTCCCATGGCAAAGTTTTGCTGATTTCAAATGCCATGATTTCTCCGATTCTTTCAAGGTTCCGGCGAAATCGCATACGATCCGACTGTACTTCGATATCCCGGAGTTCGCTGATCCAGTTAGTAAGGAGAGAATGTTTATCGCTTAGATTGATGACCATACAAAAGTTCTAATTTCGGCCAGCTAAACTGACACAAACAAAACTAAACTCTTTGGGCCTTAAATCCTATCGAAATCAATTAAAAATTGATTTCGATAGGATGGCCGGGGAAACAGTATAAAATTCAATATAATGGTATATAGAGTTGTTGGAATGATGAGTGGCAGTTCACTTGACGGCATGGACCTGGTGTTTGCCGAACTGGAAGAAACCGGCGGTAAATGGAAATATGCAATCCTCGAAGCCGAGTGTTATCGCTATCCGGCTGAATGGACGAAAAGACTGTCGGAGGCAACCCAGTTGTCAGCTTTGGATTATATGCTGCTTCACAGCGATTATGGACATTACACAGGCCAGCAAATCAACAGATTTATTCAGGAGAAAAAACTGGAATACAAAGTGGGGCTTATCGCTTCTCATGGCCATACCACATTTCATGTCCCTCCGCGCATGACTGCCCAATTGGGGGAAGGATCCGCTATTGCAGCTGAAACCGGGTTGCCTGTAATTTCTGATTTGAGATCAATGGATCTTGGATTTGGCGGACAAGGTGCGCCAATTGTTCCGGTAGGAGAGAAAAAACTGCTTGGCAACTATCCGTACTTTCTGAATATAGGCGGTATCGCTAATATTTCTTCAAATGCTCCGAACAGCTATATTGCCTTTGATATATGCCCCGCCAACAGGGTACTTAATTTACTTAGTGGAGAGCTCGGTTTGGAGTATGACGACGGCGGCAATATTGCATCCGGAGGAGCTGTCCATCATGAATTACTGGTTAAATTAAACGCACTCGATTATTACAGCAGGCCTTACCCCAAATCGCTGGCCAATAATTTTGGGGTAAACGAAATATTTCCGATTATTAAAAATTATGGGTTAGGTGTACCTGATACCTTGAGAACATTTATAGAGCATATAGCATTGCAAACAAGGCAGGCAGTGGTAAGGATATTGGGTGCGTCTGATAAACAGCGGGAGGACGATGCAAAAATGCTGGTAACTGGCGGTGGCGTATTTAATCATTTCCTTGTTAGCCGTATAAGCGCAGTTTTACAACCATTGGGAATTGTAGTTGAGCCGGCTGAACCGCTGTTAGCTGGTTACAAAGAAGCATTGATTATGGCATTTTTAGGTGTGCTGAGATGGAGAGAAGAATCAACAGTATTTTCGTCTGTAACCGGCGCTTCAAAAGAAAGTATCGGTGGTGCTTTATGGATGGGGCAGGGTAGTATATAGTATTTTGTACTTTTAATTAATTGACCTTCGACAGGTCATTAGATAATACTCACAAAATTCATAACTTTTCTATTTATAAGATTTGCAGCAAAACATATGACAGATACAAATCTTCCAATATCGCAGAATGCAGATACTCCCGCAGATGTTTTTCATTTCCTTCCGGGATCACCTGAGGAAGTAGCCAGATTTAAAGCTATTCAGGCCGGATTTACACGACAGTACCAGGATGTTTTTCCAGATACGAATGCTGCGAGAACGGTGGTAATTGTACCAAGCCTCACTCTTGACCAGGAAATACTTTCAAAAGTGAAGGGCCATTTCTTTTATGAAGAAAGAATGCTCTGTTTGCTCATGTTATTGAGGATGCCGCGCACACATGTTGTATTTGTTACCAGTGTGCCCATTGATCCCGTGATCATAGATTACTATCTGCATTTGTTGCCAGGGATAACTGGATTTCATGCGAGGCAACGCCTTACATTATTGAGCTGTTACGATTCCTCGCCGCTGTCATTAACGGAGAAGATTTTAGATCGTCCCTTATTAATGGAGAGAATAAGAAAAGCAATTCCACCCAGTCATTCAGCACATATTGCTCCTTTTATTGTAACCGCACACGAAAGAACATTATCTGTGAAACTGGGTGTTCCTGTTTTCGGTTGTGATCCTGAATTGTATGGTTGGGGTACCAAAAGTAAGTGCCGGGAATTATTCAGGGATTGCGGTTTACTGCTACCCGATGGATTCGAAAATTTGAATAAGGAGGAAGAGGTTGTGCAATCGTTGTTTGTTTTAAAGCAGCGTTACCCGGATTTACGTAAGGCTGTAATTAAAATGAATGATGGATTCAGCGGTGAAGGCAATGCGATTTTTTCTTATAAAGATGCGCCATCTGATAACTTACGTCAATGGATAGCTGGTAATATAGAAAGCTTTACAAAGATTGTTGCAGGAGATATGAACTATGTCAAGTTCATGGAAAAGTTTGAAGAGATGGGCGGCATTGTTGAATGTTTTATTGATGGTGAAATTAAAACTTCACCTTCTGTGCAATGCCGCGTCAATCCTATTGGAGAGCCGGAGATTTCAAGTACACATGATCAGCTGTTAGGAGGGGAATCCGGCCAGGTATTTTTAGGGGCATCTTTTCCTGCCGATCCTGAATACAATAAAGAGATCGGCGCGATAGGAAAGACTGTTGCAAGATATCTTAAAGAAAGGGGAGTGCTGGGAAGATTTTCAGTAGATTTTCTTTCTATTAAAGTTGATGGTCAATGGCAACATTATGCGATTGAAATCAATTTAAGAAAGGGGGGAACAACTCATCCTTACCTTATGTTACAATTTTTAACTGATGGCAATTATCAACCGGATACAGGTGAATATTTAACCGCCAGTGGACAGCCGCGGTATTATTTTGCCACAGATAATTTGTACAATGAGAAGTATCATGGCCTTGCACCAATGGACCTGGTGGATATGGCAATTTGTAATGGATTACACTATGATGCATCTTCACAGGAGGGTGTAACCTTTCATCTCATTGGAGCACTCTCGCAATTTGGTAAGCTTGGTGTGGTGTGTATCGGTAAGGATCGTGAAACCTGCGAAAGGTACTATCGGAAAGTAATAAAAGTTTTAGAAAACAGCGGAAAGACTGTCAATGTCTCCCGTTGATTAAAACTAAAAAACCGCCACCTGGCGGTTTTTTAGTTTTAATGAAATATTAATTTTGGGAATTCTCATCATTAAAAAATTTTGTCTCTGCGCCGGCTGTTTACTTCCCACTTTGCACTTCTCACTTCACACTTCCCTCAGTATCCCCATTTCTTCATAATCGCCAGGTCTTCTTTCATACAATCCAGCGGTTTAATTCCCTGGTAAGATTCCTGTTCGATGATGAAATGTTTGGTACCGTATTTACGACCGAGATCAATAACTTCTTTTACCGGAACGATACCCTTACCCAGAATTGTTGACTCGAATTTTTCATGACTTCCTGCTGCTGCAGCAATTTCATCTTTCACATGCATCGACTCAAATCGTCCGGGATATTTTTGCATGATGTCAAGAGCCTTCGCCCCGCCATTAATCATATTGCCAATATCCAGCTGCTGTATCACGAGTTTAGGATCAGTTTCAGTGAGGATAATATCAAAAAGATTTTTATCACCCAGCATCTGACTAAATTCGAAATCATGATTGTGGTAACCAAACTTCATTCCTGATTTAGCACATAATTCTCCGCTCTTATTAAAGATCTCCATAAATGCTTTAATATCATCCAGTGTTTTTCTGTTCTCCTCCATTAATGCAGGACTAATTACAAAACGCTGGCCCATTATTGCTGCATCTTCAACAGTAAACTTCCATTGATCAGTAAAGTCTTTTTTAGCAGCATCCCAATGGCGACCTGCCAGTACAGTATGACCACTGGGCATTTTCATACCGAGATCATTCAGTATTTTTTTGAAGTCTTTTGCTGACCAGCCATAAAATTTGCGGTCAATATAATTGGCATGCTCAACATGTTTGTAACCCATGGCAGCCAGCGCTTTCAATGTGCCCATCGGGTCCGCTTTCATTTCTTCTCTTATGGAATATAATTGTACACCTGTAAGTTCTCCTTTAGGTGCACCTGCAAATAACTGATTTGAAAATAATGCAGCTGCGGTGGCTGTGAGTGCGCTGTTTCTTAAAAAAACTCTGCGTGAAATAGACATACGGCAAAAATTAAGAGGTTTAAGTCTGTTTAAATAGCATTCAATTTACATAAAAAACCTGTAACTAGGTTGCTGGGTTCCTGTTAATGCCTCGGTGGATACTTAATACAGCGCATCGCTATGCCCGATTATTTCTTACATTGTTTTATAATCTTGTAAATGAAACACGTTTCGAATTATAGCTTCTGCCGGCTTTGCATATTCTTTTTTTTATTGATATCATTATTTATTCAGGGATGCCAACAATCAAATAGTTCAGGCGTCAAAAATGCAGACTGGGTGGAATATAACGGAGATGGAGCAAGAAATCATTTTTCAAATCTTTCGCAAATCAATAGCGCCAATCTCTCCAAACTCAAAGTAGCCTGGGAATATTCCTCCGGCGGCACAGATTCTGTTAGAAACCGGTCTCAGATGCAATGTAATCCTATCATAATTGATGGTATATTATATGGAGTGAATGCCGCCACCCAGCCTTTCGCGCTTGATGCAGCTACCGGCAAAGAATTATGGAAATCATCTTTACCCGACGTTAGCGCAACAATCAGCAGAGGACTCACTTATTATTCAGACAGCGCTGGCGCGCGAGTTTTTTTCGGCGGGGGCAAATGGATTTACGCATTGGATGCATCAACAGGACATTTAATTACTTCATTTGGTGATAGCGGAAAACTTGATTTATCGATAGGAATAAAAAGGCCACAAAGCGACGAATATGTTTCATCTAATACACCTAACACCATTTACAAAGATTTGCTTATTACCGGTGCAAGACTTGCGGAAACTGAAACTGCAATGCTGGGCGACGTCCGCGCCTATAATGTGCACTCAGGTAAACTGGTATGGACTTTCAAAACCATTCCTGAAAACAAAGAAAAAGGAGCTGATACCTGGCCTGCAGATGCAAGAACAAATATTGGTGGTGCTAATGTTTGGGCCGGTATGGCAATAGATCGGGAAAGAGGAATTGTATACGCACCAACCGGTTCTGCAGCTTTTGATTTTTACGGTGGCAATAGAAAAGGAGCCAATTTGTTTGCCAACTGCCTTCTTGCGCTTGATGCCTCCACTGGAAAATTATTATGGTACTACCAGTTTGTACATCATGATATATGGGATCGTGATACTCCCTGTCCACCCAACCTTGTAACGATCCGGGTCAATGGAAAAAAAATTGATGCTGTTGTACAGATCACCAAACAGGGAACTGTTTTTGTTTTCGATCGTGTTAGTGGAGTACCGGTATTTCCTATTGAAGAAAAAGCTTTTGCTCAGGAAGCAGTAAATGGAGAATTTCCATACGCCACCCAACCAGTTCCGGTAAAGCCTTTACCATTTACCCGGCAGGCATTTACTGAAAATGATTTCAACAAATTGGTCAGCAATAAAGATTCACTCGTTGCTGTATTGAAGCAGGCCCGGACCGGCTCACCATATATTCCAATTACGGAAAAAATGACAATATTTTTTCCCGGCACCGATGGAGGAGCACAATGGGGTGGTGCTGCAGCGGATGAAAGTGGAATTTTATATGTCCCTGCTAAAGAGATTCCATGTTATACTACATTACTACCGGCAATAGATCCCTATGCAAATTTTTCTCCCGGTGAAAAGGTTTATATGCAACATTGTTCGTCATGCCACGGTGCCGACAAAAAAGGATCACATGATGGAACATATCCTGCTTTAACTGATGCAGATAAAAGGTTAAATGCACAGCAGGTATTTAACATCATCCAGAAAGGACAAGGTAGGATGGCATCGTTTGCACATTTAACGGTGGAACAGATTGTTGTTGTAAGAGACTATTTATTAAATAAAAGTTCAACAGCTGAAACTTTTATTGCCAAGGATACCCGAAATCAAATTCCTTACCGGCATACCGGATACAATCGATGGTACAGCAATGGGTATCCGGTAAACGAACCACCATGGGGCACGCTTACCGCCGTCGATTTAAATACGGGTAATCGTAAATGGCAGGTGGCATTGGGAGAGTATCCTGAGCTGATTAAAAAGGGATTGCCTGCAACAGGTACAGATAATTATGGCGGGCCCTTAGTCACCGGTTCGGGTTTAATTTTCATAGCGGCTACCCGCGATGAAAAAATCAGGGCTTTCAATAAAGAAGATGGACAGATATTATGGACTGCTCAATTACCTGCAGCGGGTTACGCCTCGCCCAGCACTTACAGTGTTAAGGGCAAACAGTTTATAGTAATTGCTTGCGGTGGCGGAAAACTAAATACCCGGTCTGGAGATAAATATGTTGCCTTTTCGCTGACTGATTAAAGTAATTACCAGACTCATGCGTCTTCACTATTAATGGCAGAGGCAGAAAATCATCCAATGGCAGAAAGTGCGGGTCAGCAGATTGTTAACACAGTGAAAGAGTACAGCACAAAGCTGTTCAATTTTATTCGTGGAAAAGTAAATTCTGATGAAGATGCCGAAGATATTTTGCAGGATGTATGGTACCAGTATTCTAACTCAACATCCACTGAAACGATTGAACAGATCAGCGGATGGCTATTTACGGTAGCGAGAAACAAGATCACTGATAAATATCGAAAGAAAACGCCTGATCTCCTGGAAGATTTTATGGCAGATGATGAAGATGGGGGACAAATATTTAGTGAGATATTATTTTCAAACGACGATGATCCTGAAATCGTTCATCTCCGTAACCTTTTTTGGGAAGAGTTATGGGTGGCCCTTGAAGAAATTCCGGAAAATCAACGGATGGTGTTTGTGCAAAACGAATTAGAAGACAAAACGCTGCAGGAAATTGCCAATCAAACCGGAGAAAACATAAAAACAGTTATCAGCAGAAAGCGATATGCCGTTTTACACCTTCGTAAGCGTCTTCAATATCTGTACAACGATCTATTAAATTATTAAAAGTGCATCATGACAAATTCAAGTGGAAACTTCGGACGCAGAAAAATGCCTTTTTTCTTTTTAATGCGGTTTATCATAATGCTTGCGTTAGGCGGTATTGTTGTGATGTTATTATGGAATGCAATTTTACCTGAACTGCTTTCTTTGAAGTTGATCACTTATTGGCAGTCTGTTGGTTTAATCATTCTTGTACGCATATTAACCGGTGGCTTCAGGCCTTCAGGCAGATTTGGAAATAGTCGCTTCGGCGGTCCGCCAGCACACCTCCGAGAAAAATGGAAGAATATGACTGATGAAGAAAAACAAGCTTTTCGCGCACAGTGGAAAAAAAGATGCGACAATAAAAAGGATGATCAGTTTTCTTAAGCCCGCTATCATTTAAATTTCACTACCTGGACCACACATTGATACGGATTTTTAACATCCTCATTTTTCTTTTCTCTGGCGAAAGATACTAATGACTTAAGACTTCTCACTAAAGACTTCCAGTTGGCCACAGAGTTGAGCGGAGGTTTTGAGGTTAGCGGAGGAAGAGCCGATTGATATGATGCAGCTCTACCTAAAACCTACAACTTAGAACCCACAACCTGTATTGGCTGTTAACCAGCAACCAGCAACCCGCTACCACATTTTGTTACACGGAGAAACAGCAGGAGATAAAAGACAGGAGATTCACGGAGATATCTTGAGAAAATCAAGCTCGTTAAAATTGTAATTACTTTTCCAGATACTGGTGACTTAGTACTGCTGTCTAAAGACTTCCAGTTGGCCACAGAGTTGAGCGGAGGTTTTGAGGTTAACGGAGGAACAGACGATAGATATGATGCAGCTCTACCTAAAATCTACAACTTAAAACTCACAACCAGTATT
>JANPJC010000024.1:0-9351 GCA_031425315.1 Chitinophagales bacterium
ACCTTTTTTCACTTCATCATTTATAATAAAAATTTGGAAAGCTTATTTACCACACTGCTGGATTTAATGGGAACTTTTGCATTCGCCATCAGTGGTATCAGATTGGCGTCAGGCAAACAGGTTGATTGGTTTGGAGCCTACCTGATTGGATTGGTGACTGCCATTGGCGGCGGTACAGTACGTGATCTTTTACTGGGTGTAACGCCGTTCTGGATGCTGGACAGCAAATATTTTCTAACGACTGGCGTGGCATTGATTGTAACTATACTAATTAAGGGAAATATTTTCAGATGGAAACATACACTGTTTCTGTTTGATACAATTGGTTTGGGACTATTTACGATTGTAGGTATCAGCAAGAGCATTGAGATGAATTTGCCTTTTTGGGTTTGTATTGTAATGGGAACAATAACAGGAACTTTTGGGGGTTTGGTTAGGGATGTATTGTTAAACGAAGTACCATTACTGTTGAGGAAAGATATTTATGCACTTGCCTGTGTGGCAGGTGGTGTCGTTTATTTCGGCTGTATTAATTTAGGACTTTCAACAAATTTAACTGAAGTGATTGCGGCATTGATGATTATATTAGTCAGGATTATTTCTGTTACTTTTAAAATTCATTTGCCGGTGCTTAGGAGTAAAGAGTGAGAAGTAAGCAATAAGCAGTGTCTTACTTCTCATTTCAAAATTCCCCCATTGACTTATTCACACATTCACCACTTACGGCTGTTTATTGTCGTTGTATCCCGCTTAAAGCGGGAACGATTCACGCTGGCGGCGGCTGTTGATTCACCCATTGTCCCATTCACCTATTCACCTCCCAGCTGCTGTCTCGATAATTCTCAAGATGTTTGGACACCGAGAGCCACAAAGGAACAAAGGACACAGGAGGAACAGCTAATACGGGTTTTAGGTTGCAGGTTTTAGGTTAACAGCCTTTTAGTCACCGGTGGACTAAAGTAGCGGCAAGGCATGCCTTGCCGCTGCCAGAACAGCCAATACAGGTTATACGTTTTAAGTTTTATGTTCAACAGCAAATTTCACATGGACGCGGAGATACACGGAGGGTAATACAGGGAGACACACGGAGACTTCATGAGAGGGAAGCATCTTTCTGTTATTCCCCCATTGACATATTCACACATTCACCACTTACGGCTGTTTATTGACGTTTCACGATTGACGCAGGCGGCGGCTGTTGATTCACCCATTGACCCATTCACACATTCACTTCAAAAGGGCTCTTTCCATTTCGAAGTAATCTCCTCCATATCCGCAGAACCTGGATAGAAAGAAACCAGTTTACGGATGACGGATTCAACTATTGCATCAGGACAGGAGGCACCGCTGGTGATGAGAATGCGTGCAGGCGAATTTGGAAGAAAATTTTCTTTGATTGATTCAACTTTTGTGCGCCAGTTGAAATCACGTGCAGTAGAAGCAGAAAGCAGATCATCTTCTGATCTGATAAATAATGTGGGCAATACATTTTCGCAAAGCTCCACCAGGTGAGAGGTATTGCTACTGTTTCTTCCACCAACAACTATTGCGATATCCGCAAGCTGTTCCAGCATACCGGCCACAGCGCCCTGGTTATCTGTTGTGGCGTAACACAAAGTATCACGGGTATCGGCAAATCTTTCACTTATCGTTTGTTCGTTGAGGTTATAATGATTTAATAAAAGCTGTTTCAGATAATCGGCAATTGCCTGTGTGTCTGAAGCAAGCATTGTGGTTTGATTCACTACACCAAACCGTTGCAGATCCTTTTCAATATCAAAACCTTGATTGGTGCGACCACTGAATTCTTCATAAAAAGCAGCTGCCGGTTTTTCTCCCGTGATATATTTACCGAGGGCAATTGTTTCTGCCATATCATTCACCACTACAGTTGGCGCATGTGCCTCACTGTGAGAAAAAGTTGCACGTGTTTCTTCATGTGTAGGCTTACCATGTACAACAATGCTATATCCCTTTTTAGCTATCTGCTCGCTTCTGTTCCAAACTTTTTCAACAAATGGACAAGTAGTATTATATTTTTCTGTCTGCACTCCTTTGGCTCTCAGTTGATCTTCAATTAGCAACGTAGTACCAAAGGCCGGGATGATTACAATATCTCCTTCCTGGATATTATCAAGAGGAATTAATTGATTGCCATAAGTGTCCATCATAAATTTCACCCCACGCGCCTGGAGATCATCATTCACAAATGGATTATGAATCATTTCACTAAGCAGGTATATATTTTTGCCCTGATTTTCTTCAACGGTACGAAATGCAATTTCGATAGCATTTTCCACTCCATAACAAAATCCAAAATGACGGGCCAGATAAATTTGAAGCGGTCCAAAATCCAATAGCGTTGGACTCAGGTCTTTCTTCATTTTATCATCCTGCTTTCTTTTTTGTTTGATAGCAGTGATTAACGGACTCTTGTATATTATGGGAACGTTAAAGGTTTTCATGTGCGGTTTCAAAGATAACGAAACAAGTGAGAAGTGAGAAGTGCGAAGTAACAGCCGCGTGAATCGTGAATCGTGAAACGTGAATGCCTTTGGCAGGTGAATGTGTGAATGAGTCAATGAGTGAATTTGAGGCAAGTGCAAGGTACGAAGGGCGAAGTATAAAGTGAAAGGCAATCAAAACAAGGAGTTCAAACTATCTATCTGTTCCGGACTTATACTCCTGACTAAGACTCCCGACTAAAGACTGCTGACTAAAGACTACAGACTGAAGACTAAGAAAAAAAAACTCCGGACTTTCTCTGGCCCGGAGTTTTTTCTAAATACTATCTATCAATTATTGCAATTCGATTGGATACTGATAAGCTCCTTCGTAGCCTGGATAAAACCCTTCTAAAAGAATTCTTTTCTGACCTTTACTGATAACGGAATTGAGCTGTTCAGTGGAAGTGATGTCCTGATCATTAACTCTCGTGATGATAAATCCATCTCTCATTTTGGTTTGATCATCGATCGCACCACTTTTAATTTTCTGAACCACCACTCCTCCTTTCACACTAAACTCTTTCGCTTTCTTAGGATCAAGTGTTGCGAAGTCGGCGCCAAAAACTTCCAGTGCACTGACTTTCACAACATCATAACTTCCGGATCTGTTTTTCAAAGTCACCTGCGTATTAAATTCTTTGCCCGAACGCAGATAGCCGACAGAGATTTTATCACCTGGTTTGTATCCCGCAATCTGTTCTACCATTTCACTACCACTGCCTACTTTAATACCATTTACTTTAGTGATATAATCTCCGGCTTGTATACCTGAACCTGCCATTGCACCATCTTTGGAAACTTCCCGTACCAAAACACCAACACCTTCTTTATAATCCACTTTTTCCTTTTCACTTTCCGGAGCACTATCTGGTAAATATGTAATACCGAGGTATGCACGTTGAACTGTTCCAAATTGCAGAAGATCATTAATAATCTTCTTTACAATGTTAACTGGAATAGCGTAAGAATAACCGGCATAAGCCCCTGTTGGCGAAGCAATGGCTGATACAATACCTACAAGCTCACCGTTTGTGTTAATCAATGCACCCCCTGAATTACCCTGGTTAACAGCTGCATCAGTCTGAATAAATGATTCAATCGGTGTATTGCTCTTACGCGCATTCAATCCTAAAGAACGGGCTTTGGCACTGATGATACCTGCTGTCACCGTAGTTTCGAGATTTAATGGATATCCTACCGCAAGTACCCACTGTCCAACTTTCACATTGTCAGAATTACCATATAAAACGAAGGGTAAACCTTTAGTTTCAATTTTTAGTAATGCAAGATCACTGCTTGGATCAGTACCAACGAGCTTCGCAACAAATGATTTTTTATTATTCAATGTCACCTTGATCTCATCGGCTTCATCGATCACGTGATTATTGGTAACGATAAATCCATCTTCGCTGATGATAACACCTGACCCGCTGGCGCGGGAAGGAATTGACCTGCCCTGTGGTCCTTCAAAATATTCAAAAAAGTCATCGCCAAAGATGTCAGCAAAAGGATTTTTCCGGCGTGGCAAATTATTACTCGCCTGGTTTTTTCCAATTACGGTGGTGATATGTACAACTGAAGGAGTCGCCACCTGCGCCGCCTGTTGGAAATCCACCGGTTGACCGGGAATATTATTGTTACTGTCAAATAATCCCACGTAGTTCGCAGGCACTTTCCCGATTGTTTCCTGGATAGTCAGTGGTTTCTGAGTGTATTTGTTGTAAGCAAAAAGTACAGTGAGCGTAGTAGCTGCACTGATCAAAATGACAGACAGTACTTGTTTAAATTTCATTTTTCTTTTCTTTTATGATATTAAATTCTTGTTTCAAATTACGTGCCTCAGCACTATACAAATAAACGAAGCTGACTGAATTTCAGTTACCCCCTCAACCCATTTAACAAAGAATTATTAAGGTCTTCGTAGATGGTGTGTATCCAAATTTACAAAATCGTCGGTACATTAAACCACCTTCAAATGATGAGATAACCGATTTACAATTAATTTATTGTTTTAAACCAGCTGAGCGTTAATAAGTTCAGTCAGACGGCTATAAAGCGCACAAAAAAGTCATAGTGTCGATACCATCTGCATAATCGGTTAACTCAGGTTGTTGAGCCTTTCCAAACGGCGTATAGCCATGGCCAGCAATGCATTGTATCTGCTGATAGGGAAGATTAGCTGTCAATTTGTCTTTATCACTGTAATACTGATAATGCAGCTGTGCAATCGGTGAAAAAAGAGAAGGGCTTTCAATCAGCAGCAAAGAACTATTCGTCATATAAAACTGGTGATTGATGAGTTGAATGGCGAGATTATAGTCAAAGTTATTTTTGTATTTATGATCGTCGATCAGAAAATCATACTTTTTTAATGCACTCAACAGTGGGACAAAATCGTACTCCTCAGGAACATATAACTGCGTCACGTTCCGGCAACCCAGTCCAAAATACAGTTGAATGTCATCAGCAAGCAAATTCAGTTCATCTTCTGTTTCGTTTCCGTCGAGAATGGCCACGGATGTGCGATTGCGCCGGATGATATTCGGGTATTTACCGAAATACTGTTCGAAGTATCTTGCTGAATTATTCGATCCGGTGGCAAGGTATGCGTCGCAATTTTTCAACAATTCGCTGAAACTAAACACCTGTGCACATGACTCATCCGCTCGTACCAGATATCCGGCCACATGCTTCAACAGCACACTATCTTTTGATGACAATTTTATTCTTTGATGATGTCCCGAACCGAACACGCATAAAAAATCTTGAAAACCGACCAGCGGTATATTGCCAGCCATAACCACGCCTACAGTGCTTATCTCCCCGGGATTATCTTTTAAAGGGTAAGAACCGACCCATTTTTCTAACTTTTCTTCGTCGAGAAAATTTTTTGCGATGCCTGTTACGGCACTATCTATAAATGAAGGTATAAACCAGCCATTGGCCCTGGAAGCCATCGATTTAGCTTCCAGCCAGGAAGGGTCCTCAGACTGCATATATTCACCCAGTTCTTTTAAGATATTGATGCGTTGTTGTAATTTCATTTGCACAGTTATTGCTATTTATTTTAACTTTATCCGCCTTGAAAGAATGCAAAAATAAACCAGAATCAACCCATTAAAATTTGTTTAAATTATGGCAATTAAGATAACCGACGAATGTATCAACTGCGGCGCTTGCGAACCGGAATGTCCCAACAACGCAATTTATGAAGGTGGTGTGGAATGGGCTGTTGCTGACGGCACTACAGTTAAAGGCTCTTTCACTTTGCTTGATGGCACAGTTGTGGATGCAGATGATAAGAATACCCCGATTGCAAATGACACTTATTATATCGTTCCCAACAAATGTACTGAGTGCCAGGGTTTTCATGAAGAACCGCAATGCGCTGCTGTTTGTCCGGTAGATTGTTGTGTACCTGATGAAATGTACGTGGAAACAGTAGACGAATTGCTGGCGAAAAAGGAAAAAATGCATTTCTAATCATATTGGATTGTTGCTGTTGCAGCAAATACAGGCGGGTACTATTTCCTGCCAGGGGTGAAGTGATCAAATACTTCGCCCTTCATTTTTTAAATTAATCTCATGAAACCGCTGATTGTCGTTGCCCTGTTTACTTTTCTCTCCTGTAATCTCACTTTTAAGAAGGATGACGAAAGAGTTAAGGCATTAAATGAGATGCAGCAAACAGATGTCGACTTTTCAAACCTTGCCAAAGAAGAAGGGTTCCGGAAGGCTTTTCTGGAATATATGGCTGAGGACGGCATTTTGCTACGTGACAATAACAAACCTATTATTGGTGCAGAGGCAGTCCAATATGTAAGTGGAATAAACGATAGCACCTTTAAATTAGACTGGGATCCCAAGGGTGGTGATATGGCGGCTTCTGGTGATATGGGTTTTACCTACGGGCTATACTCTTTAACAGGAGATACAAGCAGGCAGGAAGGGACCTACATTACCGTTTGGCGAAAGCAATCCGATGGCAAATGGAAGTTTTTACTTGATGCAAGTACCCAGGGGTTAGGCGAACTGGTATTTGATCAGCAATAACTGCTTTTCAGTAATATCCCGCCCGAATTTGGGTTTCATTTAGTTTCTTTTCATTTTCTTTGTCCAAAAGACCAATTCCATGCGTAAACCGCAGATCGCTTTTGTTACGGGAGGGTATTCTTCCGAGGCAGTAATTTCTTACAAAAGTGCCATAACCATTGAAAATCATCTTGATAAGTCTATTTACGATGTTTATAGAATCGATATAACGCCGGAAGAGTGGTTCCATCCAACGGCAGAGGGCCGCAAAGTTCCAATTAACCGAACCGATTTCTCACTTCCCCTGGATTCAGGAACCGTTTATTTTGATGCAGTATTTATTGGTATTCATGGTACACCTGGCGAAGACGGTCGTTTGCAGGGGTATTTCGATCTGGTCGGTTTGCCCTATACTTCCTGTGATGCGGCGACTTCTGCCATCACATTCAATAAACGCTATACAGTAGCAGTAGCAGCTTTTTCAGGAATCAGAGTGGCAAGATCATTGCACTTGTTCAGCCACAGCCCCATGAGTCCGGAATCCATATTATCTTCTCTCCATCTGCCTCTTTTTGTAAAGCCAAACAATGGTGGCTCCAGCATTGGTATGAGTAAAGTAACTGAAGCAACTGAACTGGAAGGAGCCCTGATTAAGGCGTTTAAAGAAGATGACCAGGTATTGGTTGAAGAGTTTATCAGCGGAAGGGAATTTACTATCGGTGTATATAAAAAGGCAGGTAAGGTCGTAACCCTTCCCTTTACAGAAATACTTTCCGAAAACGATTTTTTTGATTTTGCTGCCAAATATGAAGGAAAATCCAAAGAAATAACTCCCGCAGAATGCAGTGAGGAGATAGCTGACAAAGTAAGAAAGACGGCAAAAGCGGTATATGATATTTTTAATTGCAGTGGAATAGTGAGGATGGATTTTATTTATAATGAAGAAGTAAATGAACCTTATTTACTTGAGATCAATACTGTTCCCGGTCAAAGCGAAGCCAGTATTGTACCACAACAGGTAAGGGCGATGGGAATTGATCTGAAACAGTTTTATACAGATCTGGTGCAGGAAGCATTGACTGTAAAATCAGGCAAAGCTGCTGTGGAATTACTATAAGTCAAAAGTTAAATAATAGCATGTTATCATCAATGACAAAAAAGCCGCTTTGGGTTAATCTTTTACTTGGAATCGGCATTTCCGTTTTACTCGTTCTCCTTTGTTTTTACATGCTCAGTGTCTGGACCAACCATGGCGAATACCTGCGTGTACCTGATGTAAAAGGTAAAACCTTCCTGGAAGCATCTTCATCTCTCGAGAAACAGGGTTTTGATGTGGTGGTGCAGGATTCTGTATATTTTGATACCATTGCCCCATCGGTGGTATACAAACAGTTTCCGGATCCTGATGCATCGGTAAAGGTTAACCGCACCATTTACTTAACAATCAACAGGGCTTCGGCTCCTTTAATTGATATGCCAAACCTGGTGGGGATGAGTTTTAGAAATGCAGAATTGGAATTGAGATCAAAAGGTTTGAAATTAGGGGATACTAGTTTTGTACCCGACATTGCCAAAAATGCTGTAAAGGATCAGTTGTTCGATGGAAGCACCATCAGGCCGGGAACAAAAATATCGATGGGAGAAAAAATTTCGCTTGTTTTAGGTGCCGGTATTGGTAATGAAGAAGTCCCTGTACCCGATCTTTTTGGCCTGCCTTACATCGAAGCGCTCACATTAATGGAAGCCAATGGAATAGATTTATTCGTAGTATTGGATCCTGATCTGAAAGATACAACCGCCGGCTTTGTGTATTGGCAAAACCCTGAGCGCCTCACTGAAGACAAAAGAATAAACAGAATCAGAGCAGGGCAGATGATTGACATAAAATTAAGCAGTGAAAAACCGGAAAGAAAAATAGACAGTACAACGCTCATACAACCGAAAGAAAATAAATCTGAATACTAAACTTGAATTGATATGCAAACGATTACTATTGATGAGGTACACAAACGAATTGAAGCCGGTGAAAAATTAAATCTGGTAGATGTAAGAGAGCCACATGAAAACGCTGATTTTAATATCGGTGGCATTTTACATCCACTCGGGAAAGTGCAGGGTTTTGAAGTAGATGAACTGGATGCAATGAAAGATGAAGAAGTAATTGTGTATTGCCGTAGTGGGAACCGCAGCGGACAGGCCTGTTTGTTACTTGAAACTATGGGATTCAAAAATGTGAAAAATCTTACGGGTGGAATGTTAGCCTGGAGAGAGAAATATTAGATACCATAAATTAAATTGTACAATGAAAAAAATCACACTGATTGTTTGCACATTGCTTGCCGCAACGATTTTAACTTCCAACATGCTTACAGAGAAGAAAATATTACGTCACGTAGTGCTGTTTAAGTTTAAAGACAGCAGCAGTCCCGAAGATGTAAAGAAAATTGAAGATGCGTTCAGAGGATTGTCAAAAAAATTGAAGACTATTAAAACTTTTGAATGGGGTACAAATGTGAGCCCCGAAAACCTAGCCCAGGGATTTACGCATTGTTTCCTGGTAGGATTTTCTTCCGATAAAGACCGCGACGACTATCTCCCTCATCCCGATCATAAAGCATTTATTGATATCGCCGGCCCTCATATTGATAAGGTGCTGGTGGTTGATTACTGGAGTAAAGAATAGTAAACCGACTATCAAGGTTTGAGTAATATGCCCCCCATCTGATGATTTTTCTCTGATGGGGGGCATACTGTTTAGAAACGCAAATTCACTCCTGCCATTACATTAAAGCCCGCCATAGGAAAGTAGTTG
>JANPJC010000025.1:0-76504 GCA_031425315.1 Chitinophagales bacterium
AATTTACTAAAAACAAGACCGGAAATATTTGAATTGGTACCGTTATATCACATCGCCAGTTATTTGGGTGTCAAGCCGGAATCACTAAGTAGAATCAGGAATCGGATACGTAATGCATATAGATAATTAGTGTATGCCAGCGTCTCAACAGTTGTGAATAACAGAAGGCTGTAAATTGATTGTTGTATGTCGCGTATAAATAAAAATCTGATCGGAATGAGTGAATCGAAATAAAAACATTATTCGACGACGATCGAAGACGGATATGCTTAGGTAAGAATTACAATAGATAATTAAAAATTGAGTAAGTTTTACAGGTATTATTAAATGAGAGTTTTAGGGCAAAATGCAAAACGAAAAACAACTACCAGTTCCTATTTAGTTATGAAACAATTGATAATAGGTCTGAAGATTATATTTATTTTAGCTTTAATTTTTAACCTTCTTGTTTGGTTTGCTGCGCAAGCTAGTTCTCACAATATCCCTAAGACGACAAATTTAATACTTGCTATCAGGGTATTTGCTTCAATATTTTTATTGCTATTGGCAACGTATTAGGGGCGAAGAATCAGAAAACAATAAAAAATTAGGTGTTATCTGATCGCGATAGCGATTGAGTTCCGGGTGTAGTGGGATCACCAATAATCTTTCAAGCTAATTAGTCCCGGTGGATAGTTATTTAGTGCAAATCATCAAATGTTGTAAGGTTTGCTGCAAACCATATAACAATTGTTGAAAATGATTTTGACATCTTTATAAATCATTACTTAATAACTAAATTTTAGATCATGGAACCAAACTTACATCAGACTTTTGACCCAGGACAAAAGCTGTCGATAAATCTTCCTGACGATGAACAGCAGACAGAAAATATTCGAAACCAACCAATGTCGGAAAATGAATATTTAATCCCCGATGAGGATCTGGAAGATGTATATTTTGATGAAACGAAGGCGCACCCTTATATTAAAACATCAAGGTGGAATTTGATTTAAAAGGTGTTAAGCACCTTTTGTAATTATGTAGAGTTTTAGCCTCAATAGAGTACTTTGCTACGCAGTGTGGTTTTTAACTCAAGGAAAGATTAATCAAGCTGGCTGTATACACAGCCTTTAATTCATTTCTAAAACAGGATACTGTTTAAGCTTAACAGGCTTTTATTTTTGAAACGGTAAACCATTTTATCCTTGAATGTAAACTGGTTGACATTCAAGTTTGGTTGGAGTCAAATAGGAAATTTGACTAGACTTTTTCTGATCATGTTTCCATGTCTTTGAGCAGGGAATGAAATTTATACTGTGTTCAATTGCACCGCATTAGGCCTGGATGCTACATTTCGCAACAACTGGTTGGCCATGATGTTTAAAAGATGCAGTAGAATATGATCTATCATCTTATCTACGACATGGAAGCAATATGCAGAAGAGTCGTACAGGATCAGTTAAAAAATTCGGGATTAAAATTTACACTCCTGAACAGGAGTGAACTTCAAATCGACCAACAAATTCCTGAATTTAGTTTTGACAAACTTAATAAGATCTTTCATGGATTTGGTGTTCAGATAGCAGCAGATCCTGAAGACTTAATAGTTCTGAAAATAAAAGATGCTATCAGAGAGTTAATTGAAAAGGGAGAAAATATCACGGTTGATAAAAATTCCTGTTATTTGTCAAAGGCGCTTAATATTAACTATAGATATCTTTCACGTGTCTTTTCAGCGCTTACTTTTACCACTATTGAAAACTATATCATTTTACAGAAAATAGAAAAGGCTAAAGAAATTATAGCTGCTGATGTACTTACTTTTACCGAGATTGCATGGAGATTGAATTACAGCAGTGTTGGGCATTTCAGCATGCAGTTTAAGAATACTACGGGTTTTACTCCTTCCAGATTCAGGAGAATTATCAATCAAAGAAGAAATTTGGTATAGAGAATCTAAATAGCTGACATTTTCTTATACTAATTTTAATGCTTAATTATGCAGAATCAATTAGTATATGTACTATTGGCTGATGACAATGAAGATGATCGGGTTGATTTTGTAGAAGCTTTTGAAAGTTTAAAAATACATACCTCAGTCAAAACAGTGAATAATGGTGTTGAATTGATGAACTTTTTAAATGAGCCATCATCTCAACTCCCCCATATTATTTTCCTGGATCTTAATATGCCTAAAAAGTCAGGATTGGAATGTTTGATCGAAATAAGGAAAAGTGAAAGATTGAAACGGCTGACAGTCGCGGTTTATTCAACATCATCATCAGAAAAAGATATAGATCGAACGTTTCTAAATGGAGCGAATATTTATATTAAGAAGCCGGAAAATTTATCGCTTCTCAAACAATCATTATTACAGGTGTTAACTATTGATTGGCAATACCATTCCTCGGGTTTAAACAGAGATAATTTTTTATTTCTGTTGTAAGAATTTTTTACATGAATTGCTCTGAACTTTAAATGACTCAGCTGCTAAGCAAAATCAGATTACTCTTTTCGTATGGAATAGCAGGCTACTCAGCAAATTAAGACAGTGCCATACTGGCATTATATTATCACAGCGCTATACCCGGAAAAATACAGTATCTTTCACTATACTGTCACCCCATGCAATCAATCGGTTAAATCACTTATTCGAGGCTTTTAGAAAGATAACTGCTGGAGAACCTAAACGGGTGTAAGGTGAGCAAGTTTCACAAGGAACTAATGCAGGCAGGGAAATCCACTTTTTCGTTTAGTGTTAATTAGCGGATTACACCTTAAATCAGCATATTATTTCCTTACCTGGTGCAATTGAGCCTGCGGGAAAAAGTGACTATGAAAGACGAACTGACAATTCGTTTGCCTCATTAATCCCCAATAATGTGTCAGAAATGAAGAAAGCACCTGCAAAAGTAAAAGATAAACCTGCCGGTAGTAAAAAAAGGGCAAGCAAGCCTAAACAGATTGTTGCCATCGGGGCTTCCGCTGGTGGGTTGGAAGCAATTACTGAATTATTGAAAAATCTTGCGCCTGATACCGGGATGATTTACATTTATATTCCGCACCTGAGCCCTGATCACAAAAGTATATTGACTTCCATCCTTTCAAAGATAACGACAATGAAAGTGTTGGAAGTAACAGACAGGATTTTGATGGAATCTGACCATTTATATATAATTCCCCCCGATAAAGAAATGACCGTACTCGACGGTCATATTCAACTGACGCCCAGGACAAAGGAGCATATTGTACATCTACCCATTGATACGTTTTTTAATTCACTGGCTGAGACGCATATGGAAGATACGATCGGCGTTGTGCTGAGTGGCAGTGCAAGCGATGGCACAAAAGGATTGCTTGCCATTAAAGCGGCAGGCGGATTGACTTTTGCCCAGGATGATTCAGCGAAATTTAACAGCATGCCTAAGTCGGCTATCACATCAGGTGCTGTAGATTTTGTATTGTCGCCTAAAGAGATTGCGTTGGAACTGATCCGTATCAGCAAACAGGATTATATAAAGCGTAAACAGGTTAAGGTAACAGAAGTTGAAATTGAAAACTCCAACCCCGACCTGAAGGCCATTCTGAACATTTTATTAAAACAAACGCAGGTAGATTTCAGTCATTATAAAATGCCCACCATAAAGAGGCGGATTATCAGGCGAATGCTGCTGAATAATATAGCCTCGTTGAAAGACTATGCGATATTTATTACTGAAAATAAGGAAGAAGTTAATTTATTATACCAGGATTTATTGATCAATGTCACTAATTTTTTTAGAGATACTGATGCACATGATTATTTAAAAACTACGCTGTTTCCCAAATTGCTCAAAAGCAAAGTTGCCAATGAGAAGTTTCGTATCTGGATACCGGCATGTGCAACAGGTGAAGAAGCGTATTCCATTGCTATGACTATCCTGGAAATTCAGGGTGATCGGGAGACCAATATACCCGTACAGATTTTTGCTACTGACTTAAGTGCAAAAGCCATTACCGTTGCCCGTATTGGGGAGTATTCCAAGACTGACCTTGAAATGGTGTCTCCGAAAAGACTGCAAAGGTTTTATACTAAAACGGGAAGTAAATTTCGCATCGCTAAGGTAGTGCGCGATATGTGTGTGTTTGCCCCTCACAATATCCTGCGCGATCCTCCCTTTTCACGTGTTGATTTTATCAGTTGCTGCAACCTGTTTATATACCTCGATACGCCAGCCCAAAAGAAAGCCCTGGGGACTTTTTACTATGCGTTGAATGACAATGGCTTTTTGATGTTGGGTAAATCAGAAACAATTGGCACATCCGGTGAATTGTTTGCCAATATCAGCAGTAAGTTTAAAATTTACGCCAAGAAAAAAAATACGCGCGGCTATGTTTTACCGGAATTGCAGCCAAGAATGCACCAGGCCACTACAGAAAAAAAAGATGTTGGATCCCCCGATAATAAAAATGTAATTACAGGTAATATTTCATTCGATAAAGATATAGATGCGATCCTCCTTTCGGACTTTGTGCCTGCCAGTGTGGTGATCAATCATAATTTGGAGATACTTCAGTTCCGGGGAAACACCGATGCTTTCCTGCGGCATCCAACCGGTAAAGCCAGTTTGAGTATTTTAAAAATGTCGCCGCCTGAAATTGCATTTGAACTTCGACATTCCATTCCTATTGCTATAAAAACAAAAGAGAAGTTACAGAAATCCGGAATTGAAGTAAAAGCAGCAACAGGCAATAAAATAGTAAATATTCAGATCATTCCTCTTGCGCTTGACTGGGAGGAGCCCTTGCTGCTGATCATTTTTACAAAACCAGAACTTATTGAAACTTTTTTGCAGGATGGAAAAAGCAGTAAGTCTAATTTGCTTGCAAAAGACAGGAAGATTATCAAGTTAGAGAAGGATTTAAGTACCGCAAAGGCCGACATGCACGCCTTTACCCAGGATCAGGAAGCATTTATCGAAGAGTTACAAAGTGCACATGAAGAAGTGGTATCGAGCAACGAAGAATTACAAAGCGTGAACGAAGAACTGGAAACATCAAAAGAGGAGATTGAGTCAACCAACGAAGAATTGACCACCACCAATCAGGAATTGCAAACCCGTAATGAATTACTAAATGAGTCGTATCAGTACTCAGATGCTATACTTGCCAATATCCATGAACCATTGCTGGTTTTAGACAAAGATTTCAGGATAGTTAGTGCCAGCAAATCGTTCTATAAAAAATTTACGCTGAAGCCTGAAGAAACTGAAGGAATGCTGTTGTATAATATCGGCGATAAAGAGTGGGATATCCCAGCCCTGCGGGAACTACTTGAAGATATCGTACCAAAGAATGCTGAGTTTTATGATTTTGAAGTGACCCATACATTTTCGCGACTGGGTGAAAAGATTATGTTGCTGAATGCAAAACGCATCAAACAAAAACTGCATAATGAGCAACTGATACTGCTTGCGATTGCTGATATTACGGAAGCGCGTCTCAGGGCCGTGGAAGGCGTTCAAAAGGAAAAAGCCATTCTTACAGGACACAACCTGGCTTTGGAAAAAGCTGTGGAAGAAAGAACAGCAGATTTACGGGAGGCGAATATAAGTCTTGAAGAAAATAACCTGGCTCTTAAAATATTGAATAAAGAGCTCGAGTCATTTTCATATGTAGCCAGTCATGATTTGCAGGAACCGCTCAGAAAGATACAGACATTGGCTAACAGGATACTCGAAAGTGAAGTTTCACTAACTGATAATGGTAAGGATTATTTCGAAAGAATAAGGTATTCTGCTTTGCGGATGCAGACGCTGATTAAAGATTTGCTTTCTTTTTCAAGTTTGCAATACAGTCGTGGCCGCAAATATCAAAAGATGGATCTGAATGTTATTATTGAAGAAGTGAAAACTGAGTTGATTGATGTTATTCAGGAAAAAAATGCAACATTCATCATTGGTGAACGCTGCGAAGTAAATGTAGAGCCATCTCAGTTTGTTCAGGCAATCACTAACATAATCCATAATTCGCTAAAATTTTCCAGTCCACTCAGGCCTCCTGTAATTAAAATAAGCTGCAATGTTGTAAAAAATACTAAAATTATCGATTCGGAACTATTGCCATCAAGAGATTATAGTCATATAGTGATTGAAGACAACGGTATAGGATTTGAAGAAGAGTATAACAGAAAGATATTTGAGGTGTTTCAGAGATTGCATAGTAAAGACGAGTATCCGGGTACTGGAATTGGATTGGCCATCGTCAAAAAAATTATTGAAAATCACAATGGCATTGTCACTGCAAAAGGAATGTTAGGTGAGGGCGCAATTTTTGAAATATTAATTCCGGTTGAAGTCAAGGAATCAAAATGATCAAACATCCAAAGCATATTGTAGTGATAGGAGCGTCTGCCGGCGGGTTAAATGCACTAATGGAAATGGTGGCCAATTTGAAATCCGGTCTGAATGTGGCCTACTGTATCGTGTTGCATTTATCCCGAACGGGGATAGGCGATTTTGTAGTTCGCAGACTTAAAGAGGTAAGTGCGATACCTTGTAAATTGGTTGTTAACGGTGGAGCGTTAGAGGCAAATTATATTTATATAGCGAGGCCTAATCAGCATATGTGGTAAAAGGCCAAAAATTGATTTTGGGTGGAGGCCCGGAGGAGAACAGGTTTCGTCCTTCTATTGATGTACTGTTTCGCTCAGCAGGAGTAGTATATAGTTCCTATGTTATAGGCATAATACTCAGTGGACTTTTAGATGATGGAACTTCGGGTATGTGGGCAATTAAAAGAAGTGGGGGAATCTGCATTGTACAGGATCCCGAAGAGGCAGAGTATCCTGACATGGCGCAGTCAGTGATAAACAATATGGAGGTGGATTATATTATTAAGTTAAAGGATATAGGTAACCTGATATCTTCGGTTACTAAACTTAAGAATAGAAAAAAAGTGCCGGTACCCAAAGAAGTGATTGCTGAATCAAAAATTGCGGAAACAACAGCGGTGGGTATAGAACATGTAGAGGAAATTGGGGATACGAGTGTTTTTGCCTGCCCAGACTGCGGGGGTAATTTGTGGAATGTGGGCGATGATCACATGAAACGTTATCGTTGTCATATCGGTCATGCCTACACGGAAAAGGACCTTGTTGTTAAACAGGCAGAAACGGCCAGCACCACTTTGTGGGTAGCGCTGCGAATGATGGAAGAGCGTAAACACCTCTTAAAAAAGATGCAGGTGGATGCTGAAAAGAAAGGATATAAAACGCTCATCGCAAACCAGGTGCAAAGACATACAGAGATGGTGGGGCATATCGACACTCTGAAAAAAATATTGTTTGATCTGCAAAATCAGGCGACCGTTTGAGGAAGTACGAATTGCGAAGTGCTGACTGGGAAGTAACAGCCGATGCAGGTTGTAAGTTAGCAGCTAATTGAGGTTGTAGGTATTCAGTTAACAGTTGCAGGTTGCGGGTTACTGGTTGAACAGCCAAAGCCTCTGGCTATTACTTTTCACTTGCACTTCTTATTTCAAAATTCACTCATTCACCAATTCACCTATTGATTGGCTGCATTTTGGACACAGAGGGCCACAAAGGAACAAAGAGCGCAGAGAACAACTGATGCAGGTTGTAAGTGATAAGTATTACTTTAAAAAAGCCACTACCATCAGGTAAATAGTATACGGTGGAAAGCAGGCAGCAACCGATCCTTGGTTCATATCAAACTATCAAGTTAACTCCGTGAATCTCCTGTATTTAATCTCCGGCTGCTTCTCTGTGTAACAAAAGTGTATAGACGCAGAAGAACTGCGATTCAGTTTTACGTTTTTAAAATGAAATGGATATAAGGGGTGGAAAATTATGCAGTGAACAAGAGTCCCGATTTTATTCATGATTTTTTTGGTAAGAAGACCAGGGAGCAAATCGGGATTTTGGCTTACAAACATACTGATCATCATTTGAGGCAGTTTGACTGTTGATAGCAGTTTGCAATTTTTCTATCCACTTGTAGTTTTCGGAATATTGATTATCTTATCGACCAGTCATATTAATCATGATTTAATAAATGAATATTTCTTCAGCAACATTTCTACTCCGCATCACTGTTGCATTCATTCTGATAATGCATAGCGTGCCCGGGATGTTTAATGGTGGTATTAATGATTTTGGAAATTTGTATCTGAACAACGAGGGATTTTCTCCAGTAGGTGTGCCGTTAGCCTGGGCAATAAAGATTTCTCATGTGCTTTGCGCAATTTGTTTCGTTCTGAATAAATATGTGAAAGCGGCAGCCATAATTACTATACTTATTTTAATCGCTGGCATTTTTATGGTGCATTTACAGGAAGGTTGGTTTGTTGTGGGAGGAGGAAGAAATGGTATTGAATTTAATATTTTGTTGATTATAGTATTATTGACATTTATGTTTCCTGGGGGCTTGTTTAAAAAGAAGTAATCTGAGATTTTCAGTTTGATAATGCAGATTGTTTGTTTGCTGCAATGCTTTGGCGCCTTCAGTCCTTGTAAAACACGAACTGTTGTTTATGATGTATTTAAATCTGGAAGTAAAGAATTACACCACCCTCCATGATTTACGACATTTCAATTATCCTGTCTACATCTCCACGATAGTTTCTTCCGATTGGTATCTGATGATTTCCTAAAATAATCCTGTTTCGCTCCACCCGTCTCATTACATTGTTTGCAACAACAAATGACTTGTGTACCCTTGTAAACAGTGATGAAGGCAACATTTCCTGCACGTGTTTAACTGATCCTTTAATTACAATTTTTTCATTTGAAGTATGAACAATTGCATAATCCTTTAATCCCTGGATGTGGGTTATAGCGTCTATACGAAGTTTAATTTTTGTTAGTCCGCTTTTGACAAAGATGAATTCGGGTGTAAGCTTATCCTGCTCCAGCTGAGTATTGTGCAATTTCAGAATATTGAAATCCCGGATTTTTTCTATCGCCGTGCAAAATCTTTCAAACGAAATGGGTTTTAGCAAAAAGTCTATCACTCCCAGTTCAAATCCTTCAAATGCATAATTTCGGTATGCTGTTGTGAAAATAGTAAATGGCGGATCGTTTAATTTTTCCAGGAACTCCAGCCCCGTCATTTCCGGCATTTCGATGTCCAATAAAAGAATGTCGGCTTTTGCATTTTCCAAATAACGCAGGGCCTCAATTGCGCTTCCAAACAATTTGACAGAATCTATCCCATCCATTTTTTTTAAATAGCCGTAAAGTATTTCACGGGCAAGAGGTTCATCATCAACTACTACAAAGGTCAACATAAACTTAAATTGAATTCGTCCATATTAAAGATCAATTACCAGTTTCGCCATAAAACTATCGGGTCTTTTTTCAAGTGTCAGCTGATGCCTGGAGGGATAAATTAAGGACAAGCGTTTTCTTAAGTTGTCAAGTCCTATGCCTCCTTTGTTTTTATCGCCATCAATCTTTGTTTTGATGTTATCCACTTTTACAGTTAAAGTTGTCTGGTTGATGTCAATATCAATAGTCATCCAACTTTTTATGGTTTGTATGCTAAGGCCATGTTTGAACGCGTTTTCCACTAACGGCAGCAAAAGTAGAGGCGCAATTTCGATACCTTGTATTACTCCATTAATTTTAATTTTTACATCCGCCTCATAATTTAGCCTCAATTGTTCCAATTCAATGTAATTATTCAGGTATGAAATTTCTTTCTCCAGCAATACTTTATCTGATGAACTGTCATATAACATATACTCCATCATTTCCGACAGTTTAAGTATTACTTCAGGAGCGTGGTCAGATTTACTGAGTGTTAATGCATACAGGTTATTGAGGATATTGAATAAAAAATGTGGATTAATTTGTGCACGTAAAAAGTCTATTTCGGCATTCAGCTTTTCAACATTTATTTTCTGAATAACCAGTTGCTGCTCGTACCAGTCGATACTTAATTTCAGTGCAAGCATAAGGCCGAGGTACCATAGTGTGCTGAAAAAATTATATGATAAAGTTTCGGTCAATCTGCTGTTTCGGAGCGGTCCAACAACATAGCCGAACATATAGTAGTCCAGCAGACTTTGTAATATCAGGTAAACAAAAACTGATAATAATACCAGGGCGAAATATGAATAGTAGCGTTTCTTTAACAGGTAACGGGGGAGAAGGTAGTGGAGATTCAGATAAGCAATCACCATCAGTAATGCAATTCTCCAACTTACGCATGCAACGAAGTATGGCAAATTCGCTTTATGGATAAGGTATTTCTTCTCGTATATAAAAAATCCTGTAATGAGCAGCCAATAGCTGCCATGGATCAAGGCGTATTTCCATGAAACGATACGATTCGAAAATGGCAGTCGAAACGTTTTTTCAAGCAGATCCATTTGGTTGAATGATTGAATGCTGTTGCTGTAATTTAGTCTTTTACAAATGAATTGAAAAGTACTGTTGCTGCGAAATTATATAGACCAACGGCAGAAACAATCGACGAAAAAGCCGTTCCAAAAACCGATATCTACTAAATAAGTAGTTCCTCTACTAATTTTTGCCGCATCTTCCGCCTGTGGTAAATTACTGTTCAGGTACAATTTTTTATATTTAAATTTATAAACATGAAAAAGTCGCAATTTTATCCTGGGTTGATCCGGTTATTTTTATTGGTCAATTTTTGTTTCACTGTATTTAGCTTTACAGGGCATTTTGGATTAGACAGTTATGAAATTTATCTGAATAATAAGCTTATTCTGAAACATTCAGTAAACCAGCCTTTAAATCTGCGTATTCTGAAACTGAATGAAGCAAAGCCAGAGGATCAATTAAATATTTTTTATAAACATTGTACGACTAAAGGGGCGGGTAGCGATAGAACAATCGTGGTTAAAAATGAGAAGGGGAATATTGTGAAGAAGTGGGTGTTTGAAAATACAAATGGCACAGACATCAAGATGTCCATCTCAGTAAAAGAATTACTGAACTTAGAGAAGGCAAACGGTAATCATGATCTTACATTGCATTATACTTCACGCGAACATCCGAAGGGTGAGATGCTTTCTTTGGTTGAATTTAATTGATTGAAAGGGAATCAAACATGTTGTTATTTGAGACACTTGTTTGTTGACATCTCATTACATTTTAGGCGCCTGAGGTTATTTGAAAAGGCCTACCGGATGTACCGAACTATAATCTTTTCAGTTAATTCGTCACTAAAAAAGGACAGGATAATACAATGCGTGGTATTCGCTGCGATAAGCACCGGATACCATTTTTGCATTTGGATTTATATACGCAACAGTTAAAAAGGATTGTTTGTCAATGGCTTAAAACCCAAAATGCAAATTAATAATTCCTTGGCAGGTATGCCTTTGAGGATTTCATTTATTTTAACGATTTCACTTTTCGTGTTTCTGTTTTCCTGCTCCAAAGACCAGCCATTGCTAACCGAAGATATCGAGGCATTAGTGAAATCGCTGGAGACCGGCAGCCTTGATTGCTCCTGTGATCCTTTTCTGGATGAATATAAACTCAATAAATCTGCCGTGTATGTACTGGCTTTTAGTGCGCCTAACTGCAATTGGGTACCCACTTACTATGATGAAAATGGCCAGATTATCACCTCCTTGCAAAGTACAAACTGGTCGGAATGCTTACAGGCTGCCCAACGCGTTCGCAATGTATGGACTTGTGGAGGGTAATTGAAACAAAATCTGTTGATTGTCAATCTCTGATTGCGGGCTGTGCTGCTGCATTTCATATTCTAAGTTTAAATAAAAAATAAAAACTGCAATTTGAAGTATTTTAGCAGTATGGAAATAGTTTTTGCATGGATCTGAGAATTGAAGACCTGCCGCCAAAAATACTCATTGGCAAAAAACTGGTGATGTCGTTTGCAAATAATAGAACTCCAGAACTTTGGAAGGCTTTTATGCCGTTACGAAATACTATTGTAAATACGGTCAGCAATGATCTGTATTCCCTGCAGGTTTACCCCGCCGGATTCTTTAATCCATTTAATCCACTTACATTGTTCGAAAAATGGGCGCTGAGGGAAGTTTCAAACGCCGAAAAAGTACCCGCAGGTATGGAGGTTTTTAATTTACCAGGCGGGCTATATGTTGTGTTCAATTATATTGGTTCTTTTCGTGAAGCGCCTGGTGCATTCCAATACATCATGGGAGAATGGTTGCCTCAATCAGACTATATGCTTGATGATCGACCCCACTTTGAATTGTTGGGTGAAAAGTATAAAAATGATGATCCTGCTTCCGAAGAAGAGATATGGATTCCTGTAAAGTTAAAATGATTACATAACTGTATACCAGGCCCAGCCTGTATTGCCCATATCAATAAATTCATCTGATACAAGAATGCGCTGCAGATATTTCATGCTTTTATATCTAATTTGTTTCTCCAGTCTACAATAGATTCCCGCGTATTTTTTCCGCTATCCCCGCCTTACCGGCAAAAAAGGCCGGGGATATAATTACTGCCAACAAATGCATAGCCGGTGAGACAGAAGGGACGATAAGGACAAGGTAGTAATGCAGGTGAGTAAAAAAACTATATTTGACCTCAGGTTTTATCCAAAAATTTCGCAATGATTTTAGCAGGGTCATTCATAGCAAAGATTTGCTATCGATGAATTCTTTTTTTCCCGTTCCTTTATGCAACTTTATCGTTGTCAAAGCAACGATCAACAAATTAGAATGAAAAATCTCATATGCCTTTTACCCGTTTTTGCTATCTCATGCAGTAATCCGGCAGATAAAGTGCCACCCGTAGTTAACTTTACTAATGGGAGATGGATCGATCTGACATATGATTTTTCACCTGCTACATTGTACTGGCCAAACAATCCAACAGGCTTTCAATTACAAACACAATTTGATGGCATCACCCCTGGTGGATTTTATTATTCTTCCAATGCATTCAGTTGTCCTGAACATGGTGGAACGCATCTGGACGCACCCGTACATTTTGCAAAAGGCAAATGGAGTCTTGACCAGATTCCGCTGGATCGACTTACGGGACAGGCTGTTGTAATTGATGTATCGGCCAAAGCCGCTGCTAATGCAGATTACCAGATATCTGTTGCTGATGTGGAAGAATGGGAAATAACAAATGGCATCATTCCGGATAATTCCATTATTCTGTTTCATACTGGCTGGGGCAGTTTTTATCCCGATGCAGAAAAATATCTGGGCACAGCAGAAAAAGGAGATGCTGGTGTAGCTAAACTTCATTTCCCTTCTGTTCATCCCGATCTCGCAGCCTGGCTGGTTACTAACAGAAAACCTAAAGCAGTGGGAATTGATACTGCAAGTGTAGATTTTGGACAATCGAAAGATTTTAAAACACACCAGGTTTTGTATGCAGAAAATATTCCAGGCTTTGAAAATGTTGCAAACCTTGAAGCGCTGCCGATAAAAGGCGCTTACGTTGTTGCGCTGCCGATGAAAATAAAAAATGGCAGCGGTGGGCCATTGCGGATTGTGGCGTGGATGGGGAATTAAATATTCAGCCGGTTGAATCAATGCTGACCCAAAATTCTAAAAAATCGATTGTTGTTTTATTGTAGCGTAAATGCTGCTGCAGCAGTGATTTGAAAAAAAATTAAGCAAATTAATTTGCTCCTTTCATCTTTTGATTTGTAAAATATGCATTAAGAAAATACTGATCCAAACCCTTAGGAGAATACAACTCCAGTTCTTTATTCACAATTGACTTTAGTATTCGGATGAGTAACTGATAAGAAGTTGGCTTTTGCAGATAGTAATTGGCGCCCAATTCAAATGTTTCAATGATATCCCGGTTACTATCGGAAGTTGAATACATTATTTTTGGAATGTCTTTAAAACGGCTGTCTTCAAAAAGAATTTTAATACATTCTTTGCCATTCATTTTAGGCATATTGATATCAAGAAAAATAACTTCGGGTATACATCCCAATTTGCTGATGTCTTCAATAATATTTTTACTGTCAGAAACTTCGTACATAACGATTTCCTTATCTATTTTTTCAATAGCAGATCTTAAAATATCCCTGTCATCCTGGTCATCGTCGACAACGAGTATTGATTTGAAGCTTGTCTGAATTTTCTGACTAACGTCTATCATATGGATATATATTAAAAGAGATATTTTAAAAGTGATCAAATGCTGATAACGGAATCTATAGGGATCGGTTAGATTATCAGCGAAATATTTGTAGAATCGGTTATGGCTTGCTGTGGTAAATTTACGCCTGGAATCCGCAGGAAAACCCTTTCCAATAAGTATGTAACAAAATCTGGTATTTCTGTAAATTGTTGAATGGTTGTGGGATTTAGTGAGATGCCCGGGTTTAACTACTTACTACATTACAGAATGCAGATAATTTTAGAAATTTCTTTTTTTACTATGCTGTGCCTGCTATATTAAATAGTTGCCGATTGTAGGTTTGTATACCGAAAAAATGCAGTGCTGTGAATTTTTCTACCGTGAAATATTAAAATTACATTTTAATATTTCACGGTAGAAATTTCATAATGAGGGTAGTATTTCAGTTAGAAAATTGACAAGATTTAAACAGGTTAACTTCTTATCCACTTGATAGGTATTTCCTTTTGGTACGATAACGTATCCATGTTTTAAGTCAAGATCTTCCAGCGAAGTGTAAAACCCTTTTGACATAACAGGGTTATTGGAAAATTTTATTTCTGCTGCAAGAATAGGTTTCGTGCCTTTCGTCAGTATGATATCACATTCTGCCCCGTGATGAGTACGGTAATAATAGATTTCCAGATGCGGTGGTTTCAAAGAAGCGACCTGTTCTACTACATACCCTTCCCAGGAGGCGCCTACTGTAATATTCAGCGGTAACTGATTGGCGTATAAAACACCGTTGAGTACATGCAAAATGCCACTGTCGCGGATATATACTTTAGGTGCTTTCACCAGTCTTTTTTGTGTATTGACAAACCAGGTTGGCAACTGCCTGATGAGGAACGCACCTTCCAGAAAGTCGAGATACCTTTTTATTGTCGGACTGCTCACTCCTAATGACCGGGCATAGGTTTCAGCATTCCAGATTCCTCCATTATTAGCGGCCAGCATATACCAAAAGTTCCGGATTATTTTTTCGGAAAGGTTTACTCCGAATAATATTGACAGATCTCTTTCGATATAAGAGCGGATAAAATTAGATGCCCATCGGATATACGCTGCATCATTTGCAGCCAGCAGCGCATCTGGAAATCCACCGCGATACCAATGTTTAACCTGGCTGATGCGCGCTCTTCGTGCTTCGGGCAGGGTGATTGGAGTGAGTTCAAGAAAAGCAATGCGGCCCGCGAGGGATTCTGAAACGCCTTTTACAAGATCTGGGGATGCAGATCCCGTCAGTATAAATTTTCCGGGTGTTCTTTTTTTATCAATGACCGGGCGCAGTTGCCGGAACAGGGAAGGCATTCGCTGAACTTCATCAAGAATGATACAATTGCCGGCATATTGTTCAAACAAAAAAGCAGGATCTTTTAATCTCTGCAAGTCGGCGTCAGCCTCAAGGTCAAAATAAATGGGTTCTTTTTTCAGTTTACCAATGAGCTGTCTGGCCAGAGTCGTTTTACCCACCTGCCTTGGTCCCAGTAGGGCAATAGCTGGAAATTCCAGCATTAAATCCTGTAGTTCAGACAGTGCGTTACGCTTTATCATATCATAAAAATACAATTTTCTACCGTGAAAATTTAAAATGCCATTTTAAATTTTCACGGTAAGGCTAGATGGAATCAGGAATGAATAATGGATTGTTATTCCCTGCACTGAGCAGGTTGTGACTTGCTTTTAAATTATTCAGTGACTTAATTTAATAGCTACTTTATGAAGATGCATAAGATGACGATTCATATTGTAATTTTCTTTTGTTTTCCTGGTTAGCTTAGTTGCCAACATTTGTCAGGCCGTTCGCTTGAATGTTTTGTAGACGTACGGCACTCAATCATTATTCTCTTTGTTTCGTTGTTTTATTCATTCTTAAAAAAGAACTCCTACTAATAAACTAATTCCTGTTTGCGTAACGCTGCTGATAGAGGTCACTCTTTATTTTGAAAGTATATCATCCCTTCCCATCAACCAATTCTCTTTAGATAATATTTTTTCGATAATTTGTATGCTGTTTATAACAATCAATTATTGCTATGTCATTTTACGCCGATTCAAATGGAACGAAAATATTCTACCAGGTTAAAGGAGAAGGGGAGCCATTAGTATTATTGATGGGATTCGGTGCTGATGGAAACACCTGGGAAAAACATGTTGCGGTATACCAGCAACATTTTAAATGTATCATACCCGATAATCGCGGTGTTGGGTTTTCGGATCAACCCAAGGGGCCATACACAACAAAAATGATGGCAGATGATACCGTGGCAGTAATGCGGCATGCCGGCGTTGAACGTGCACGTATTGCCGGCATCTCCATGGGTGGTGCCATTGCACAGGAACTCGCGCTGAATCATAAAGATAAAGTACATAGCCTCGCGCTGATCAGCACCTGGCCAAAGTTCAATCAGTATGCAAAAACTGTTTATGAAAATCTGAAAAAATTACGGGTTACAAGTAAGCCCGAAGATTTTATGGAATTGCTGCAGCTCTGGATATTCGCACCCCCATATTACGAAACAGATTGGCGGGGTTTAAAAGAAGGACAGATCAGTGCGGCAATGAACACTAATCCACAGTCACGATCAGGATTTGAGGGACAACTGGATGCCTGTATACATCATGATACAGTAGCAAGACTCCATGAAATTGGCGTACCCACTTTAATTACAATCGGCGATATGGATATCTTTACACCGCCTGCGTTTTCAGAAATATTACACAAAGGGATAAAAGACTCTCAATATGTTTCCTTCCCAACAGGAGGACACGTGCATCATTGGGAAGATCTGGAAAGATTTAATAATGTAACAACTGAATTTCTTTTTAAATATTAAATGATGGGAAAAATTAAAATTGCCTGTGAAACTTATGCGTGGCAAATGCCTGGAGAATCATATAAAGGAAAGCTTGATCATATCATGAATATTGCCTCAAAAGCTGGCTTTACAGGTATTGAGCCTGAAACAAGTTTTTTTCATGATCTGGAAGATCCGGTTAAAATGAAGGAAACATTAGCTAAACACAATCTCGAATTTGCGGTGCTCGTGCATGTGGAAGATTGGAGACATCCGAAAGAAACTGATCAGGAAAAAGCCAATGCACAAAAATGGATTGATTTTCTTAGACATTTTCCGGATGCAATTTATTTGCCGGTACAAATGCCAGGCAGTGACAGGAATAATCTTGTTGAACGTCAGCAAAATTTATTGAGTTGTGTAAATGCCCTCGCTGAACGTGCAGCAGACAAAGGCATCAAATGTTCTTATCATCCTAACTCGCCAATGGGGTCTGTATTCAGAACAGAAGAAGATTATAAAATTTTATTGAACGGTCTTAATAAAACATTTATTGGTTACACACCGGATGTAGGTCATATTGCCAAAGCGGGAATGGATCCATTATCGATCATGAAGGAATATCGTGAACTGATTAACCTTGTTCATTACAAAGATATGTTTGCTGATGGGCAATGGGCGCAAACCGGAGAGGGTATCATTCAGATCAAAGAAATCACTCAATACCTTATCGATACAAATTATGAGGGATGGATTATAATGGAAGATGAATGTGATCAGGCAAAAACAGATCCAGATGGCGTGACGTTGAAAGACGGTGAGTATGTAAGGGAGCATTTGCTGCCGATGCTGTAAATGCAGTTCTACGTTATACGTTGTAAGTTTTACGTTAATCCATTGACTGAGAGCAGTTGTTTTTGGGTGACAACGTACAGGAAAATTCAATTTTTGGACACAGAGAGCCACAAAGGAACAAAGGACACCAAGGAAGTGCGAAGTAGGAAGTGTGAAGTGCGAAGTAGAAAACAGCCAATACAACTTCTGGCTGCTGTTATATTAACGTAAAACGTACAACTTATAACCTGTATTGGCCGCTGTTGCATTAACGTAAAACGTAAAACTTACAACGTATAACCTGTATTGGCTGTTGCCTATTGCCTTTCAAATTTACATATGAGAAAAAAAATCTCCATAGTAATCACCATTTTCATTTTAATATTTGCACTTGTTGCCTGTGAACAAAATGCTGTAGAGGGGTCGTGGGAATATACCGCGGACACCGGAAAAAATCAGTTCACCGGAATTATGAAATTGAAGAAAGAAAGCGGTGAATACAAAGGTATATTCAGATCATTTGAAACCGGGGATTATCCAATGGAAAATATTTCTTTCAATGGGAAAAACTTTAAGGGTGAATTTGTAATGTACGATGAGAGATATTTTATTGAAGGGATTTTTGAAGGGGCGAAATTTACGGGCACATTTTCAACAGATAAAATAAAAATGCCCATGACAGCGGTATTGCCCGCCGAAGCTGCTGAACCTTTTCAACCACCTGCCGTTCAATATATTTTAAATGAAAAAGAAGTAAAAGAGGCGTTTGACAATATTGATCATGAGGGAATCATCGACAATTTTAACTTGCCTGCCTATCAGCGCGGTGAAAGAGTTTACAATAATGTTTGTATTAATTGTCACGGTACACCGGATGTGGAAGGATCAATACCCATGTCACACAAATTCTGGTCACAGCCATTCAAAGCGGGGAGTGATCCATTTGCTATGTATCAAACCATTTCAAAAGGATATGGTTCAATGCCGCCGCAACTTACTTTAACACCGCAAGAGAAATATGATGTAGTTGTTTATATCCGTGAAAAATACATCCGGAAAAATAACCCATCACAATATTTCACTGTTACGCCTGGCTATCTTTCACAACTACCAAAAGGAAATTCGCGGGGCCCGGAAGTAAAACCTTATCATCCATGGTCGGATATGAACTATGGTAATTTTTTTATTAACACATATGAACTGGCTGACTCAGCAACGGGTATTCCACGTTATCATTCACCAGGACCAACACCATTTCCTGATGAAGACTACCGCAAAAATAATTTCGCATACAAAGGTATTGCCGTGCGATTAGACAAGGGTAGCGGGGGAGTGTCTGCAGGGAAATCCTGGATATTATTTGATCATGACCTTATGCGTATGGCCGGCGGCTGGACGGGTAATGGTTTTATTGATTGGGAAGGGATATTGCTGAATGATAATCATGAAACCTATCCGCGAAATGTGGGCAGTGTTCATTTTGAAACGCCGGTTGGACCAGGTTGGGCAAATCCTTCCACCGGCAGTTTTGATGATCCCCGTTTTACTGCGCGGGATAGCCGGAAATTCGGCCCACTGCCTAAATCATGGGCCGATTATAAAGGACTTTATTACCATAATGATAAAGTGATTATTTCATACAACGTGGGTAAAACCAAAGTGCTGGAATTGCCGGGAATGGAAGAAAAAAATGGGCAGACCGTATTTACACGAACTTTTAATATTGGCCTTTCTTCACAGACATTGAAATTGCGGGTAGCTATGACCGGTACAAGTGTTGCGGTGGCCGGCAGGGGCGTTAATGTTGAAGAACAAAATGGGTTTGTTGTGTTGAAAATTTCTCCTTCAACAAAAAGTATTTTTAAGGTATTTATTGCAAAAGGGAAAACTGATTTTACTCAAATGCTTGCGCGATCTACAACAATTGAAGAACTGGATCAATATATAAAAGGCGGCCCCGCTCATTATCCGGAGATCATAAAAACAGGCATCATAAAAGGTAAAGAAGATGGATTGATTGCAGCCGATGAGTTGACGCCGCCATATAATAATCCATGGCAATCAAGAATTAAACTGAGTGGCATTGATTACATGAAAGATCCTGACGTTGCAGTAGTGTGTACTGCTGATGGCGATGTATGGAAAATCGCCGGTTTGATTAATGGGGATGGCTTGTTGAGCTGGAAAAGAATTGCTACAGGCTTGTTTCAGCCTTTGGGCATTAAAGTGCTGAACGAAAAAATATATGTAACCTGTCGTGACCAATTGGTAAGGTTGCAGGACCTGAATGGTGATGAAGAAACAGACTACTACGAAAGTTTTAATCATGACCATCAGGTGACGGATCATTTTCATGAATTTGCAATGGGGTTACAAGCTGATAAAGCAGGCAATTTGTATTATGCTAAAAGCGGGCGCCACGCAAGAGAAGCGTTGATCCCGCAACATGGTACTTTGCTGAAAGTAAGTAAAGACGGGTCTTCTACAGAAATTATTGCAACGGGTTTCAGGGCAGCCAATGGTGTTTGTTTAAATCCGGATGGCAGTTTTATAGTTACCGATCAGCAGGGATACTGGAATCCGATGAACCGGATCAACTGGATTAAGGGCAAAAAGAAGTTTTATGGAAATATGTGGGGATATAATCCACCAAAGGACAGTACTGCAGCCGGAATGGAGCAGCCGTTGGTTTGGGTGGATATGGAATTTGATCGTTCGCCATCAGAACTGCTATGGGTGAATAGTAAAAAATGGGGACCGCTGGATAAACATTTATTGAGCCTGTCGTACGGCTTTGGAAAAATTCAGTTAGTATTGTCAGAAGAAGTGAATGGACAAAGGCAGGGTGGAGTTATTGATATACCCGGTTTAAAGTTTTTAACCGGCGTCATGCGGGGAAGATTTAACACCGGTGATGGCAATTTGTATGTCTGTGGTATGTCTGCCTGGGGTACCAATCAAATGATGAAGGGTGGGGCACTTTATCGGTTACGCTATACCGGTAAGCCGTTGCCTTTGCCTGTTGCATCGAATGCAAAACAAGATGGCATATTGTTATCGTTTGCAGATGAACTGGATGAAAAGGCTGCAGTTGATACCAGTAACTATAAAGTGAAAACCTGGGAAATAAAACGAAGTGGGAAGTATGGATCTGAGCGGTATAATATTCAAACACTTTCAGTAACCGGTATTCAGATCAGTGCAGATAAGAAATCAGTTAAACTGCAAATTCCAACGATTCTACCTGTGGATATAATGACCATTGAATATGATATCAAAGATGCCGGTCAACGTCCATTCAAGGGCACGCTGCAGCAAACGGTTTATCAATTGGGTCCAGACAGTAGACGGTAGACAGTAGAGAACAGCCAATGCAGGTTTTTACGTAATTACTGCTACGTTTTACGTTAACTGCAATAAAATATTTATGGGGATTAATAATTTTAATAACTTAAGAATGCTTTGTTATGATTGAATCTCCGTGAATCTCCTGTCTTTGATCTCCTGGTGTTTCTCCGTGTAACATAAAAAAGTTTGAATACTGGTTATAAGATTCGAGTTGTACATACAATAATTATCCACATTTAATAAAGTAGAGTCTGCGCCGACTGCCTATTGTCTTTTTGGTCCCAGGGGGCCACAAAGGAGTTGGTAGACAGTGGACGGTAGACAGTAGAAAACAGCCAATACAACTTTGCACTGACTACTGACTGAATACTGTCGACTTAGGACTAAAAAAAAACAGCCGCATGAATGCGGCTGTTTTTAGAGATCGCAATTTTTTATCACTAATATCCCTCGTTCTGCACAAGGTTTTTGTTTACGTCTGTTTCCCTTTGAGGAATAGGGAAAATCAAAAGTGGCGAATTCCATGGCAGGCCGCTAGCGGTTTTCTTGAGACGTTTTACCTCAGGAAGGAAATGTCCTTCAAAAGCCAGTTCAAGTTCTCTTTCTTTGCGTATCGTATCAAGGGTAACCGCAGCCAATGCACCCAGTCCCGCACGGTCACGGATTAGATTTACATCTGCAAGTGGTGTTGCACCCAATGATGTTCCTAATATTTGATTTGCTTCTGCTCTGGTGAGGTACATTTCTGCTAACCTAATGATCGGCACATCACCAAAACGATCAAGATGTTTCAATGTGTAGCGATTTCCACCGGAGATTGTGAAGTATTCACCCCTTACATCTCCCACTTCATATTTGTTTACATGTGCATTCTGAATTTTTGCATCACTTCTTCCTGCAGTACCTGGAATAGAACGGATGGTACGTCCAAAATAAGTATTCAGTGAATTGGTACCATCCTGGTTAGTTATTTTTACATAAAATAAATATTCACCAGGGGTAGTACCACCATTGTTGATATAGGTGAACCACAAATCATTAAAATCAGCAGCTAATGATTTCCCGCTACCACTAATGACACGGTCGGCGGCATCTCTTGCATTCGGATAATCACCCAGCGTAAGATATATTCTGGATAACATTGCAGCAGCGGTCCACTGTGTTGCATACCTTGAATTGGATGAAGGCAGCAAAGATTCTGCTTTTATAAGATCAGCAATAACCTGGTCGTATACCTGCTTTACTGTAGACCGGCTAACATTATCTGATTCGGATATTTCAGAAGTGGGAAGCAGAACCATAGGTACACCCGGATTGGTATTGATATCTCCGTCGCCCGGCGCTTTTGCAAATAACCGCACGAGTTCAAAATAAACCGAAGCCCGGAGGAATAATGCCTCGCCTTCCACTCTTTCTTTTGTATCAGGCGAAGAAGTTACTTTATCTAATGCAGACAACACGTTGTTTACACGATTGATGGAATTGTATGAAGCTATCCATGTAGATGCCGCGAAACTATTATTGGAAGCCATTGCTGCATTGTATGCATCGTTAAGCCCTGCAAAAGTTCCTGTAAAACGTATGTTCTCGGCGTTGCCTGTCAGTTCATTTAACACCATGATGTCGCCACCATATGCAGATGCACTTTGGATACCATCGTAACTTCCGATTAATGTGGCCAATACATCACTCTCTGTCAGTAATGCGGCATCTGAACCAATACTTTGCCTGGGCGCGATGTCCAGCCTTTTCTCACATGCGGCACCTGCAATAATGATTGCCGTAAGCAGAAAAATTATTCGCGCAGATTTATATTTTAATATTTTCATTGTAATCTGTTTTAAGGTTTAGAATGATACATTGATACCCAACAGGAATGTTCTTGGTTGAGGTGGAGTGTAGAAATCATTTCCTTTTGCAATGTTCGAATCAAATGAATCAGCATTTACTTCAGGATCCCAGTATGGATAATCAGTAAATGTTAGCAGGTTAAATGCAGATCCATATATCCTGAGTTTTTCAAGCCTTAAGGTTTTCAGAATTTTTGGTGCAAAAGTATATCCTATAGAGGCAGTTCTTAAACGAACATAAGAACCGTCAACTATATATCTTGTACTTGCCTGAGAGCCGTTGATAGTATACAACCTGATCTGTGGGATATTAGTGTTATCACCAGGTTTCTGCCACCTTGCCAACTGATCAGCTGTGTTATTATCCTCATACAACATATTTGCTGAAGAATATCTTCCCATACCATAAATGTTAACCTGGTTACCGGCAACACCGCTGAACATGAAAGACAGATCAAAGCCTTTGTAAGAGAAATTATTGGTGATACCAAAAATCCAGTCAGGGTTTGGATCACCTGCAACTATACGTTGTGCTTCATTATAGTTGTTGGTTGTAGTCCTGTCAATTACGTCGTTTGCACCTTTTACATTTTTATAGAATAATGCATCTCCGTTATCCGGATCAACTCCTGCGTATTCCACTGTATAGAAAACACCGATTGCCTCACCTTCAGCCACACGGTTCATGTTGCTTACACCACCTTCAATGATCTGTCCCTGGATGTCATTCACTTTGCCAATGTTACGGGCAATATTGAAGTTAGTTGTCCATTTGAACTGACCGGTAAAGTTGTTGGTGTTCAATACAAATTCGAATCCTTTATTTTCCAGTTTACCTATGTTTCTGGTGATGGAAGTAAAACCTGTTGTTGCAGGAACGTTTACATTCAATAATAATCCATCGGTTTTCTTTTCGTAGTAGTCTATTTCACCATTGATTCTGTTGTTGAAAAATCCGAAGTCAACACCTACATCAAACTGTTTGGTGGTTTCCCACTGCAAATCAGGATTCGGTAATTGAGAAGGGCGTTGTCCGCTCGTACCGGCATAACCTGCATCTCCTGAAAACAGTCCCAGCTGTGGGAAGTTTCCAATTTCGGCATTACCCACGATACCATAACTCGCACGCAGTTTCAGGAAGCTGAGGAATTTTACGTCACTCAGGAAATTTTCATTGGTCAAAATCCATCCTCCCGATACCGCAGGGAAGAAACCACTTCTGGCATTTTTACCAAAGCGTGATGACTGGTCGATACGGCCGCTGGCGGAGAAAAGATATTTGTCATTAAAGCTATAGTTGCCTCTCAGGAAATAAGAAAGAAACCTGAAATCAGTTTGTGAAGAACTACCATCTGATTTAGTGGCCGCGCTTGCAATTTTCTGATAGGAGTTGGAAGGAAAATCTGTTCCTTCTGTTGAATTGTATTTTGCCGTAGACTCCTGGTATTGCATGCCTAAAGTACCGTTGATATTATGTTTGCCGGCAACTTTGGCATAATTTAAAAATGTATTGGTATTGAAGTTGGAAATAAACGTACCAGTATTAGTACCTAAACCATTTGTAGCGCGGGTTTGGTTACGAATAGTTTGTGACTGAAAATAACCTTCTTCATTCTGACTGAAATAGTCCAGGCCAAATTCAGTCTGTAAAGTAAGACCCGGAGCCAATTTAGCCTTAGCATAAGCATTACCTAATGTACGGAAAACTTCCTGAGCAAACTTTGCGTATTTGACTGTCAACAGTGGGTTATAATACAAAGGAATGTTCGGATCACCCGGAGGGGTTCCTGCATCCAGACCTGTAGTTGGATCAATGAAAGGCGTTTGAGGCATCAGGGCGATTGCCTGCAGCGGATTTGAGAAAGCGTTATCATCCGGTAAACGCCTGTTATATGTGCGTGCCAAACTCATGGAAACACCAATATCCAACCATTCGCTGGCTTTCTGGTCGATATTCAGGCGGCCTGTGGTGCGCACGAGATTGTTACCAACGATAATACCGGTTTGATCCAGATGTTGGAAAGAGGTAAAGAATTTAGTTCTGTCAGTTCCGCCTCTGATTTGCAAATCTGCCTGGCGATAAGCTCCTTTCTGAAATACTGCATCCTGCCAGTCGTATGTTTTATTCGGATCATCTTTCCATTGGTCGTAACTGTAATATCCCAATATACCATCTTTCACATAGGTAGTCCAGCTATCAGGATCCGCCGGATCGTAACCATCCTGAACGTCGTTATATGCAGCACCTTCCAGAATCAGTTCATTATACTGTTCTGAATTCAGCATTTTTACCCTTTTGGTTGATTCTGCAAAACCGCTCTGCAGGTTTACAGTGACTGAAGTTTTTCCTGCTTTACCACGTTTGGTTGTAATCAGTACAACGCCGTTTGCGGCACGCGATCCGTAGATTGCGCCGGCAGAGGCATCTTTTAAGATTTCAATAGATTCGATATCGTTAGGGTTGATATCACTTAACGTATTGGTAGCACCACCGTAAGTCGACTGGTCGCCGGTGGTAATGGGAATACCATCGACAACATATAAAGGCTGGCTGCTTGCACTGATAGAGGAATTTCCCCTGATACGTACAGTTACGGCCTGGCCTAATTTGCCCGACTGACTATTTACAAAAACACCAGCAGCCTTGCCCTGGAGAGCAGCATCTACAGTTGGTGTCGGGAGATACTCAATGTCTTTTCCTTTCACCCGGGCGATATTGCCGGTCACGTCTTTTTTGATCTGGGTCCCGCCAAAGCCGGTTACCACCACTTCTGTCAGCGCTCTGGCACCGGCAGAAAGCCTGATCGTAACGTTTGCATCGTTAACGGTAACAGTAGCATCTTCATAACCTACTGCGCTTACCACTAACACTGTGCCTTTTGATACTGAAATGGTGAACCTGCCCTGTGCGTCAGAACTTACGCCATTGTTGGATCCACGGGCAATGATAGACGCTGAAGGAATGGGATTGCCACTTTCGTCTGCAACCCTCCCTGAAACGGAAATGCTTTGCGCATGCGCGGCCGTAAAAAACAGCAACACCGACGCAATTGTCATCAGTAATTTTCTCATGTTTCTGAATGTTAGTTTGATGGAATGCTGAAAAATAAATTAAAACGTACTAGTGAATGAATTTGTTGGACGCAAAATTCGAAAAATTACATGAACGGCGAAAAATAAAACATATTTTAAAAAAATAGTTATGATAAGCAGCACATGTATTGATTTAGATGTCTCAACAAAACTGTTTAATGACTTCGTATGGGCGTGAACGTGAGTGAATCATGGTAATTGTTTTCTGTGGTTCAGTTAAGAGTGTTAAAAGAGTGTAAAAATAAATGCTTTCTCTAACTCCGGCATTTTTTCATTCAGTTTAATTTTAAAAGTCCAGGACCAACATGGAATGTATTTCAAGGGATAATCTTCAGTGCATTCCATCGGCTCTTCTCGATAACATAATCAGTTGATAAACAACAAACAGAACGGTGATATAACATAAGAATCGGAAAACTAATGAGTGGTTTTATCCCAACATTAGTGTTTCCGATTCGCTGACATAACATGAAAGATGCTGGTTATTTTTTACCTGTAGCTGCCCAGAAAATACCTGCATAAAGGTGATTCCTGAAAGCTGGCTCATCAAAGTTAGTAGGAAGATGCCCCAGCGCAGTATAGAATGAACGGCCACCATCGTAATTATGATACCATGCTATTGGGTGTAATTTGCCCATACCATCACTTTTTTTACTGCCCCAGCTCACTTTTGCATCATAAGTATTTTCATCCACTGCCATGATGTAGTTCAATCCGGGAGTTTTTTCAGGCGTGAAGTCATACCATTCTTCTGTCCACAATTTATTGCCGGCAAAGCCCTGTAAGCCAGGGAAGCTGTTATCAACTATATTGACCTGAGCAGTTTGTACAGTGGGATGAATATTAAACATGCGGCCAACAAGTTTGGTATACCATTCCCAATCGTATTCTGTGTCGGACGCACTATGGATACCTACAAAACCTTTTCCTGACTGAATAAATTTCTCCATTACTTTTTGTTCCTCTGCATTAAAAATGTCACCGGTAGTATTCAGGAAGATGATTACCTGGAATTGTGAAACATATTTTTCTGTAAAGCCATTAGGGTTTTCTAAAAGCACAACATCAAAGAAATTTTTTCTACCCAGATCCTGCAGTGCTAAAACACCTGCATGCAAAGATTCATGGTGCCAACCTTTAGTGGTGGTTACCAGCAAGGCCTTAAATTGTTTTTGTGCGTGTAAATCAGATAAAAGAAGAAATTGAATAAATAATAGTACTACAATAGGCTTTAGGGCTCTCATCGTTTGATTTTTTTTAAAGATACTGATTTAGCAGTGTCAGCTACGCCGGATTTCTATGCTGCTCCAATGGCCGTTTTGAGTTTAGCCAATAAGACTCTCACTTTTTCTTTGGGTTCACCTTTGCCCAGCGTCTCAATAGGAAGATATCCTTTATATGCAGATTGATGAATGATGGCCATGAGGCGGTTCATATCTGTTTCGATTTCCCTGCCATCGATGAAAATGTTTTCTTTCACCTGCCAGTTTACGGCATGCTTTACTGAAAGTTGTATCTCATCGTAGGCGTTTAGCACTCTGTAGCTGCCCGTATCCAGTATTAATCCGAACCATGGGTTATTAATTCTTTCAATTATGCTGTTGACCTGTCTTGCAGTTTGTATAAAATCGTTGTGGTTTTGCAAACCTATAATTACACCATGCTGCCTGCCAAAATCCACGCATGTTTGTAGCTCTGGCAGCATCCAATCCGTCACTTCTTCGGAACTGGTACCTTCGTTCTTTTGTGTGCCCGCAAAAATCCGGATAACTGGCGCACCAATTTTCGCTGCTGCTTCCACCCATCGCTTAACCAGATTAACTTCCTGCTGCCGTTTGGTTTTATCGGCGAAAGTAAAATCATTTCTGACGCCGGTCCCGGTTATGGCAATTCCTTCATTGAAGGCTTTGCGCTTGAGATCATAGAGATATTTATCGGAAGGCACAGCAGGATAACCATTAAAATAATATCCTGTAATATCCACTCCATCGAATCCATCAGTTGCACAGAAATCGATCAGTTCGTTAATTGTCATGCTGCCATCCATTAAAGGCCCATTAAACGAAAACGCATTCAGGCTCGTCTTTAATCTTTTTGTATAGCTCTCAGGAATAGGCAGATTGCTCTGCTGATGGATTGATGATAGTCCGGGTAATCCCATCAGTGTTGCTAAAAATGTTCTTCGCTGCAATTGTTTCATGATATTCCAGTTGAAACGTAACGCCATACAACAGGCGAAATTGAAGTATTGCAGAAAGGTAGGACAGAGATTCTGTTAATTAAATAGTTTTTTTATTCAAACGAATGAAATCCCACGGGACCTATGGCATGATGTTTAAATATTACTTCAGCAAAATCAGTCTGCATGAAAAAATTCAATTTGCCTTTTGCCGTTCTGTTATTATTACTGGTGTCAATGAGCTCCTGCGAATTGGTGGGGGATATTTTTAAAGCTGGATTCAATACCGCAATTATATTGGGTATTGTGATTTTCATAATAATTATCTGGGTAGTGATGAGAATGAGAAAAAAGTAGAATTGGCAGGAACTTTTTAAAACTAATTTTTCGAGCCAGCGAACCAGACTAAAGACTTCTGACTAAAGACTCCAGACTAAAGACTTAAAAAAAGGCCTGCAGAAATTTTGCAGACCTTTTTTAAATGTTGTCATTGACTATGCATGCTGCCTGTCGCGTAGTGAACGGATTTTATCATGCGACTGACGGAGTTTCATTTTCTGATCCATGATCAGCCTTGCAACATCAGGTGTAGCATCTTCGCTATCTTCTATAGCTCTTTCATACGCCCGCTGTGCCGCATCTTCACCATATTCACAAGATTCAAGTACCGACTTTCTATCATGACCGGTAAATGTTGCTTTAACATCCATCCATGCTCTATAGATTTTACCGCGCACGGTTGTATCTTCTGCAGGTTTTTCGCCTTCTCTTACCACATACCTCTGCAATTCAGTAACGTACTGACGGCTCTCATCGGCCATTGACTGAAACAAACTTCTCAGATCGTTGTCGCCGATACCAGTTTCTTTTAACGCCTTTTCGTAACCTTCGATACGGTCGTTATTGATCTGGATCAAATCATTCAGAATTTCTGCGTTCTCATTGTTACTATTCATGATTGCTGATTTAAAATAATTAATAATGTTTTGAAAATATCTTTACGCAGATAGTCAAAAAATCATACCACATGTTAAATGTAAATTTTCGCAGCCCGGAAAGTTTTATAGGTAATGCATTACCTCAACTGTGGAAATGATTGCACATAGCAAAAAAAATCCCGCCGAAAGGCGGGATATGCAGTTCACAGACAGCACAAGGGATATTGCAATTTGATATTCCGGGTTAGATTCATTTTCTTTCATTGGGAACCGGAAATCAAAATTATCGAAAGAATTAATTGTCGCTCATGATTTCAATCAGTTTTTGTAAAATTCAGATCATCTTAACGTTTTGTATTTAGGCAGCAGCATGTTAACATTTATGTTGACGATGTTGTGCAATAAGCAAATGATAATCTTCAATGTATGAATTGATCGTTCTCAGTCTTAAACTTCGGGCTATCAGTGATATTTGATTCGTAAAACAATTCCTATGCAACAAAAACTGATCGCCCCGCCACAGGAAGAAAAACTGAGAATAGTAGCGCAGGTCATTCCAATCTGGAAACAGAAAAAACATGTAAAATCAGAATCGGAGCAGGAAGCTGCACAAAAGGAAATACTTCCGCTTTTCAATAATCAACGTGTTTTCAAAACACCAAAACACGATTATCTATGAAGAGAAGGGTATTAGCTAACTACAAAACTGTTTATCCCCATTTTTTATTACGCATGAAGCAATTAGAACTGGAGATAGAAGCATGGAAAAGATTACTGAGTTTTCTGACTGATGAAAACGTCAAAATCAAAATGAGGTTTGCCACTGCTTTAAATTACTTCCGCGATAACAGATTGCTGATCAAACTCGAGCAATTCAATGATAGCTTCATCAGTCAGGACGAAATGATAAAACTGATGCGAAATGAAGTCGAGTCAATTCATAAAATACTGCATCTTCCCGTCAATAATAAAAATGTCGATATCAATATAACCGAAGAAAAAATTAGTCGGCTCAGAGAAAACATCAGCCTTTTTGAATGTCAGTTTTCATCACTGAAAAAGGATTTTGATAATTTCATGCATGAGAATATCCCCTCAGACGAAAACTAGTAGTGAGTGAAACTGACAAAAGACTGATCCCGCTGATATATATTGTTTATTTGAGCATTGTGCCGAATAAATAAACAATCTTAATTGTTTACTCACTGCTCACTTCTCACTGCTCACTGCTCACTGCTTACTCTTCTGCAACATTCTTCCATTTGCTCAACACTGCGAATGCATTTTTAGTCACCACTGGTTTGGATTTCAATATTGCTTCATCTGCGATGATTTCAACCCAGCCATTATGCCGAGTGCCGGTTTTAATTTCATATGGCGCAAAGCTGTTGTTATCCGCAAAAAATATAAAGTATTTATTGTCGGTTCTCACAATTGCATCTTCCGGTAAAGCGAGTACACTATCTGCTGCCAGATGTAAGGTTGCCGTAATAAACATTCCGGGTTTAAGATCACGGGGCATTTTTTCAAAGTGACAATGAACGACGCCGCTTCGGTTTTCGTCAATACTTTTGGTGATTAATATTACCTCTGTCTCATATACTTTTTCAGGTTCATCTACAAAACTTACATCCACTTTCTGACCCTGTTTTATTTTGTTGAGATCTTTCTCAAACACAGTTAATGCAGCATGGATATCAGAAGGATTAATCAGTTCAAACAAAACATCCTGCGGCTGTACGTATTTTCCAATATTTACATTCACCTTTGAAACAAAGCCATTAATAGGAGAGGGAATGTTAACCATACGTGAAATGGATTGCCCGGTTAGTTTATCGGGATTGATGTTAATCAACCTCAATTTTTCTGCCAGTCCCAATACCTGTAAACGATTCGATTCATATTCCCCGGTTGCCTGCTGAAATATTTTATCAGCTGCGGTTTTAGTTTCATTTAATGATTTCTGCCTCTCGTATTCAAGTTGAGTAACGTTTAAACGGTTTTTGGCCATTAGATAATCCTGTTGTAATTGTACCAGCGACTGATCTTCTATTACGCCAATACTCTCACCTTTGCTCACATGCATACCCGGAAGCAATTTCGTATTTTTAAGATATCCACCGAGTGGAAAACTTACTGAAACAATATTTTGCGGAGGTACATCCACCATTCCGTTTAACCGCACTGTCTCTGTAACCATTTGCCTGGTGATATTGCCGGACTCGATGCCTGTATTTTTCAATTGTTCCGGTGTAAATGAAATTATTACAGGTCCCTCCGGTATCACTTCTGGTGCCTCAGCCGTTTTTTTGGCAGAACATCCAACTGAAATAATTAATACGGTAATTATTATTGAAAGAAAAAACTTATTCATTTCGTCTATATTAATCAATTAGTGAAGTAATAGGAAAGTTGAATGGCAGCTTCATTATATGCTCTTAGTGCATCTATATATCCAAGCCTGATCTGAATAACCTGATTCATCAAAACACTCCATTGAAGGTAATCGATGGCTCCTTTCTCGAAACTCAGTTGTGCACTGGAGGCAATTGTTCTGGCCTGTTCGATGCCCCTGGTTTGATAATATGTGAGCGCTTCTTTTTTCTGCTGATAAGCGGATGACCATTTGAACAGATCGGCGATAAGTTGTTTTGATAACTCATCTTCATTTATACGTGCAATGTCCTGATTGATGGCAGCAGCCCTAAGCTTTGCTTTTATAGGGGCATTGAACAGCGGGAAAGCAATGCCGGCCTGTACCGTATGAAATCGATTGCCGCTGGAATAATATTTTTGATTAACGCCATCAGCACTCTGCCATCCTTTAATAGATTGATTCGAATATCCGATGATCCATTCCGGACTCATTTTGTTTTTTTCCGTTTCACCTGTTGCAACAGCTACGGCAGTTTGTTGTTTTATCCAAGCGAGTGCAGGATGTGTTTTAAGTTGGGACGTATCAGTGATTTTAAAAGAACCGAAAGATGGATCGGAATATGCTGGAATAAATGATGAATCGGAATTAAGCAGGTAACTCAATCTTTTTTGTTGAGCTATCAACTCTGCACTGATCTGATGCCGCTGGATAATGATCTGTTGCAACTGTACATCAGCGGTTGTTTTTTCCAGAATATTCGTTTCACCTGCATTTAAACGCCGGTCAGCAGCTTCAGCAAATTTACGGTAGATGCTATCCAGTGATGCAAGCAACAGATCTCTTTCCTGCAGGTCAACCATTGAATAAAAGGACAATGAAATTTCTCTCTCCAGTTCTTTTTCTCTTAAAGATTGCAGGGCGCGTATTGCATTTTCATTGGCTTTGTATAATGCAGATTGGCGTTTATAAACTACGGGCATGGCAAAATTCTGGAGCAGGGAAAATTTAGAATCATTATTAAAACTATTGATCCCTCCATACTCGGCCAGTACCTGTGTTTTAGGCAATTCATATACATTTGTCTGCAACTGTTTCCAATACGCTTCCTGTTGTTTTGTGGATTGCAGTCCAAGATTTTTATCGCGTCCCGCTATAATCATTTCATTCAAGGTTTTAGGTACAGGTGTGGTTTGCGCAGTAACCCATCCACAGGTGGTCATCATTAAAATGGTGAGCGCAGTCAATTTAATTTCCTTATTTTTCATCCTCCGATTTTTAAAGTTTTCGAGCCATACATAAAGGATCGGTAAAACAAACAGCGTTAAAAATGTTGCTGTAACGAGCCCACCGATAACTACTGTCGCCAGCGGCCTTTGCACTTCTGCACCTGCGCCATTACTGAGTGCCATCGGTAAAAAGCCGAGGGATGCAACTGATGCTGTCATCAATACCGGCCTGAGCCGGTCTCTTGCACCAGCCACTACTATGTCTTTAACCGGCATTGCACCTTCTTTTTTAATATGATTGAATGCTGTGATCAATACGATACCGTTTAGTACCGCCACACCAAATAATGCAATAAACCCTACGCCCGCAGAAATACTAAATGGCATATCCCTTATGTACAATGCATAAACACCACCGATTGCAGATAAAGGGATGGCAGTAAAAATTAGAATGCCATAAGCGATTGATCTGAAGGCAAAATATAGCATCAATAAAATTAAAAACAACGCTACTGGAACGGCAACGGATAACCGCTGATTAGCTTCCACTAAATTTTGAAATTGCCCGCCGTAACTGATCAGGTATCCAGGCGGCAGTTTGATTTGTTTATTTACTTTTTGCTGTAACTCTTCAACAATACTTTGTACATCACGACCCCTCACATTAAAACCGGTGATGATTCTTCGGCGCGCATCTTCTCTTTGAATCTGGTTAGGACCTTCCTTCATTTCCACCGTGGCCAGTTGATAAAGGGGAACAGTGCCGCCGCCGGGTGTAGGTATCAAAAGTTGCTGTATGTCGCTGATGTCCTTTCTTTCAGATGATTGCACACGCACCACCAGGTCGAACCGGCGTTCGTTTTCATAAATCAAACCAGCACTTTCACCCGCAAAAGCTGTACGGATCACTCTGTTTACATCTGAAATATTTAACCTGAATAGGGCAATAGCTTCCCTGTTGAAATGCACCACAATCTGTGGCAATCCGGTAACAGTTTCAAGGTACAGGTCACGTGCACCATCAACCGTGTTGATAATATCTCCAAGTTTTTTAGAGTATGCGGCAAGGGTATCAAGATCCTCACCAAAAATCTTGCATACCACGTCCTGCCTTGCACCAGTCATCAATTCATTGAACCGCATCTGAACAGGAAATTGAAATCCTGCCGTAACACCTGGAACCTGCTGCAGTGCAACACTCATTTTGTTGGCCATTTCATCAAATGTTTTTGCACTCGTCCATTCTGATTTGTCTTTCATGATAACCATCATATCCGAGGCTTCAATCGGCATGGGATCGGTTGGAATTTCACCACTGCCAATTTTGGTTACCACCTTTTCTACTTCCGGAAAATTTTTCAGCAATATTGCTGAGGCTTTTTGAGTGGCATCAATCGTGGTGTTAAGAGAACTGCCGGTTAACACCCGGGTGTCTACTGCAAAATCTCCTTCTTCCAGTTCCGGAATAAATTCTCCGCCAATCCTGCTGAGTAAAATCAATGCTACACCAAATAGTACCAAAGCGATGAGTACGATGGTCTTTGGGAACTGTAATGCTTTTTGTAATGTGGGCCGGTACTTTCCCTGTAGCCAGTTCATTACTCTATCTGACCAGTTTTCGCCTTCTTTTATTTTTTTGCTGAGTACCAATGAAGAAATCATCGGCACATAGGTGAGTGATAAGATAAATGCACCAATCAACGCAAATGAAACCGTTTGCGCCATCGGTTTAAACATTTTGCCTTCAATGCCTACGAGAGATAAAATCGGCAGGTAAACGATGAGGATAATGATTTGTCCGAAAACCGCTGCGCCCATCATTTTCCCTGATTCCTCCTCTACCGTTTCATTCATCGATTGCTGTGTTAACTTAAATGTAGAGGAGCTGTTCGCTGTTTTGTAATTGTGTAACCGATGCATCATAGCTTCCACAATAATGACTGCGCCGTCGACAATTAAACCAAAATCCAGCGCGCCGAGGCTCATCAGGTTGCCACTCACTCCGAATAGATTCATCATGATAATTGCGAAAAGCATAGCCAGAGGTATAACCGAAGCCACTATTAAGCCGGCACGCAGGTTGCCTAAAAATATTACCAGGATAAACACCACGATCAGCGCACCCTCCAGCAAATTCGTTTTCACAGTACCGATAGCGTGATTCACCATTTTTGATCGGTCAAGAAAAGGTTCAATGATTACCCCTTCAGGCAGGGCTTTTTGAATTTCTGTAATCCGTTTTTTTACAGCTTTGATAACTTCTGAAGAATTTTCTCCTTTGAGCATCATCACGATTGCACCTGCCACTTCGCCCTGATCGTTGAAACACATTGCTCCAAAACGGTTGGCATGACCGATTTTTACTTCAGCGATATCGCGAATCAACACCGGTATTCCACTTGTTGTATTTTTTACGACGATAGCAGAAATATCCTTTATACTTTCCGCGAGGCCTTCGCTCCTGATGAAATAAACATTCGGGCCTTTTTCAATATATGAACCGCCGGTATTCTGATTATTTTGCTGTAACGCGGTAAAAACATCATTGATGGTAACATTCAGACTTTGCAGCCTGGCGGGTAGGATCGCCACTTCATATTGCTTTAAAAATCCCCCGAAACTGCTTACATCAGCAACACCAGGAGTACCCAGCAGGTAGCGCCTGATGATCCAGTCCTGAATGGTACGCAGTTCCATGGCATCGTATTTATCCTCGTATCCTTTTTTAGGTCGGACTGCATACTGAAAAATTTCTCCGAGCCCTGTGGTAACAGGCGCCAGCTCAGGATTTCCCGCGTCTGCCGGGATCTGGCTCCGCACGGTCTGCAGTCGTTCCGTAACCTGTTGCCTCGCCCAATAAACATCGGTTTCATCAGTGAAAACGATTGTTACCAAAGAGAGCCCGAATCTTGAAAACGATCGGATCTCTTCAATGCCCGGGATTGTGGAGGCAGATTGTTCAATCGGAAAGGTGATCAGTCTTTCAATTTCTGGAGCAGCGAGGGAAGGTGATATAGTGATCACCTGTACCTGGTTGTTCGTAATGTCAGGTACAGCGTCGATTGGCAGCCTGGTAACTGCAAAAACGCCATATCCAATCAGAGCTAATGTGAATAGCCCAACGATCAGCTTGTTCCGCACACTAAAGCGGATAATTTTTTTCAGCATAAAGTAGAATCAGAATACATGAGTGTTACCGGAAACCGGAAAGCGGCATAATGAAAATTGATACAGGTGACAGGATTGACCTTTCACGCATTTTCAAACCAAGATGATACTTACTGTAAACAGTCAGGAATCAATAGAAGATTCAGGCTTTGGGAGGCTGGAAGATGGTGGACAAAAATCCTGTGGGAAGAAGAAAATCTTTTTCGTTTACATAGTCATTGGAGATCGGATATTCCTGAGGAAAAGCCAGATCTGCAGGAATATCCTGCATGATAAAAACGGGGCCCGAGCTGATGCATACGCCTGAAGTTTTGAACGGCAGTTCCATATCCCTGTCGTCATCATTGGCATCACCGTCCATGCGGTTATCGTTCATGTAATGGGTATACACATAGGTAATGAAACCGAGATCATTGTTTAATTGCTGGTGTTCTTTATAATGTTCAAAAATCACCGGCAGCTTAAACAACTGATGTATTTCAGTTGCTGAGAGCAGATAAACTGTAAGAAAAAATATGGTTGCCGTTTTCTTCAAAGCGGTGTAAAAGTAGTAAAAGTAATTTAGAAATTGCCCTGTGGAGAAATACTTGCGTATCGGAATAAATTACGCTTGTGTGTACATCGACTGTGAATTCATGATAAATACGGGTTGTTTTCCCTGCCCATTTTCCCTTTGAGGCTCTTTGTGTCCAAAATGTTCTTGCCCAACTCATAATCAGATTTCTGCAAATGGCATGATTATTTATTCTATAGACTAAAACCCTTATATGAAATGGATTGGCAGAAGAGGAAGTTCTAATGTAGACGACCGTCGTGGTATGTCTGGTGGAGGAATGGCAGCAGGTGGCGGTATTGGTGCTTTAATTATTTATTTGATTTATTCATTCCTTTCCGGCGAAGGGCCTGATCCTTCGCAGATACCGCAGTTGAATCCTGGCAACAGCCAAACCGAACTAACACCCGAAGAACAAAAAGAAGACGGCAATCGTGCGGAATTTGTAAAAGTTGTTTTGGCTGACACGGAAGATGTTTGGAACAAATTGTTTAGTGAAAACGGCAGTGAATATCAGGAACCAGTGCTGGTGCTATTTCGTGACGGGGTTTCTTCAGCATGTGGTCAGGCGAGCTCGGCGGTGGGTCCGTTTTATTGTCCGGGTGATAATAAAGTATATATCGATTTATCATTTTATGAAGCATTGCAACGAAGGTTTAATGCGCCGGGAAATTTTGCAATGGCTTATGTAGTGGCACATGAAGTTGGGCATCATATACAAAACCTTTCCGGTACCGCTGAAAAGATTGGTCGGCTCCGTCAGCAGGTAAGCGAGACCGAAGGCAACCGATTGTCGGTGATGATGGAACTGCAGGCTGATTTCTATGCTGGTGTGTGGGCGCATCATGCGCATAAGATGAATAATATTTTAGATCCGGGAGATATTGAAGAAGCGTTAAATGCTGCCAATGCTATCGGCGATGATAAATTACAAAAACAATCAACCGGTGAAGTGGTGCCTGATGCATTTACACATGGTACCTCTGCACAAAGAATGTTCTGGTTCAAGAAGGGTTTTGAAACAGGTGACTTAAAGCAGGGCGATACTTTTTCGGCAATGGGGAAGGAGTAAGAAGGAAGTGCGAAGTATGAAGTGGGAAGTGGGAAGTGAATAGCCAATACAGGTTTTTGGTGATAAGTTGTATGTTATTCCATCGACACGGGAGCGTTAATTATGATCGACAACTGGATTAAGTTGTACAGATTAAGTAAACAGTCATTGCGCCGAGCCAATTGGTGGCTGTCTTTAATTCACCTATTGACATATTCACTCATTCACTACAAAGTAATGAGTTATACAGAATAAGTTAACACCCGATGCAAAGTTGGCAGCGAGCATTAAAACAGCAAATACATTTGCAGACTACCTCCTTGTGTTTTTCGAAAGTTAATCCATGGGTTTGATGTTAATTTCATAATACTCATTATGAGCCTTTATGTAATTCCCGATTTTTGCATTAATCTGATGCCGGTAATTTTATTTGAATAGATTACTATGTCGTATTCTTCGGGAATGGCTCTTACATTACAATAGATGCACATTGATGATTCAATAATGTTTTAAGCTTCTACCCTTCGTAATTTTTGATTTCCTTTATCATTTCTTCCCATGTAAGTGTTTCGCCAACGTAATATCCTAAATGCCAGGTATTTCCATATTTAAACTGAATTCGGGCCTGATGTGTTCTTTTGCAATTAAGACAGGTTATAGCAGTGATCAGAATATTGAATGAACCCGTTTCTTGATGTTATTTTCAGTGGGTTGTTTATGGGTGTGCTGCCTGACTCTTCATAAATGCGGAATGAAATTAAACATAGAATTTTAGATTCACAAGGCATTAGAATTCAATGAAGTGAATTTGTCAATATGTGGATATTAATTGCCCGCAAATAAATGTAGGGAATGAATTTGAACTATAATTTCCTTTACTGTGACCGGGAAAAAATACTTATCACGTAAGAATCAACAGTCTTATTCAATGGTTGCGATTTATATAAACCATCAATTTTTTTATCCATTCATTGGATACTTTTATCAGTGCCCGAAATTTATGCTTCACCTGCCTGTTTTCTTAAATGACTTATTTTCAAGTCAATGGTTTCCCGGATAATCTAAATCTTAGTTTAAAGAATTTTCCATTGGCCGTATAATTCTTTAACATTTTATTATAACTAAAAAAAATATTATATATTACATCGGTAAAGCTATCTATCATTTAGCAATTTACTGACTATGCCACTCTGGATAGTGGTTTGATCATCTCAGCGTTCGACCCTTTGAAAAAGCCTTTAGTTAATCCGCTTCACCTCCCCCTGATTATCCTTCAGATTGCACAGAAAGAAAACGATTGTTTTCCATGTTTTTAATGAAATACCATTTTTGGTTCGCTTCATCACGAAAACAAAGTGTGTGGGCATTGTTGACAACACCGTGTAATAAAAAAATAAAACTGGTTTTAATGCAAACTTTAGTCCCCCTTGTGAAGAAAATTATCACAGCCGCTTTTTTACTTTTTATTAGTTATCAGGGTTGGAGCCAGGCTTCAAATCCTCCTGTTTTCAATCTTACCGATTTCGCCGTATGGGGTGGTAGTGCATCTCCCCAAAGTTACCGGGCAGCGCAGGCGGTAACGATTTTCAACAATATCAAGATAACAGGCAACGTCGGCAGTAATCATTTAGTGACGGTTAGAAATGATTTGAAACTGACTGGAAGTATTGTGAGTTTCAATGGATTCATTGCCAATAATAATGCTGCCGTAACCGGTAATATTTTTGCGGCAAAAACAGCAGGTAATTTTACAGGCAACGTTATTTCCATAAACAACGATGCAAAAATTATTGGAAATCTCTCTGCCAATGGAAAAGTGATTTTCAAAAACGCCAATACAATTACCGGACAGGTATTTGTACCTGCTCCCACAAATTCAAATTACACAGGTCCGTCTCCATCAGCAGGTTTCAGTAACACGCTAAGTTTTCCTGTGTCTCCTGCCATGCCTAACAATACTCCTTTTGATAGCAAAATCGGTACAGAAACAGTTAATAATACCCGTGTCCTTATTCCTGGTATGTATAAAAAGTTAGCACTTAACGGCAATAAAACAATCACATTCGATGGCCCGGGAACCTATATTTTCGAGGAGGTTGACAATGTTACGTCTACCAACAGGTTCATATTCGATTTAAAAGGAACAAACAATGGAACAATCAGCATTTTTGTAATTAAAAATGCCCGGTGGGGAAAGATATCAGTGAAAATGGCAAATGGAGATTTTCCTGATCGCGTAGTCACTGAAATTCATGGTAATGGTTCCACTTTCGCCGGATTTGCTTTTGATTTGCAGGGCCCTGACGTTATGCCTGCAGGAAGTTATGCCTGGTTAGGAAATGTGTGGGTGCCTAATGGTGGCATTTCTGTAAAGAATTTCAAAGTGCCTGCGAATGGCACACCACATATCATTGGTGCGTTATGGAGCGGTACAAGAGTCACCATTGGAGATAACCTTATACTTCAATATAAAATCCCTGCAGGCGGACCAGGTTTTATAGATCCGTATTATAATCCTCCTGCAACAGGTAAAGTCGATCCAATAGATAATAAAATCGGGGCAGAGTTAAGTTCATTAATATTGAATGCAAATCCCATAATCAATACTCCGGATAACAATGTTTTTCAGTTTAATGATGCCGGAGAGGTATTGATTGAAGTGGTTAGTATCAATCCTAATGACAATACATTAATAGGACAACTGATCAGCCAGGGAATGAAAGATCAATTCGGTGCGGCTGGTACTATTGATAATGGCCCTCACATCTATACAATTTCGGGGTACTTTCCTATCAATCAGATTAATTCTTTGAAAACCAATCCGCTTGTAAAATTTGCTTATCCATTGTACCCGCCGATTAACAATGCCGGGCAAGTTACCAGCCAGGGCGACATTACTATGCGTTCCAACTTTGTTAGAGACAGATTTGGAGTAGATGGAACCGGAGTAAAGGTGGGCGTGATATCGGATAGTTACAATGCAAAACTGGTAGCTCAGAATGATGTTGAACAAGGCGATCTTCCGGGGATAAAAGCATCTAATCCGCCAAATGAAAATCCTGAACCCGTTCAGGTGCTTACCGACCTTTCAAAAGGAAGTGACGAAGGAAGAGCGATGTTGCAAATTGTTCATGATGTGGCGCCAAAAGCTAAGCTCGCATTTCGTACAGGATTTTTAACTGCGGGAGATTTTGCCAAAGGTATCCAGGAGCTTGCTTCCCCTGACCTGCCCGGCGGAGCATCAGATGTGATTGTGGACGATATCACCTATATCACAGAACCTTTTCTCCAGGATGGAGTAGTGGCTCAAACTGTTAACCAGGTAGTGGGAAATGGTGTGACTTATTTTTCTTCGGCTGGTAATTTTGGGAAAAAGTCTTACGAAGGAATATTTAATGGCGTAACCAATACCACGTTGATTGCATCGCCTGGAAAAGTTCACCAGTTTGGTAGCAATTCGACCGATATTTTCCAAACCATTAGTCTAAAGCCAGGTTCATATACAATTGTATTGCAGTGGAACGATGAATTTTATAGTTTGGGCAATCCAACTGGTGTTCAATCTGATCTTGATCTTTACCTAGTAGGTTCGAACGGATTCACTTTATTTGGATTCAACAGAAGCAATATCAGCGGCGATCCGTTTGAGGTTTGTCCTTTTGTGGTAAAAGAAGAAACAACAGCAAAAGTGATGATTGCCAATGCAACCGGCACTTCCAATGTGCGTTTTAAATATATTATTTTCCGTGGCGACGCTGTTATCCAGGACTATAATAATGTAGGCACCTCAACTATTGTGGGCCATCCCAATGCAGAGGGGGCAATTGCAGTTGGTGCAATGTTATACGAGAACTTTCCTGCATTCACACCGATATGGCCCGGCGTTGCTTCATTTTCATCCCGTGGCGGAACATTAACCAAAACTAACGCAGGCGCGCAGACCCGAAATAAGCCTGAAATCATTGCTCCCAATGGGGTAAATACCACAGTTAATCTCAGTGGCGCTGTATTCAATGACGGTGACAGCTACCCTAACTTCTTTGGTACCTCTGCCGCTGCCCCGCATGCTGCAGGTGTAGCTGCACTGCTGATCCAGGGCCAGAAAAAATTTAACCTGCTGGAATCAGTTTCGCCCGATTTGATCCGTCAGCAATTGATCAGTTCGGCCGGTAAATTTTCTTATCTACCTGGCAATTTTTCATTTGAAGGGGGGTATGGTTATCTGCAGGCCGATTCAGCAATTGCTCAAATCGCCAATGCACGACCAATCATTTCTTCACTTGAACCTGCAGTTCCAGAGGCCCAAAATGGAACACAGCCGTTCGAGGTGAAAATAACCGGTAAATATCTTACAGAGACCAGTGCAATTTATGTAAACGGTACAGCTGTTAACACAACGGTTTCACCTGATCGTACGCAAGCAATCGCGACCGTCCCTGATATTCCTGAAGGAGCAAATCCTTCTTTCCAACTCTTCAATACAGCAAAAAGTCCAAGTGAAGAAGACGGCGGACTCTCGGAATCATTATTTTTCTTCGGCTCACGTCAATCTATAACGGTAAAAGCTAAAAATGCCAGCCGCAAATTTGGAGAACCGAATCCATCATTTGAGGCAGAAGTGCTGGTCGATGGCCAGCCCATAGAATCAACAGATATCACTTTGGCTTCCCTCAAACTGGATCCTTCGAACCTTTCGTTTACAACGATAGCTACCCCCACAAGTAATGCGGGTCTATATGGTATTTTTCCAGAACGGCAACTCGCAAATGATGATCCTCTATTGACTCAATACAATTTTACATTTGTTTCAGGCACACTTTCTGTCGGTAAAATGAACCTTAAAATAACGCCGCAAAACAAATCCTTGAATTATGGACAGGATATCGGAGAGGTCACTTACAATTATGAAATTGGTGCTGCCCCGGGTAATTCCGCTGTCTTAACTGAGCAGGTGAAAGCCCTGCATAAAAAGTATCTTTCAGCTAACGCGTTGGTGGTTCTGAAGAACTTTAATAATGGATTAAACGGCGTTTCAGTGGCTGACCTCGACAACATCAGCGTGATGGCAAGTTTCCAGGCAGTCAAAAACGCACGGAAATACCTGGCGGTGGATGGCAGACTGGTAGCTCCACAGGGTTCGCTTGATGCAACAATGATCAATGATCAAAGATTTTTGGTCGACGCCTCCACGCTCTCGCTACAGAATTTCCTTTTCAATGGAGCCAGTTCAACGATGATTGAACCGTATGCGGGAATAAGTCCTCGCGCGTTTTTAAATATTAAACCACTTTCTGCCGGCACGGCAGAAGCAGCAGTGCCTAACGGACAATTGAAACCGATGGTTAACGGTCAGTTGTTGGCAATGGTGAATGATCAGACTACTCCGGTATTAAACGGTCAACTGGTGGCGATGGTTAACGGCCAGCTAAAACCATTGGTGAACGGTGAATTACTGGCTTTGATCAATGGCCAGCTGATGGTGCTGGTGAATGGGGTATACGAACTTGCTACGGATCTTACGTTTACCAACGGCCAGTTAAAAGCTATTGTCAATGGTCAGTTGAAAGCAATAGTGAATGGACAACTAAAAGCTATGGTGAATGGAATAATTGAAGATATTCCAACCACCCAGGTGAGTATTGCAAACGGAGAACTTCAAATTATCGGAAACAATAACCAGGTATTGTCTTTTGTGAACGGACAATTGATGGTGTATGTAAATGGCCAGTTGAAACCACTGGTAAACGGTGAGGGTATCGGTGTTGAAAAAGTTGTCCTGCAAAATGGACAATTGAAAGCGATTGTGAATGCTGCAAGTTTGCCGGTAACCAATGGACAGCTCCAGGCACTGGTTAACGGCCAACTACTGGCAATGGTGAATGGCCAGCTGGTGGCAATAGTCAATTCCGATGAAGTGACGTTTGTAGTTTTCCAGCAGGACGAAGTGAAAGTTGTTGCTGCCAACGGGCAGCTGCAACCGTTGGTAAATGGCCAGCTGAAAGCGATTGTAAACAGTGAACTGATAAGTGTTGACAGTTACTCTATAACGAACGGACAACTGAAAGCAATAGTGAATAATGAAGAATGGGTGTATGCCAATGGACAATTAAAGGCATTGGTGAATGGTCAGCTTAAACCGCTGGTTAATAATTTCGATGTGAGTGGTCCGAACAACAATGCAAAGACCGCAGTACTTGTTGACCAGGATGATATTGTGCAACAGGCTGGAGATCTCGGCGGAATGTTTTCAATGAATATGATTACCGGTCTTGATGTGGGGACCCAGTATCTTGTGCCTGGTTCATTCGTCAATGAAAATTTTGAAGTTACTTACGGAGTAGGCCAGGTCACTATCAGCAGAGCTGTATTAACCATCAAAGCCAATAACGCAACAAAAGTGTATGGTGAGGAAAATCCGGAACTTTCTGCAACATACACCGGTTTTGTATTCGAAGACAATATCAGTTCCATAGTGCCATCCTTCGTGTTTACGCAGGCGCGGAATACTTCCAGCGTTGGTGTATACCCGATCCAGCTGAATGGTGGCAGTGCTCCAAATTATGATGTGATTTACCAAGGCGGTAACCTTACTATCACTAAAAAGGCACTAAAAGTAATAGCTGACGATCAAACAAAGCTTGAAGGCGAACCAAATCCTCCTTACACTTTAACGTATGAAGGACTGGCTGCGCATGATAAACCTTCCTATGTATGCCTACCGTTTGTAGTGCCACCTTCACCGAAAGTTGTAGACCAGCTCGAAAGGCAAACAACTTATACTAATGTGAAAATCAACAATGAAACAAACATTTATAATGCCACGCCTGGTGAGAGCCTGACATTAACAGGATCTTGGAATGAAGCATATTATAATTACCCGCAATACACCCCTTATTGTCCGGGATGTATTACGCAAATTTATATCGGGATGAATAATGCTGCAGGCCAGGGAGTAATATTTACTGATTGCTATAATGTAAGTGGATTGGGTCAATTTTCGGGTAACATTAATAAATTCTTTACTGCACCTACAGTACCGGGGATCTATTATATCACCCAGGTGAGCAGTTGGGAATATGCCTGTTACGACAATGGTTCGGGTAATCCGGGGAATATTGCCGAAAATGCTATAGCTGTAGTGGTGGTGAATATCCCCGGCGAAAGTATTAGCGCTAACAGTGCGACAGATGAAGCAACAACACCGGGCAACTACCCAATTATCCTTACAGGTTGCAGCGAGTATAGTCCGAATTACGATGTCACATTACAAAACGGAACCCTTACTATCAATCCTTTCAATGGCGGACGAATCATGGGTAAATCGAGCACGAATACTGCCATTGATAATAAAGCCAGTGTAGATGGTCCAGCACGTTACCACCTGTATCCCAACCCTGCATCATCGACTGTAAGACTGCAGATAAAGGGCGATGTACAAAATACCAGCAGGATTGAAGTGTATGACCTGGTTGGAAAATTATATACGCCTTCCATTCAGCGAATCAACTCGGGAATGTATGAATTGAATGTTTCTTCTTTGGCAAAAGGTATTTATGTGATTAAAGTTAAAAACGCCGCTGGGGTTAAAACATTCAGGTTTGTGAAGATCTGATCAAAAAGCAGGAAAGCAACAAAGGTGCTTTCCTGCTTTTTCTTTAAATTGTAATCGAATTACATTTAAGCACAATTTCAATGGTGGTTAAGATCAAGCTTATAATGCTCCTGGCGATTTTATTTACCAGCCCCGTATTGGGGCAAACAAATGCAGATACAGATACCGGCAAAATCAACACCCTGATTGATAGCAGCAAAGCACTAATAGCCAAAGATTCAGCTCAAGCTATAAGCCTGGCTTTGGAAGCAAGCGAGCTGTCCGCAAAAACAGGATACCTGAAAGGGGAAGCGCTGGCTTTGAAAAACCTCGGTATGGTGTATTTTACCCGGGGCCGATATCTTGAAACGCTTGGCTTCTGGAATCAATCTTTACAGCTTTTCGAACAACTTAATGATGCCAATGGTATGTCGAATATGCTGAATAATATAGGTGCCATTTATTTTAACCAGGGTGCCGATGCGAAGGCGCTTGAGTACAGTTTAAAATCTCTGCAGCTGGCTGAAAAGATTGGAGATACACTGAGAATGATCTCCGCATTAATTAACGTGGGCAGCATTTATTACAACAAAAAAGATCCTGTTGCCCTTGACTATCTGTTGAAGGCTATTCCGTTGGTTGAGCAACATGGCGATGTTGAGGCCTTTGTGGTTATCACGGGTGATATAGGTGAAATTTATTTTGATAACAAAGACGACGACAGGGCTATAAATTATTTTCAACGTTCAATAAATGTAGCAGGTGAGAAGTTTTCATCTGCTTTCTCATACAATGGTATGGGGAAAGTCTATCTCAGGAAAGTGATGATTCCTGAAGCTTTCCGTCAACATAATAAAGCATTGGAGATTGCTGTCAAGTTCGACGATAAACTTCAGGAGATACGGAGTTTACGTGGGATTGCAAACCTTTATATGTTGCAGGATAAAGTACCGCTGGCAATCAGTTACTATAATAAAGCGAGGGTGATCGCTGAAGAAATGGAGGACCTTAAAGTTGAGCTGCAGGATCTCTACAAGGAGATGGCAAGCGCCTACTCAAAAAATCAAGATTATCCGAATGCATTCCTTTATAAGTCGAAATATGCGGAAATTAAAGACACACTATATAATATAGAAAGTAAGAAGAAACTCAACCAGCTTCAGTTTGATTTCGAGTTATCAAAAAAAGAAAGTGAAATCGTTCTTAAAGAAGCTAGTATAAAATCTGAAAGACAGGCAAGAATGGGAATGACAGCGGGCCTTGCTTTTATTGTTATCATAGCGTTTGTAATCTATCGTAACTATCTTCAGAAAGCAAAGATCAACAAGGTACTGGATAAGCAGAAGGTTCAGATTGAAAATTTATTGCTTAATATTTTACCTAAAGAGGTGGCGTTCGAACTGCAAACAAACGGTCAATCAAAGCCGCGCCATTTTGAGGAGGTTTCTATTTTATTTACTGATTTCAAAGGATTCACTTCCATTGCAGATAAAATGACACCAGGTGATTTGGTAGAAGAATTGAATGAATGTTTTATGGCATTCGATGAAATCATCGAATCATATGATCTCGAAAAAATTAAGACTATTGGTGATGCATATATGTGTGCCGGCAATATTCCCACACCCGATCCTGACCATGTGTATAAAATAGTAAAAGCTGCTTTGCAAATACAGGAATATATTGAAAATCATAATGCTTCCAGGATTGAAAAAGGGAAACTTCCCTGGGAAATAAGGATTGGTTTACATGTCGGTCCAATCGTGGCTGGTGTGGTGGGTAAAAAGAAATATGCTTATGATATTTGGGGTAGCTCAGTGAACATCGCCAGCCGCATGGAAAGCAATGGTACGCCGGGTAAAGTAAACATATCTTCATACGCCTATCAATTGGTGAAAGATAAATTTCACTGTTCACACCGCGGAAAAATTTATGCGAAGAATATCGGCGAGCTGGATATGTATTACGTTGAATACGAAAAGCCTCCTGGAGAAATACAAGAAGCTATTCCTGCATTTAAAGACGAAAAGCATCTTCAGAATTAAATTTATTACAGCTTCTGAAATTTTACTTTAGTAAGGGAATGAAGAGTATCAGGAGGAAATTGAAAACACTTCATGAATTAGCTTCCTGATTTTCACCTGGAAATCTGGTTTATATAGTATGTAGATAATGCATGATGTTTGTAGACAAAGATCCATACAGGAAGTATGAAGTATGAAATGTGGGGTGGGCCATAAGTCAGCCCGTATTGGTTTTGGGTTCTAAGCCGCAGTTTTATAAAGCCGAATTTGACTATTCTATTGCCTACTGCCTGTTTTTTCCGACAGGGACCTTTTGGCTGTAAGGAATAAAAGTGCAGTTTTGAAAACAAGCGTAAACGGAATTACGGTAATATTTTTTAAGAATAACCGAATGGCCCATTCTGATGCAGCATCATCCAAAATGCCTTCTTTTTTAGATTGATATAAAAACATGTCTCATAAGCTGCTGCGTTGATCAGATAATTTACAATGCCAACAATTACAAGGAATTCGCCCAAATTGAGCATTATACTTTTACCAGGTTGAGTTATGTATTTTTTAGAAGCATAAAAAAATCAGGGAACGATTTTTTCTTCTTCATAATTGTCCAAAATCTTTTTAACCCTGGCTGCACGTCAGCCATACCAAGAACATATAGAAAAAGTATTAGTCTCGATACTTCTACAAATGTTTCAGCGGGGATCCATGTCGTACTGTTAATCGCTCCAAATGCTCCAAGTTGCAACACCCTGCCTGTCGCCGCGACCAGGCCCAGTCCAATGATAACATGCAAATGCCGCATTAAGAATTGAGAAGTATCCTTAATCCAAAACAATTGTTTGTGAATTAATGTAATCATTGAGAAACATTTGAAATTTCATATTCCCATGTTAACTTTCATTAGAGTTATATCGGAGAGTGTCGGATCTTTTAAACTTGTCAATTCCCGAAACCAATTTAATCAAGTGCAATCGCGAATCATGCGGGGAGAGGTTTGAAGTTATTAATATTTTGTCGCGCAGAAATCTGAACCTGAGAAAGTGAACAACGAATTCTGCTTTGAGTGCTAAATCGTTCTTCATTGCAAGGAACATATAAACTTAGCTGTCTGTTACAAATACCGGCTCGTTATATTACACCTTTTCTACATTTTATAATTATTCTTCACCGCCCTTTCATCAGGGAAATTGTAATCTACGCCATCCTTCCTTATTATTTTACCTCTCATATATCCGGGTGCATTTACAAAATCCGATCCTCTTACATGTATAGACAAGAAAGTCATCAGAAGCATACTTTAGTTATTCTAAAAAATCGCTATGTATTTGTCATAAATCAACACAGTAAAGCATTTCAGACTAATTAAATTTATTTTAAAAATATGTGAAAATATACTTGTATATACAAGATATGTTTATATATTTGGTTCAGGGCAGGGAGCCATACCTGTTCAGTTGTAAAAATGCCGGGGGTAATCCGGTCATCAGCCGATTTAAATAAGTAACCAAAAAACGAATTGCATGAAAAAGCAGATTGCTTGTCTACCCGAAAAGTATGTAATAGCGTACGGACGCAGAATAGGCACAGGCCTGTTCTTATTGGCTATTTTTCTCAGTGCTGGGGTTTTTCCTCTTTATGCCTTGCCTGAAGCTGATAGCAGGCTGTACAATTCTCCCAACAGCCTGTTCCCGCCACAAAATATTTCCGTGTCGGGTTCCATTCGAGACGACAAGGGAGAAGCATTATCCGGCGCAACAATCACAGTTAAAGGAACCAGCCAGGGAGCAGTGAGCGACGAACAGGGTAATTTCACAATTAATGTTCCATCGGCGCAATCTATCCTTGTGATAGAATTTACCGGTTACGAATCGCGCGAAGTGAAAGTCGGCAATCAGCGTACAATAGACGTGAGATTAAATGTGCGAAATACTTCTCTCGATTCTATCGTGGTGATTGGTTACGGTACCGCCCGCAAATCAGATCTTACTGGTTCTGTAGGTGCCGTTAAAGCCTCCCAGTTGCAGGAACGTCCTGTTGCTTCACTGGCTCAAGGATTGGCAGGCAGGGTGGCTGGTGTAAACGTAAATTCAAATTCAGGTCGCCCTGGCGGTCGTACCAATGTAAGAATACGCGGTTTTAGTTCTATCAACACGTCAAACATAGGATTAGGTAGAATGAGCGCAAATGTTTTAATAGGGTTAGGAACAAGCTAATATAATTAGTATTTTTATACCTAAATATATTAGCAATGTTCAAGGGTATAGGTATTCTGGAGTTTCAGAAAAAGTTTTTTGACAACGAGGCATGTTTTGAATATCTGGTTGATTATAAATGGAGCAATGGATTTAGATGCACGCGATGCGGATGTACTGAAAGTTTAAAAGGAAAGACCAGGTTTCATAAACGATGCAAGGAGTGTAAGTATGATGAAAGCGTCACTGCAAACACTCTTTTTCATGATACGAAGATGCCTATATTAAAAGCTTTTCATATGTTGTTCCGGCTGTCTGCAAAGAAAAAAGGTATGTCAACAACGGAGTTGGCCTGTGAGGTGGGTGTTGAACAAAAGACTGCCTGGTTATTCAAACGCAAAGTTCAGGTGGCCATGAAACAGGAAGAAATGCTGAATGGCAATGTTGATGTAGATGAGACTGTGCTTGGCTTTCATACGGATAGGGCACATTGTGGACGAAATCTTGAAATTAGAAAAGCTTTGATGATTGGTGCTGAAATATTGCCAGATGGAAGAACAGGCAGTATCAGGCTGCAGGATATTAAAGATTTCAAAGCTAATACCTTACAAAGTGCTATTGAAAATATGGTGGAACCATTAGCGAGTATAAGATCCGATGAATACAAATCTTATAAAACTTTACAAATACGCGGTATGAATATTAAGCTGGAGAACTCTCAGAAAGGACAAGCTTTTTTAGAAATACATCGTCAAATAATGCAATTTAAAAACTGGCTGATAGGAATTCATCATAAGTGGTCAAGGCAACATTTGCATGCTTATGCAGACGAATATGTATTTAGGTTTAACAGAAGAAATTGTCGGGGAAGGATTTTTCATTCGTTAATAGAAAGGATGATCGGCGCTTCGCCACATCCTTATCCTAAGCTGAAAAGCCTATGCGCGTAAAATACCTAATCCTACTTCGATCGTTTCAGGATATAGCTTCCCCTAATTAAGTTTATAATCAAAAAAGGTGTTGATCTTATTGAATAAACTCAGTTTAACCTTAATTGATAAGTTTATGAACATTTCCATGGCAATAAAAATGCTAATGGTGTTTAAGAACTATATGTAACTTGTTTATCTGCAAAATAAAATAAAGATTATAGTTATGAATTTATTAGAATCACTAAAAGGACTGCTTACCGGAGAATTAGTAAGTGACGCTGCAACGGAACTTAATGAAACACCTGCCGGTATCTCTAAAGCTTTAAGTGGAATCGTTCCGTATGTCTTAAATAATGTTGCCGAAAAAGCTACAACCGATGGCGAAGGCATTTTGAACCTGGCGCAAGGCGCTGCAGGCACCGGAATATTGGATAATCTCAACGGATTATTTAATAATAAGTCTGGAACAGATTTAGCCGGCATAGGTTCATCCATTTTAGGAACATTGTTCGGCACTCAATCAAATAATGTTTCCAAAATCATTTCTGCATATTCAGGAATTAAAGCATCCAATTCCACTGCGTTGTTAAGCGCTGTGGCGCCTATAGCTTTGGGTTTGATAGGAAAGTATGCCGGCTCCAATAATCTGACTGCAGGTGGTTTACAATCGTGGCTGAGTGGGCAGAAGACAAATATCAGAGAAGCTATTCCAGCTGGTTTAAATACCGGAAATGTATTGAATGCACCGGGTACACCTGTTTCGACAAATGCAGGTGAGGCTATGGGAAGTGACAACGCCAAAATGCCCGGTTGGATAATGCCGCTTTTGCTTGTTCTGCTGGGTGGTTTGCTGGTATGGTATTTCTTAAGAGGAGCAGGAGCTCCACAGGAAGTGGCATCACTACCTGCTCCTACCGCTGTAATGCCTGCTGATTCTGTTGTACAAATCTCTTTTAAAGTAAAACTCGCTGATGGGACAGAGCTTAATGCTCTGAAAGGTGGAATAGAAGACAAATTGGTAACGTGCATGTCTGATTCAGCCTGTACACCTGGTAAAGACCGGTGGTTTGATTTTGATAATTTAAATTTTGAAATGGGCAGTGCGAAAATTACGGCAGAAAGCGAAGTGCAGGTGCAGAATATTGCTGCGATCTTAAAAGCTTATCCTGCTTTAAAAATTAAAATTGGCGGTTACACAGACAGGACCGGCGATGATAAAGCGAATAAGAAACTCAGCCAGGACAGGGCTGTTGCAGTTTTGGAAGCAATAAAAACGGCTGGTGGAAATGCGTCGCAACTTGAAGGAGCAGAAGGTTACGGATCAGACTTTGCAACTATTCCTGCTGAGGCTTCTGATGAGGAGAGAAAAATTGACAGGCGTATATCGGTGAGTGTAAGGGCCAAATAATCAAAAATTTTAACAGGGACCTGTGTATGCATTTTGCCTGCACAGGTTTTTTATTGAGTGAATAACCGGTCTGGAAAATCTTTACCTTAATACATTAAAGGGCTTCTTACATTTACAAGATGGCAAATCCAAACCTTAATAAAGAGAAGCAGTCGATGAGCCCGGCAGATAACGAGTTTGAAAATACAATAAGGCCGTCAAGGATAGATGAGTTTGCCGGTCAGCCCGTAATCATCAAAAACCTTCAGATATTTATTCAGGCCGCAAAAATGAGAGGTGAGGCTCTCGATCACGTTTTGTTCCATGGCCCGCCTGGTTTGGGCAAAACAACACTTTCGAGGATTGTGGCGCAGGAACTTGGCGTGAGTATCAAAGAAACTTCAGGACCTGTAATTGAGAAACCGGCAGATCTTGCGGGACTTTTAACCAGCCTTGAGCCTAACGATGTTTTATTTATTGATGAAATTCATCGTTTGAGTACAGTGGTTGAAGAATACCTGTATTCTGCAATGGAAGATTATAGAATAGATATCCTTATTGATAGCGGTCCCAGTGCTAAAAGTATCCAGATCAATCTAAGTCCTTTCACGCTTATCGGCGCTACCACCCGAAGCGGCTTGCTAACAGCACCATTGCTCTCCAGATTTGCAATTAAATCCAGGTTAGAATATTATTCAGCTGAAACCCTGCAAAAAATTGTTCAACGTTCCTGTGTGATAATGGGTGTTAAAATAACCTCAGATGCATCTATGGAAATTGCGAGGCGAAGTCGCGCCACACCGAGAATTGCCAATGCATTGCTTCGCCGTGTACGTGATTTTGCACAGGTTTTGGGTAATGGAGTAATTGACCTCGCTATTACTCAACATGCCTTAAAAGCATTAAGTGTTGATGAATACGGATTGGATGAAATGGACAACAGGATACTGGTGGCCATCATTGAAAAATTCAGCGGTGGTCCCGTAGGGTTAAGTACAATTGCAACGGCGGTTGGAGAGGAACCTGGAACACTGGAGGAAGTGTATGAACCTTTTCTGATTCAGGAAGGTTTTTTGAAACGTACCCCGCGCGGTAGAGAGGTCACCGCCAAAGCTTATACACATCTCGGCAAACCTTATAACAATTCAAACGAAAATCTTCTTTTCTCCTGATAAACAACTATAAAATTTCTTTTGAAAAGGCATGAGGGCATAAAGTAAATTCAGCATGAACATTTTTCGTTTACGCTATTACGTTATCATATTATTCCTTGTGCTTAAATGTGTACCGGGGGTATCGCAGTATTATAACCTCAATTTCCGCAATTATTCCAGCAGTAATGGTTTAAGTCAGAGTGAAGTACAATGTGTTATTGAAGATAAATTTGGTTTTATCTGGATAGGTACCCGGTATGGTTTAACGCGTTATGACGGAAAGGAATTCCGTACTTTTTATCATAGCATAAATGATTCCAATAGTTTAGGAGAAAATATCGTCTCGGATATTCAGCAGGATAGCAAGGGTAATTTATGGTTTGCTTTGTACAATTCCGGTGTCAGTAAAATGAATGGACTCAACTTTACATTCAACAATATCCAATTTGATAACACAAAAACAGGTTTATTAAGTAATAAGGTTACGGTGCTGGCAATTGATAGTAAAGACCAGGTTTGGGTGGGCACAGAAATAGGGCTTTCTTTATACAATCCTCTGACTAAAGCATTCAAAAATTTTACAAAACTTCCTTCGATTGAAAATGAAAATTTCAGCGTAAGTGCATTGGAATTTGATCCGGAAGGGAATTTATATGTCGGTACTCATGAACATGGCTTGTTTATAATCAAAAAAGGAACTGAACAAATTTCGCCGCTGCTGAAATATGAATCAGCAGGTGATATAAACGATGTCCATATCGATTATCAGGATAAGGTCTGGATTGCAGGACAAAAGGGTTTGTACATTCTTAACTTAAATGAAAATAATAAGTATACACTAACAAAAGCGCCGGTCGTTCTTGACCAGGAGACAGTGGTGGATTTGGAGACAGATGAAAATCATAATCTTTGGATGGCTACGAGGCGGCATGGACTGCGGATTTATTTTCCCAAAGAAGGATATGTTGAAAAGGTGCAGGAGAACTATACATCTGCAAGGGGATTGCTTAGTAATCGCTTAAGTTGCATTTTCAGGGATTCCCGAGGAGGTATTTGGGTGGCGGGAGAAAACGGATTACAGAGTTTTCACAATGAATCTCAGAAATTCAATATTTATCCGGGGCTCAGTAATATTTCCAATCATCTGAGAGGATCTTCAATTTACGGCATATACGAAGTTGATAATGATTTTATACTGGCAACTTCAGGAGGGATAATTGTTTACAACAGAATAACAAATCAGTTTCTGCCAATACAACAGCAGCATGAAGCAGTAGGCGAAGTGATACGTTTCCGTTTCATTAAACGCGAAGCAGAAGATAGCTGGTGGATAACTTCTGACAGAGGGATGTTTGAACTTTTTAAAGATAAGGTGGGCTATCATTTACGCCGGTTAAAGGATTTGAATCGTCATCCAATGTTTAAAACTGAAAGTTTCAGGAATTATATAAAGGTGAAAGAGGAGTTATGGATGGCAACAACAGAAAATGGGCTTGTGCATTATAATATCAGAACGGGAGTCGTTCAACGCTATCATCATGTTCCTGCTAATAAAGATAGTCTGGGGGATAAAATTATAAATATCATTGTTGCAGATAAAGACAATAATTTATTGATCGGGCATGACAATGGACTTTCAGTTTTTTATACTAAAGAGAAAAAGTTTGAAAATTTTGGTGATATCAGAAGTGGTACAAAACCTGCATTAAGCAGCCGATATGTTTATGATATTTATGATGACGGTACTACTTATTGGATTGGTACCTATGGCGGAGGATTAAATGCTCTGCACAAAAATTCGCGAACAATTGAATATTTTACTTCTGCTCAGGGTTTATGCAATGATGCGATTTACAGCATTGTTCCCGAAGGCGACTCCATATTATGGTTAAGTACAAACAAAGGACTTTCAAGATTTGATATTACTAAGAAGAGCTTTCAAAATTTTACCCAGAATGATGGATTACCTGCCGATGAGTTTAATATGCTGTCAAAGTTTGTCAACAGCGATGGTGAAATTTTCATGGCTACCATTAACGGTGTAGTTTCATTTAACCCGCAAAAACTTTCGCACAGTAAATATCCTCCACGTATTTATTTGGCTAAAGTAAGATTGAATGGGAGATACGTTTCAGACTCAATTACAGGTGCAATCAATCGTGACAGAAAGATGAGTGTTAAATTCAATGAAGATCTCTTTCTGGAATTCAGTCCTTTGATATATGCTAAAAGTCTCAACCTGGCTATCAGGTACAAACTTAATGATCAGGAAGATTGGAAAGAAGCACAGTCGGGCACATTATTGCCACTGCTTAAAATGGAACCCGGTAGATACCAGTTACAGGTGCAGCTTGTTGATAATGAAATTTCGGTCAGTTCTAATTCATGGCACCTCAATCTGGAAGTCCTTCCTCCTTACTGGAAAACGGTTAGCTTCAGAATCAGTTTATTTTTATTGATAGCATTATTGAGTTTCTTAGTTATCCGCGAATACATCCAACGGCGATTAGAAAAACAGCGGGTGCTTTTTGAACGCGAGCAGGCGGTGGAAAAGGAACGTGCCCGTATTTCCGGTGAATTACATGATGATATTGGTGGAGGCCTCACGGCTATCCGCTTATTAAGTGAAATGAACAAAGACAAAAGTCAGGATGAATCGAGCAGGATTTTTTTTAGTAAGATTTCAGCATCATCGAACGAACTGATTCAAAAAATGAATGAAATTGTTTGGGCATTAAATGTTAATCATGATAACCTCCAAAGTCTGATTGCTTATACGAGGCAGTATGCGGTTTCTTATCTTGATGATTTTCAAATAAAGTGTAATGTGATGATCCCCGAAAATATTCCTGATATGCCGGTGATGGGGAATAAAAGAAGGAATGTTTTTCTGTTAGTTAAAGAGGCGCTTAATAATATTGTTAAACATTCGAAAGCAAATACCGTCGATCTTGAAATAAAAATTGGTGAGCGTTTAAAGATTGAAGTAAGTGACAATGGAAATGGAATAGACTTTGACAATATCAGACCGGGTAGTCATGGTTTGGTGAATATGAGAAGAAGAGTTGAACATCTCAAAGGTGTAATGAAAATTGAAAATAATAACGGTACATTCATACACATCGATATTCCACTTAAAGACCTTTCAGAAATTTCAGGCATATAAAAGCCCCGCTATCAATAGCAGGGCTTCAACAATCATAATAAAGTCATTAAACCGTTGCCGGAACTACCAGCCTGAATCCATTGCCGTGGATATTCACGATTTCTATCTGAGTGTCTTCCTTCAAATATTTTCGCAGCTTGGCAATATACACATCCATGCTTCTTCCATTAAAGTAGGTATCACTGCCCCATATTTTTTTGAGTGCAATCTCTCTTGGTAAAAGATCATTTTTATATTCACTCAGCATTTTTAATAATTCATTTTCTTTCGGAGATAAAGTTTGAGTCTTGCCTGCGATAGAAAGTTCTCTTAATTTTGGATTGAAGTGATATTGTCCCAAATCATACTCAACATTTGCAGCTTCTTTATTCAATTCTTCGTTTCTTTTCAGAATCGCTTTTATCTTCAATAACAAAACTTCACTGTCAAATGGTTTGGTGATATAGTCATCAGCGCCCAATTTGTACCCCTGAATAATATCATCTTTCATTGTTTTTGCTGAAAGAAAGAAAAGTGGTACATCCGGATTGATATCCCTGATATCTTCGGCAAGGGTGAAGCCGTCCACATGTGGCATCATCACATCGAGGAGGCACAGATCAAATTTCTCGCGTTGAAAGGCCGCCAGTCCGAGACGACCATCTCTCTCGAGAATAACTTCATAGTCGTTCAGTTCAAGATAATTTTTCAGCACCATACCCAGATTCGTATCATCCTCACAAAGAAGGATTTTCGGTTTGGTAATAACTTCAGTAGACATGCTTAGTGATTTTAAACAAATAACATTAATTAGGATGATTGCGATATACCGTTGGCTAATAAAATTTTGTTAAACAACCAGTATACAATTTAGCATGATTATATCAAAATCAATGCCTGCAACGTAATTTAGCCATTCAATGTAGTTCATAATTATGCAAGTAACATCAGAAAATACATTTAAAAAGCTCATAGTGATTGGCGACAGGGTGCTGATAAGGCCTTCCAGGCCCAATGAGAAGACTGATAGCGGGCTTTATTTACCTCCCGGCGTCCAGGAGAAAGAGAAAGTGCAGCAGGGTTTTGTAATAAAGACCGGCCCCGGTTATGCCATACCGGTTCCTGTGGAAGTTGAATCGTGGAAGCCGGAAGACGAACAGGTTAGATACGTTCCATTACAGGCGAAAGAGGGCGACCTGGCTATCTTTCTGGTTAGCGGAGCAACTGAGGTGATGTATGAGGGAGAGAAATATTTCATTGTGCCGCAAAGCGCAATTTTAATGTTGGAAAGAGAAGAAGATCTTTAATATTCTGATTGTTAATTTTTGTGCTTAAGATATTATATTAGCTCAGCGGCATACAATTTCCACTTTTTCAAAAATTTCTACATGGCAGACCAATCTCAATTTATAGAGGCAGTAAAAAGCGGCTACAGTTTTAAAGGTGGTTTTTTTAGAATTGGGGCGGCAATGCTCGATGGCAACGTGCTTACCGGCGCTGATGTTTTATTACCTCTGAAAACAATGAACCGTCATGGATTGATTGCCGGTGCAACGGGAACGGGTAAAACCAAAACGCTGCAGGTGCTCGCAGAAGGATTGAGTAATGCCAGCGTGCCGGTTTTAATGATGGATATTAAAGGTGACCTAAGTGGAATTGCCGCCACGGGAACAGAAAACCTCAAAATCACAGAAAGAGTACAGAAAATCGGTTATACGTTCGCACCTGGAAATTTTCCGGTGGAACTGATGAGTTTAAGTGATGAACCCGGAGTAAGATTGCGCAGTACAGTGACAGAATTTGGTCCTGTACTGATTGCAAAAATTTTAGGATTAAATGAAACACAGGAAGGCGTGGTGTCAATGATATTTAAATATTGTGATGACCAGAAAATTCCATTACTCGATTTGAAAGACCTGATCAAGACATTGCAGTACATCAGCAATGAGGGGAAAAAAGAGATCGAATCACAATATGGTAAGATATCCACTTCGTCCACCGGCACTATCCTGAGGAAAGTAATTGAACTACAACAACAGGGTGCAGACACATTTTTTGGTGAACCATCATTTGACATTGACGATTTGATGCGGATTGGTGATGATGGAAAAGGAATGATCAATATCCTTCGTGTTACAGATATGCAGAACAGACCCAAATTATTTTCGACATTTATGCTGGGCCTTCTTGCAGAATTGTATGCGCAAATGCCTGAAGAGGGAGATGTGGAGCAACCAAAACTGATCCTTTTTATTGATGAGGCCCATCTCATCTTTCAGGAGGCTACTGACGCACTTCTACAGCAGATTGAAACGGTGGTTAAATTAATCAGATCAAAAGGGGTTGGCATTTTCTTTTGCACTCAAAATCCGCAGGATATCCCAGCTTCCGTATTAAGCCAGCTGGGTTTGAAAATACAACATGCTTTAAGGGCTTTTACTGCAGCTGACCGTAAGACTATTAAACAGGCGGCACAGAACTACCCTGAAACCCAATATTACCAGGTAGATGAATTACTTACGCAAATGGGTATTGGTGAGGCTTTTGTGACCTTGCTGAATGAAAAAGGAATTCCAACACCTCTTGTGCATACATTTTTAGTACCGCCTTCTACCCGAATGGACGTGCTGACAGATGACGAGGTCAAGCAATTGGTGAACCGATCGCAATTGGTGAAAAAGTACAATCGGGCAGTCGATAACGAAAGTGCATACGAAATTTTAACAGCAAAACTGGAAGATGCAGCCAAAGAGGCTTCGGAGCAGGAAGAACAGAAAGAGGCTGAGAAAGAAGCTGCCACGCGGTCAAAAAGGCAACCTAAAGAAGAAAGCATCTTTGATAACACAGTGGTAAAACAGGCAGGCCGTACAGCAGCCAGCATTATTACCCGTTCATTATTAGGTGCACTGGGTCTTACTTCCACCCGCAGGAAGAAAAGAGGTTTTTTCAGTTAAAAAAAGTATTAAAAAGTACATTTTTTTAAGCTATTGTAAGTGTTATGGGTTGATTTTCAGGCTATTAAATAGTGTGCTAAGTATTATGTATAAAATACCCGTTTCTGTTGTCTGATATTCATATTAGAACCTTATCTTTACCTCGGTTTTTCATAGGATATTGGATTTTAAAAACGGGCTGGATTTCTATCCTGGCCCTTTTTTTTTAGCCTCATCTTTCCTTCCCCGTCGAAATCAAGCATTTGTTCTTTCTCCCACTCCTCAATCACAGTTAATATTTTTTCTTCTTTAGTCTCAGGCAATGCTGATATAATCTCTTTGACTGTTTTAGTACCGTTTTTCAATACATCACTTATTTTGTTTGCCAGCTCATTAAACTGGGTCAATGTGATTTCTTTCTTTTTCTTTGCTATACAATTATCGCAAGCATCACAATTTTTTATCTTTTCGTCACCAAAATATTTACCGATAAACACTGCGCGGCATTGGTCTGTAACAATAAAGGTTATCATGTCTTTTACCCTTTGCGAATAGATTTCCTTTCTTTTGAAATATGCAACCTGATCGAAAAACAAATCAGCAACATTTACCCTGTTTTGCAGAAATCTTATTTGTGGACTTTCGTGCTGTGGTAAATAGCTGATAATTTTCGCCTGATGTAATGCAACAAGTCCTTTTTTTACATCATCAGCAGGCCACTGCATAGCTTTGGCTAATTGTTTCTCAGAAACCGACGAAGGGAAATCGAATATTCCACCATAGGAACGGAGCAAAGCCTTAATCAGCTTATCATATTGTGATCCGGATTTTTCAATCTCTTCCAGCTGTTCTTTAGATGTGGTGAAACATACGGTTGGAGGGTTAAATAATTGTTCATGATAACTGACAATTGAAGATTGCTGCAAAGCCTGCAGTGAATACATAACCTGCCTCTGATTAAATACAAATCGTTTACAAAAATCGTTCAGGTCCAGATCATAATAGGTTTCATCGCCAGCGCCTGCAGGAATCTGTAAGTAATTGGAAAGTGACTGATATATATTTTTGATCACTTCGACTTCAGGAAATTTAATAGATGGTTGTTGAAGGAGTTCTTCTTTTTCATTTTCCTGGAACAGTAATACTGCATAGGCTTTCTTTTGATCCCTGCCTGCACGTCCCGCTTCCTGGTAATAGTTTTCAATGCAATCCGGCGTGTCGATATGAACAACAATGCGAACATCTGCCTTGTCGATCCCCATTCCAAAAGCATTTGTACTTGCCATAATTCTTACCTGCCCTGATATCCATTGTTCCTGTCGTTCCTTTCTATGTTCTGCACTTAAACCCGCGTGATAAAAAGTGGCATTGATTTGATGTTGCTGTAATAGTTCTGCTACTTCTTTGGTTCGTTTTCTCGAACGGCAGTATACAATTCCGCTACCTTTTACTTTTTGAAGAATGGATACAAGTTTTTCATATTTGGATTCAACACTGAATTTGCTATAAGAAAGATTAGCCCTTTCAAATGATTGCCTGAATACAGTCGCATCTTTCATCAGCAGTTTCTCCCGGATATCACGTTGCACCTCATCAGTGGCAGAGGCTGTAAGTGCTAATACGGGTACATCAGGTTTCTCCTCCCTTAACAAAGCAATTTTCAAATAGGATGGTCTGAAATCATAGCCCCATTGTGAAATACAATGTGCCTCATCCACAGCGATCAACTGCAGTGGCAATCCGGGAAGATATTCACGGAACATTCTTGTTTCCAATCGTTCAGGTGATACATATAGAAATTTGCAACGACCGTTGATGGCTTCCTGAAAAATATGATTGAGCATCCGATAGTCCATTCCCGTATGTATGGCATAAGCAGCTATCCCTCTTTTTTTAAGCTGATGGACCTGGTCCTGCATTAAAGCCACAAGAGGGGTGACTACAATACATAAGCCTTCGGTGGCCATAGCAGGAACCTGGAAACAAATAGACTTTCCCCCTCCGGTAGGTAAAATCGCCAACACATCTTTACCTGCCAATACCTTTTGCATGATATCTTCCTGCATGGGTCTGAAAGCAGAGTAACCCCAATATTTTTCCAGTACAGGTAAAAGATTCATGCTTATAACTATAACATTAAGGAAGTGCTGTGAAGAATATTATTGATACATTTTTCCTGGAAATGTAAATTAAGAATTGAAGCAGGATAAAAATGTGAATTTTCTCCCGGGTAAATGTTTAAATCACTTTTTTTACAAACAGTCTGACAGAATTTATTGCAAGAACCACATCACTTAATCCCATTACCAATGAGCTGAAACCGGGAGTCAGATAACCAAAAGCAGCAATGGGAATAGCAACGATGTTATAGAAAAATGCCCAGAAAAGATTTTGTTTGATAGTAAGGTAAGTATGCCGGCCAAGTCCCAGTGCAAGTGGTAAACGCTGCAAACCATGGTTCATTAGTATAACCTGGGCATTTTGCATTGCCAGTTGTGAAGCATCACTTAGAGAGATACCTAGGGTTGCTTTTGCAAGCGCAGGAGCATCGTTAATTCCATCACCCACCATTGCTGTAGGTTGAATAGCTGAAAGTTCAGCGATACGTTGCAGCTTTTGTTCAGGATTTTGCTCAGCCACCACTTTCTTTATCCCGAGTTTCTCTGCCACCTTATTACACTTTGCGTAACTGTCTCCACTTAACAAAACTGTGTCAATATTTTTTTGATGCAGGTAATTTAAAACTTCGGATGCTTCAGGCCTTATTTCATCCTCTACATCAATCCATCCCAGTAACTCATTATTTTTTAAGATGTATACATTATGAGAATGATCGCTAATAATATCTTCGGCAATCTTCCAGGAACCAAGTTTGTATTCATTTCCTTCCATATCTTCTGCCAGCATGCCTTTTCCTCTTTCTTCACTGATTTTCTGCCAGCGGATTTCCTGTTTAGATTTAAACGCGGTAACAATACTTTTCGCAATCGGATGAGTGGAATATTTTTCTAATGACCAGGCTATTGCTTTAAATATATTTTCGTCAATAGTGCTATGGTAACCAGAAATAACGAACTCACCCGTGGTGAGTGTTCCGGTTTTATCAAAGACCACCTGTTTTATTGTTCTGAACGTTTCAAGTGACGTGGCATTTCTGAAAAGTATCCCGGAACGGGCGGCTCTTCCCAACCCTACTGCCATAGCAGCCGGTGTAGCTAATCCCATTGCACATGGGCAGGCAATTACCAATACGGCTATACTCCTCATTAAAGCAGGGGTAAATGAACCTACAAAAACCAGGTTTAAAATAAAAGTGAGTAATGCCAGCCCTATTACAACGGGAACAAAAACCGCACTGATTTTGTCGGCAAGTTGTTGCACCGGAGGTTTTTCACTTTGAGCCTTTCTTATCAGGTGAAGGATGCCTGATAAGACTGTGTCTTCACCTACAGCAATTACCTGCGCTTTCACACTGCCCGATTCAAGGATGCTGCCACCAATGATTTTATCTTTTGCTTTTTTATGAACCGGCACACTTTCCCCTGTTAAAAGAGATTCGTTAACATGTGCGTCACCCCACAATATTTTTGAATCTATCGGTACCTGTTCACCACTTCTTATCAATATAAGATCGCCCACTTTCAATTGAGTATTTTCAAGCGGCAATATTACTTCCTGGTGATCTCCGTCAAAGGCAATCATATTGGCCATTACTTTTTGCGACTTCGCCAGTTTTTTTAATGCCCGCTGTGTGGATTGAACAGAAGCATCCTCCATATAGTTACCGAGGAATACCAAAGTAATGATAGTAGCTGCTGTTTCATAGAAAAGAAAATCAGAGCCCCAGTTCAGCAAAGTACCAGTAAGACTGTAAACAAACGCTGCTGTTGCTCCCAGCGCAATCAGTACGTTCATATTAGGGATGCCATTTCGCAGGCTTTTAACAGCACTCCGGCCAAAAAAAGACATGCCGACAATATAGACAGGTAAGCATAATCCTAACTGCAACCATGGATTCATCAGCCAATGTATTGGAATCCATTTATCAACCATATGCAGCATCAGGATCAAAGTAAAAGGAAGACAAAAGAGGAATCGGTGCAAATGTGTTTGTAAGAACCGGCCAGACTTTTTTTCCTGTTTTTTTTCGGGTTGAATAACAGAATAACCCAGCCCTTCGATGCCTTTGATGAGCTTATCTTTTATAGAAAGATCATTAGTGTCAAAACTTACATCGCCATCAATGGGATTGACCTTTACATTATTTTGCCCTTGATTTTCAAGAAATTTGTTTATGGTAAGCGCGCAGTGCGAGCAGGTCATTCCCTCAACTTTCCATTGAACTGTTGCCATCGTACAAAGGTACATCCCCGAATACTAAAATGCCATAGCTGAATTTGAAAGATTGTTGCATATCTGTTATAGGTTACAGTACTCTTAATCGACTGTTCTCAATATATTTGCCGCCTAACCGGTACGTATGGAATGGGTATACCACCTCGATAATATCAGGTCAGTTGCAGAAGAATGGTGGGTTAAAACAAGAGGATATGAGGTTTTTGCTTTCCATGGTCAGATGGGTGCAGGGAAAACAACTTTTATCCATGCACTATGTGATATGAAAGGAGTTGGCAGTATGGTTGGCAGCCCAACTTTTGCGTTGGTGAATGAGTATGCATATGTTGAAAACGAGAATGAAAAGGAAATCTTTCATATTGATCTTTACAGGGTAAAGTCGGAGGAAGAAGCAGTTTTGGCCGGGATTGAGGATTGTATTTATTCCGGATCGGTTTGTTTTGTAGAGTGGCCGGAAAAAGCACCGGGATTATTTCCCGATAACACTATCCATATCTATCTTGAGGCAATAGAAGGAGGGTTACGCAGACTTAAATTGCAGTATCCCGATGGTAATTTGTAAATTAACGCATTAATCAGCAGGCATGTCAACCGGTAAGCCATTTGTTAGCTCGTCGATCAGTTACGAAACGCTGGAAGAGACGTTGGATGTAAAACCGCAAGGTTCGAACCTATTTATCGGGATCCCGCGGGAAGAAGATTTCCAGGAAAACCGGATAGCATTAACACCTGATGCCGTAGCGGTACTGATCAGCAATGGCCATAGGGTAGTGGTGGAGCAAAAGGCTGGAGAGGGAGCCCATTTTTCGGATAAAGAGTATAGTGAAGCCGGTGCTAAAATCGCTTACGAGAAAAAAGAAGTTTTTGAAACCGATTTGATTATCAAATCCGCTCCGGTTAGTGATGCTGATCTCAACTATCTAAAAACAAATCAAACAATCATTTCTCCGATTCATCTACCGGTGATGAAAACTCACATCCTGGAAAAAATGATGGAGAAAAGAATCACTGCACTTTCATTCGAAAATTTAAAAGATGACTCTGGCCACAATCCGATAGTAAGGAGTATGAGTGAAATTGCCGGAAGTGCGGTGATGCTGATAGCCGGGCAGTACCTGGGAAATTTTAATAAAGGCAAAGGCGTTTTGCTGGGAGGTATATCGGGTATTCCTCCAACCAAAGTGATTATAATCGGAGCCGGTATAGTGGGCGAATATGCCGCCAGAACCGCGTTGGCAGTTGGCGGAAGCGTTAAAATATTTGATAACAATATTTATCGTTTGAAAAGGGTGCAGAATAATATGGGAGCCCGGTTATGGACTTCCGTTATTGAGCCCAAAATTTTAGCGAAGCAATTGAAGACTTGCGATGTTGCTGTTGGCGCCTTATCGTCAACGGGGGGACGGACTCCAATTGTTGTAACGGAAGAAATGGTTGCACAAATGAGGCCCGGCAGTGTGATTGTGGATGTGAGTATCGATAGGGGAGGATGTTTTGAAACTTCTGAAATTACCACTCACGAACAACCTGTTGTTACAAAATACGGAGTGATTCACTACTGTGTGCCTAATATCCCCTCAGGATTCGCGCGTACTGCATCCCAGGCTGTCAGTAATGTATTAATGCCTCTTCTGCTTGAAATCGGCGACGAAGGCGGGCTTGAAAAACTGGTATGGCATAAGTTCAATATCCGTACAGGAATTTATCTGTTTAAAGGGTCCTTGACCAATATTCACCTGAGCCAACGGTTCAATTTAAAGTATACAGATCTTAATCTTTTAATAGCCAGTCAGCGGTGATCAGCGCAGAGGTGCTGGTTCTTTATTAAAGGCCACTTCCTTTAAATTTTGCTATTTTACACGCTCATTTAAAAGCTTAATTAATGAAAGCAATCATTCCTGTTGCCGGCGCCGGTACAAAGCTGAGGCCCCATACTTATACTCAGCCCAAAGCGCTCATCCCGTTGGCAGGAAAAACTATTCTAAGTATCATTATCGACCAGTTGCAGGAAGCTGGTATCAGGCAGTATGTGCTGGTAGTGGGTTATCTGGGTGATAAAATACAGGATTATGTAAAGCTCAACTACCCGCATCTTGATTTTCATTTCATACATCAGAATGACCGCCATGGGCTTGGACATGCTATCCATTTAACCCGCAGCTATGTTGCCGATGACGAAATTTTCATTGTATTGGGCGACACTATTTGCGAATATGATGTACAGGATTTTATTACCCAGGAAGGATCAGTCCTGGGCGTTAAAAAAGTTGATGATCCGCGTAATTTTGGCGTCGCGGAAATTGATGAGGATTCAGTAATTACACGTGTTGTTGAAAAGCCTCAGATTCCCAAATCCAACATGGCTATTGTTGGTATCTACAAGATTAAGGAAACACAGCTTCTGTTTGATTGCCTGGAAAATAATTTGAGAGATGGCATAAAAAGTTATGACGAATATAGTCTTACAGATGCGCTTGAATGTATGATTAAGAAAGGCGCACGATTCAAATCATACAAAGTTAAAAACTGGTTTGATTGTGGAAAAAAAGATACCCTTCTGGAAAGCAATGCAACACTGCTAAAAAAGTTTGGTGGAAAAATCGCTGAAGATCATCAGTTTGAAAATACTATCATCATACCTCCTGTTAGCATAGCACCAGGCTGTGATATACAGAATTCAATCATCGGCCCTAATGTGGCAATCGGGGAACAGACGTACATTAATTATTCCATTGTAAGAGATTCGATCATCGGATCATTTTCCAGACTTTTTGATGTTGTTTTGCATGATTCATTAATCGGTAGTGATACTGAAATTAAAGGTGAAACACGGACATTGAATATCGGAGACAATACTGAAATTGATCTGGGATAGGCGAAGCTGAAAATCGAGGTCCTTGTCCGGATTTCAATAATCTGAAAAAAAATTCTGATTTTAGTTATGGATTATCATCATTAGTTCATCACTACAATAAGTTGTATGACCATTTCATCCAATCGTATCACGCGCCTGTTTGATATTACATATCCAATTATTCAGGCTGGCATGGTTTGGGCAAGTGGCTGGGAGCTGGCAAGTGCTGTAAGTAATGCCGGAGGTTTGGGTATCATAGGCAGCGGCAGCATGTATCCTGAAATCCTTCGCCAGCATATCAGAAAGTGTCGTGCAGCTACTGATAAACCTTTTGGGATCAACCTTCCGTTACTCTATCCTGACATTGACAAACACATCAGCGTTATCCTTGAAGAAGGAGTCAGAATTATTTTTACTTCTGCAGGTAACCCAAAGACATGGACCGGCGTCTTAAAGGAAAATGGGTGTATTGTAGTACATGTGGTGAGCAGCAGTATATTTGCAATGAAGGCTGAGGCAACAGGATGTGATGCAGTTGTTGCGGAGGGTTTTGAAGCGGGTGGGCATAACGGAAGGGAAGAGACCACGACTTTTGTTTTGTTACCGCTCGTTTGTGATGCAGTGAAAATACCGGTGATTGCAGCGGGTGGCATTGCAACAGGTCGTCAAATGCTGGCAGCCATGGTTTTAGGCGCTGATGCAATACAGGCCGGAACTTTGTTTGTGGCGAGTGAAGAGGCATCATCTCATATTAATTTTAAAAATCTTGTGATAAATGCAACAGAGGGCAGTACCATGTTGTCCTTAAAGCAGGTGGTACCGGTAAGGTTGCTGAAAAACCAGTTTTTCCAACAGGTATCGGAAGCAGAACAACGGGGTGCCACTGTAAATGAATTAAAACAGTTGCTTGGTAGAGGAAGGGCAAAAAAGGGAATGTTTGAAGGCGATGTTAATGAAGGCGAATTAGAAATAGGGCAGGTTAGTGCGATGGTGAATAATATAAAACCTGCGGGAATAATAGTACGCGAGCTATGGGAAGAATTTAAAGAAGCTTTGGAAAATCCTCTTAAAAGTTATTAACTGATTTATTATGAACCGGACCAAAACATTTATGATGGCGGCATTATTGTTTGCCGCGTCAGTAGCCAATGCAAATGCCAAAGGTGCCTGCACACCAGGAGTTGAACCCGAGGATATATACGGAAGCATTGTACATGCCGGTAAAGACAAACCGTTAAAAGATGTGATGATAACTGCTTTTTTACAAAGTAAGAAAGAGAAGTTTGTATTATCGGGTACAAATGGTGAGTATGGAATTGACAATCTTCCGCCCGGCACTTATAAAATTGTATTTGAAAAAGATGGCTTCCGGAAAGTAGTAAAGGAAAAGGTAATTATTAAGCCCAATAGTGGAATCGAACTGAATATAGAAATGGAATCAAAAGGATTTGATTTCGGGCCATCACCCTTCCATTTTATTGAATTGTAAATTTAATTTTTAAGGATAAAGAAAAACCCTCCAATCGGAGGGTTTTCTTTTACAAAGACGACTGGTGAGGTAAGCACTAAGTCACTTTGTTGTTCTGGGGTATGGATCAAAAGGTTACACTCGCGTGTAACTGACAGGTACAATTTTGATTTAATTTTTAAGTAGCCTTACAATTTTTCTTTCTGATCCCTTTTCCACATTCAGATAGTACACGCCTTTGGAAAGGTGACCCATATTATCAATTGTAAATGCATTGCTGCCTTTTTCAACGACAATATTTTTCGCATATACTTTTCGTCCCTGTACATCATTTATAGTTACAGAAACATCAGTTTTTTCTGCAACAGATATTTCTATTCTTATTCTCGTCGCAAATGGATTATCAAGGCTAATCACATTAAACCCTGTTACACCGGTATTGATTAAAATGATTTTACTGTAAGTTACCTTACCATCGGACGTAACGAGTTTAAGTCTGTACCATGTAATGCCAGTGACGATATCAGCATCTACAAAATCATAACTGTTACGGTTACCTTCTTTGTATTTTCCATCGCTGAAATGTGCATCTCTGAAATGAATGCCGTCAGCACTTTTTTCAACCGTATACTTTACTGATTCAAATTCTTTTTCAGTTATCCATTTTAATCTCGCTCCATTACCGGAGCGGCTTACATTCCATGCTACCAGGTTCACAGGTAAAATGGCACACTGAATGATGTCAAGTGTCGTAAAATCTGCTGCGCTTGTTGAAGAACAATTTGGATCGCTGAGATTATCAAATGTTGTTGCAACCACCACTCTGTAACGGTGACCACTATCTGCATTTGTAGCTACGAATGGTGGATAGACCACTGAGTATTCGTATTGACCGCTATTCCATACCGGTACCTCTGTACCACTCACGCCCAAATCGTTCCAATTAGCTCCGGCATCTGTACTTCTCTGCCATTTATAGTGACTGTAATTATTAAAGAATGATCGGACAGTCGCGCCAAAATTCACAACATTGTCGGCACAGGTAGTATATAGCGGAACAGGGTTTACTGTCAGATTAGGATAACAGGTTGCCACAGCAATATCATCCAGCGCCCAGTCATTGCCTCCCCCACCTGGCGCATTGTTGAAAAACTTAAGTACAAAACTTGTTTGAGTAGGACCTGTTCTGAATGTAAATCCTTTTTTCACCCACTCTCCTGAATATTTAAGATTTCCTGTAGTGTAGTAATCAATCCCATCTACTTCAAATGTAACATTTGGTGCCACACCTGAAGAGTCCGCAGAACCCGGAGGGGCTACAGCAGTTGGAATATATGGAGCTGGTGTTGCACTCGTATTAGTTGCACCTTTACCATTCGAATCACATCCGCATTTAGAACATATGTTTCGTATCCAGCAGGATATTTCATAATAGGTGTTGGGGCATAATCCTCCAATTGTATGTTGAAATGCAGAGTCAATTCTATAACTCGCATTTACAATCAGCATATATCCACCATTGTTGTTGTTAACTGTATCTGCAGCCGGGTTGCCTGCTGTTGGCGATACGGCACCTGTATGATCACCAATGATATCCCACAGATTAAACACACGGTGCGTTGGAGAACTATTGTCTGGTTTTGCCCAGGTATTTAATGTTGTATAGTTTACGCGGGTTGATGTGTTATTAGCAACACCGTATGTATAGTCATTTGGTGTACCCGTGTTAAATATTGCATAGGTATAGCTGGGCGGTACATTTGCAGATGCAACTCGGTTACGTGGTTTTCCACCACCAAAGGTTCCATTAAATTCTGTACCAAGTGTATTGCCACCTACAAGGTTAGGACACATTCCAATATTGGTGTACACTGCCAGGGAATTGCTTGGGAACGTATGTGTTTGTAACGGGTTGGTACCACTTTTATAAGTCATTTGCCCACCTCCTGTGTTAATGATACTTCCCAATGGCGCGTTCACTCTTACCCTGAAAGAAGCTACCATTATACAGCTGCCGCTGAAGAATGAAGGCTTATGTGTGTTGCTGATGCGACCTCTGCGAAATCTGTTTGAGGGTGAGGCAGTTTGATTATAACCAAGGTTGATTCGGATGTTAATACCGTTAATTGAACCTTCGTCATCATTTATTGCATCTGTAAATTGTTTGTAAATCTTTCCTTCGTTCGTTAATACTCGGATGGTACCTGGTAAATATGTTGTACCTACCGGGACAGCATCGAAATATCCGCAGCTATCATATGTTCCTGACCTTACTACAAATACTGAACGGATTTCCAGCGTATCGTTAGGCTCTATGGTACCTCCGGTAGCGCCCTTTGTAATGTTGACATAACTTTTACCGAAGTCAATGTTTTGCGAGTATACTTTGCCGGTAGTTAATGAAAAAAATAACAGCAATACAACATGCACTTTTTGTAAAAATATTTTCATGGGATCGGATGGTTGAGTTTTCAATGGTTATGGGATTGCATGTACAAATTAGTAAAGCAATTCTGTTCCGGCAATCGTAAAAGTACCTCCCTGTTGTCATTATCAACTACTTATAATTAAAGTGTGTACATAGATATTTTTACTTATTGAAAACCAAGGGAAAAAAGTTTAGAATTTAAAAAGGGTGAAAAAATATTTTTTCAGCCAAACCTTTGCTAATTGTAATTCATTCACTGCTGACTTTCAACTGAAAATGTATTTTCCTACCTGCAATGCTGTTATGCGATTTATTTTTTTGGATGCATTACCGAATAGCTGCTCAAATACTTTACTAAACATTCGTTCGTTCTCGGTTAATCCAATCCGTACCACCTATGAGAAATAAGTATTTTATTTCCCTTTTTACTATAATATTTCCCTTAGTATTATGGTCGCAGGGAGAACCATTCAGTTTGGTGGAAGTCAATCAAAAGCCTGCAAATCCCAATAAGTACAGGCTGGCACATCCATTTGAAATTATTTATGGCCCTGACGATCACCTTTATATTACAGAGAAAGTAGGTCGTGTAATTCGGGTAGATCCTGTAACCGGATTGAGAAGAATTCTTTTAGATCACAGAGCCTCAACATTTCTGAATATATCCCGTAATGGTTCGGGTTGGGCAACCAGTATTGGTCAGGATGGTATGATGGGAATGGCTTTACATCCTGCATTTGGTACCGGTACCGGCCAGGACTTTATATATATTGCCTACACCTATAGTTCTGGTAATGTAAGAATATCACGTTTTAATTATACCGGAGGAGCAACACCGGTTTTAAATAGTGAACAGGTATTAATCCAGGGTATCCCTGCGAGCAATGATCATAGTTCAGGTAGGTTGATATTTGGCGAGGACCAACTGCTGTATTACACTTGTGGCGACAGGGGGTATAACCAGTTTGGCAACCGTTGCAATGAGATACTTTCACAAAAACTTCCTTCCGCAGCAAATATATCTGCGGCTAACTATACCCGTTACTCAGGGAAAATTTTGCGCATCAACAGAGACGGAACGATCCCTGCAACCAATCCATTATTTGCCGGTGTACAAAGCCACATTTATACAATAGGACATCGAAACCCACAGGGACTGGTGACACAAAAATCACCAACTAATGGTTCCACATATCCTGTACCGGCAACCGGTGCTAAAATGTTCAGCAGTGAACATGGTCCGCGGACTGACGATGAGATTAATGAAATCGTTGGAGGTGGAAACTATGGGTGGCCTTATATATCAGGATATCTCGATAACATTAATTATCAATATATCATTTGGGCAACATCAGGATCCTGCGGTTCCACTTCTTATAACGAAAATGCAGTTCCTTCAGGCGCATTGATAAGGGATGAGAATGATACAGTATTGACGAATTTTCATCCACCACTTTCAACGCTTTACACAGTATGTAATCCTTTGCCTTTGTCTGTATGCAACGCAGGTGGTACTGATTGGATGAGATATCCCACTATTGCACCATCAAGTGTGGACTTTTATCCGGTAAATGCCGGCACGGCAATTCCAAACTGGTATCCATCCCTGATGGTACCCACCTTGAGGCGTGGCGTTTTGTACCGATACAAAATGAATGCAACAATGGATGGATTTGACGCAGACTCTGTGCCATATTTCCGTACACAAAATCGTTACAGGGATATCGCAATCAGTAATGATGGATTAAGAATTTATTTGATTACCGATAGTATTGGCACTACTTCAGGTCCGAGTGGAGCGGGAACTTCTTCACTGGCAAATCCCGGCGCGATACTCGAATATAGTTATGCCGGAAGTTTGCTCGATCTTAATGATGAACCTGGAAAACCAGTTATCGACAGGAAACAAATTATCCAGGTATTTCCTAATCCTGCATCACAGTTTATTCAGATAAAATTTTCAGATGCGGCATTTGTGAGGCCTGCTAAATATATTTTAATGGATATTGCCGGAAAGCGGATAATGGAAGGAGTGTCAACCCAAAAGGAATTCAGGATCAATACGAATGGTATAAAATCGGGTGTTTATTTACTTAAATTATTTAATGGGTATGGTCTTGAGGTGCGTACAGAAAAGGTGATTATCCGACAATAATCATTGTTATACAGGAGTTAAATGAGTAATCTTTTTTCTCTTGTTGTAGTTGGTTTACAAGAAAAGTGTCCCGCAATTGCGGGAACACTTTTTTTTAGTCCATTACCATAATTTTTTTGAGAATGGTTTTGTTATTACTTTGTATTCTGATATAGTAAATGCCTGGAATCATATTTTTTGTATCCAGTTGATAGGTGCCCTGAGCTGATGTTGTTAAAATAGTTCTACCGTCTTTTGCCACCACAAGTAATGTGTAGGGAACTTTCAGCTCGCCATTAATCGTAAGCCGCTGACCTTTTTTAACCGGGATCGGATATACTTTCCAATCTGCTGGTTTTATCTCACTTTCAAAATCGACAACTGAGTTATCCATTTTCCTGGTACCTGCATTTACATTCACATTGAATACATCTGTAATGCATCCTGATGGATCTGATACAGAATACGAAGTGGAATTATTTGGATTTACATCGATACTTTTTGTTGTGGCACCATTTGACCATTGATAGCTGCCGACCCATGACGCCGTAAGCGTTGTGGAATTACCCTGCGCGATATTGATGTTTTTGGTTTGCCCTGCATCTTTCATAATTGTAAACTGATCATCAATCACACCATCGCGCCTGATAAATTTGCCATCGAGTCTGTTGTTTTCAACGGTAAAGTAGAACATCCCTCCATCATCAACTGAGAATGGCATTGCGTTGTGCGGATAGCCATTCTGTACCCCACCATCTGCGCCTGAAGAACCAGCCACGATATAAATCGTTCCTTTTTTATTTGAATTAGTTGATGAAGTCAGATAAACGCAGGAGTTATTGCTACCGTCGTATTTACCACTTGAATTAAATAGCGCATGCGTGCCTACGTCAAAACTGGATTCGCTGCCAAAATGATTTCTCATTGGGTAAGAACGTTCATAGTCATGGCTGTGCCCGGAAAGCACAAGATCGACACCAAATCTTTCAAAAATCCTTGTCAGATTCTGACGGATTTTCGTCATGTCATAATCATTATCTGAATTATGACTTCCCATTGAATATGGCGGGTGATGAAAATAGACGACTGTCCATAACCTGTTATTGGCAGCAAGATCATTTTTGAGCCAGGTTACCTGCGCACCTGTTGTATCATATATTCTGGTAAAGTCACCCTCCTGTCCATATGAATCCATACTAATGAAATGAGTATTGCCCCAGTTGTATGAATAATATGCCTCCGTACCAGAAGGAAGGCCACCGCTTTCGCCATTGGAAGGAGTTGAAAACAAATTGTAGTATGCATGTGTCCTCGATTGCTGACTTACATAATCGTATTCGTGATTACCAGGTGCCGGGAAAGTAACGTGATTCTTAAGAATATTGTTACCGTAAATATTGAAGAATTTATTGTTGTATTCTGCTTCCGTACCATTGTCGTATGCGTTGTCTCCCAACAATAAAAGAAGTTCAGCCGGATTGTTGCCCACATAATTTTGATAGGCACTTAATGTTCCCGATTGAAATCCATTCTCATTTCGTCCACAATCACCAAATGCTGCAAACGTCATTTTTCGTGTAGCCAAAGCAGTTGGTGCAGTTGTAAAAAATTGGCTGGCGCCAGATTGAAGTTCCTGGGTGGAAGTTCCAATAGTATAAAAATATTTTGTGTCTGCATTGAGACCTGTAATTCTAACTTCATGATCTGTTACCAAACTGTTGTTGGATTGAGACATGGTATAGACTCCGGGGCTGGTTCCCACTGATATTTTTGAATTAGTGGCTACATCAGTTTTCCATCTTATAGTTATCGCATTAGAGCTGGCCATTTGGAGATAAGGATTTCTGGTAATTGCTACCGAAGATCCTCCACCATTTGCATTTGCAGTCAGCTGCAGGTCGAAGGAGAGATCAGTGCTGTTTGCAGCATTCTGATGAACTTCGACCGCAATCACATTGGTACCTTCAAAAAATGCAGCGGTCGCAATCGTTGCTGTTTGTACGCCAACGCCATCATCAGCAGCAGCACTTGTTGCCAGCGTTGAATAACTTACAGTCCCAGCCGGCATATTGTTTCGGTACACCTCATTGCCATTAATGTACACTACAACCCCGTCATCTCTTTTTACTCCAAGCGTAAAATTTGAATACGCAGAAGGATTATTGATTGTAACTGTTTTTCTGAAATAGGTGGTGATATGTTTACTATTTGAATTGGATCCGAAGCTCACAACTGTGGCCTCATCTCCATCTCCATATCCCAGCTGTGCATTCCCAGCCAGCCACGATTGATCGTTGAATCCCGGTTGCTTCCACGTAATACCAGGATTAGTACCATTATCTGAATACTTCCACGGCGACAGAAATGGTATCACCGTATTAGTTACAACACTGCTTCCTGAATTGACTGTCACCACAACATCATCAAATGCAGTTCCATTTTGATTATCGGTTACAATTAACCTGAAGGTATAAGTACCAGCCACCAGCCCGTTTATTGATGTTGAGACAGCATCAGGAGATGTAATGCTGAAGGCAGATGGTCCTGAAATTTTACTCCAGTTGTAACTGACAATGCTTCCTCCAGGGTCAGTCGAGTTACCTCCATTTACACTTAAGCTATTCGCAGGAAGTGTGATCGTTTGATCATCACCGGCATTTGCAACCGGTAACTGATTCAAAGTTCCGCCTGAAATAATTTCTATGCCGGATATTTTTGCATTATTGGTAACGTTGGTGAAATTGATATTTAATGCTCCGTCGGTAACATTGATGTTTCCATACTCTTCAACATAAGCTTTATTGCCACTGCCGGATTTGGCAACGATATCAAAATTATTACCAATTCCCTGACCGTTTTCCAGGCTGATATTGAAAACACGCTGACCAGTATTGCTGAAATATATTTCTGCGAAATGCAGTTTTACTGTGTAGCTACCGTTTGGTACTGGAATAGCATAGCTATGAGTACCCCATCTTTCGCTTTGGTATAGTGCGTCATTAGTTGTTGATGCTATAGCAATGGAATTGGAATAAGTAGATCCACCTGTACTGTATTGATCTGCTGCCCATGTTTCTGATCCGAAAATAATTTGTCCGCCGCCTGCATTGATTCTGATATGTGTTGCTGGAACTGTGTTGTCGGTTACTGTAATATTGAATTCATCTTCTGCAAATAGTCCTAATGCATCAGTAGCTTTTATTTTGATTAAAGCCGAACCGGTTTGCCCTGGAGCAATGGTAAGATTTAATGTACCGCTGTTGATTGCAGCAGCAGTAATCAGTGCTGTGTTGGAATTGCTGCTTACAGAGATTGTAAGCCCGGCGGCGCCACTATCATCATTAAATATTCCCGAAAGCGAAACTGATTTAGATCCTGAGTTGATCATTGCATTCTGATCTGGAATAGCAGAACTGATGACGGGTGTTGCATTTACATACGGTAACACTGTAAGGTCAAATTCATCTTCCACAAATAATCCTTCTGCATCAGTGGCTTTTATTTTGATTAATGCAGATCCTGTTTGAGCGGCAGCCAGCGTAAGATTAAGGTTACCGCCAGTTATAGTGGTAGCTGTAACGAGCGACATGTTTGTGTTTCCACTCACGCTCAATGACAATGCTCCAAATCCATTATTATCAGTAAATACTGTTGCAAGTGGAACAATTAAGGTAGCAGTATTAAACGCGAGTGTTTTATCAGTAACAGGTATTGCTATAACTGGCGGGGTATTCACCGCCGGAGCATTGCTGATCACTTCAATGGCTGAAATTTTTGCGTTATCAACGACGTTGGTGAAACTGATATTGACGAAACCATCTGTGATATCGATACTGCTGAACTGTTCAACCTTTGCTGTACTGGGTCCGGCCTGCTGAACGATATCGTAGTTGGTTAAAGTGCCTTGTCCATTTTCAATATTTACATTAAAGATTCTTTTAGCGGTTGTGGTATGAAATATTTCTGCAAAATGAAGTTTGACGGTGTAGCTGCCATTAGGTACCGGAATAGTATAATTATGTGCTCCCCATCTTTCGCTATGATACAAAACATCATTTGTTGTGGAAGCGATTGAAACATTGCTTGAATAAGTTGAGCCACCTGAACTGTACTGATCTGCAATCCAGGTTTCTGATCCGAAAATAATTTGTCCGCCGCCTGCATTAATTCTGATATGCGTTGCAGGAACAGTGTTGTCCGTTACTGTAATATTGAATTCATCTTCCGCAAATAATCCCTGTGTATCAGTTGCTTTTATTTTTATTAAAGCTGAACCTGTTTGTCCGGAGGCGATGGTAAGATTCAATGTACCGCTGTTGAGTGTAGCTGCAGTAATCAATGCCGGGTTGGAATTGCTGCTTAAGGAGAGTGTCAGCGACGCGGC
>JANPJC010000026.1:0-2165 GCA_031425315.1 Chitinophagales bacterium
GATAGGATTATTATTTTAATAAAAGAAGAAATTAGAATCAAAATAGATATAGCAGCATTCCATGCTGATAATTTATTGATAAGGAGATATTTATCCCCGTAAAATTAAAATAGATATTTCAGCTATTATTTAGAAGAAAGGTTTGTTGTCTCAACGTAAATAAACAATATTACCCCGTTTACTCCAAAATCTTAACCTCGGTTCTACGGTTCATTGCTTTTCCCTCTGCTGAAGCATTGGATGCAACAGGTACGGAACTTCCGTAACCTTTAGCTGTCAGCCTTGCTGCATCTATCCCCTTTGTGATGATATACGCCATAACTGACTTTGCCCGCTCCATAGATAATAGGATGTTTGCAGAAGGCTTACCAACGTTATCGGTATGACCACCAATTTCGATTCGCTCATCGTCTTTTCTGTTCAAGTAAGCAACCAACTCATCTAATACAGGGAAAGATTCAATTTTCAAGTCGGCTTTGCCGGTCTCAAAATTTACATCATCCAATACAAATGTTTTTGAGGGTTGGTGAAATAGATCCACTTTTTGGGCTGTCTTGTATGATTGGTTTGGCCCAAGTGCGGGTATATCTAAAGTGATGTTGCTAACAGAATCTTTAAAGCCTAAAATAAAAATGTCATATTTATCGCCGGCAGGCAAACGCAGGGAGAATTTGCCATCTTCCTGACTAAGTCCCTGATATTCTTTTTGTGTTAATTGACTGCGGAAAACAACAATTTCATGCGCAAGTAAATTCTTCTTAAAATCTGAAATACTTACATCAACAGGTGCATCCTTTGGTTGAGAACCATTTTGTTGTTGAGTATTGGATTGAGCAAAGACAGCATTCATCAATAAAAATAAAACTACGGCAATTGATAAAAGCTTTTTCATGATTAAGGATTTGAACAATAAAGATAAAAATTAAATAGAAGACTGCACTTCAATATCTTATAATGGACAATTATTTTATCATTAAAAAACTACCCTTTAAAACCGGTAACCCGTTGTTTAAATTGATCAAATAGGTATACGCACCAGCAGCTAATAATTGCCCTTTAAAAAAGCCGTTCCATGGTTCAAAGCTTTTGTTTCGTTGAAATACAACTTGACCATAACGATTAAAAACGATGAGGGAATGCAATGGATATGCTTCCAAACCCGGCACATTCCACGTATCATTTTTACCATCATTATTAGGGGAAAACGCATTAGGGATAAAAATACCGTTTACAATTTTTACCTGAACAGTGTCTGTTGAAAAGCCACAATTATTGGTTGCAGTTAAAATATATTCATAATCTGTAGGTGGATTTACTAACGGAGTTAAACTGTTTTCATTCATCATGAAATCATTGGGAGTCCAATTAAAATTGGTGGCATCACCCGTTATACTGCCATCAAGTTGTACTAATCTTCCTGCAACTATCACTTTATCTGTTCCTGCATTTACAATTGGAGAGATGATCACCTGCACATCAATGGCAGCAGTATCTTTACAACCAACACTATTGGTTACTTCTACACTATAAGGAGTGCTGTTCAAAGGAGTTGCATTGGTATTTTGCTGCTGTGGTGTACTTAAAAACGTTGAAGGAAACCACTGATAGCTTACACCACCACTCGCACTTAAAACAATGGTACTTCCGGCGCAAAGGGTATCTTTTGTGAACGGTACAGATGCCATGGGTGCAGCATGTATTACAACATTAGTAGACCCCATTACAAAACAACTGTTAGCCGCAGTTACCTTAACTGAATACGACCCCGCATTTTGCTGCTGCGCATTTTGTATAGTTGGTTGGTTAGAAGTAGATGTAAAATTCGCAGGACCTTGCCAATCATAACTCACTCCACCGGATGCATTTAAAATAAGTGTAGCACTTTCACACAAAGGTGAATTGCTAGACACAACTGCCGTTGGCAATGGTTTTATAACAACAGTTAGTGGTTCCGAAGAAACACGGCATTGGGCGGATGCAAAATTGGATGCTTCGGAAACCTGCAAGCGATATCTATAAGTACCAACTAAGGAACCTACGCCATATTGTACCTGAAGGGTTGTGCTATTTTCACCCAAGATATCTGTGAAAGCAGCGCCGTTAAAACTTTGTTGCCATTGGTAAACAGGATTTACATATCCAGCCGAAACTATACAGGTAAAAGT
>JANPJC010000027.1:0-3466 GCA_031425315.1 Chitinophagales bacterium
GCACAACAAAGCTTACTCTTATTCTTCAAAAAGTGGTGGAGGTTTTCAGCATGAAGTATTAAGTTATTCCACTGTGGGCCCAAGCAGTTTAATAACGACAGTTCAAGATCATGTTAAGTGGCTGAACAATTTTGAAACAGGAGCAGTAGGTGGTAAGGATCTGATCAATAAGATGTTTGAAACCGCAACACTTAACGATGGCCGTAAGCTGGACTATGCTTATGGTTTGATAGTTGATAAGTATAAAGGACATACACAGGTTTCTCATTTCGGTGCTGATGCAGGATTTAGAACTGTTACTGCATTATACCCCGAATCAAAATTGGGAATTGTGATATTCAGTAATTATTCATTTGCAAATATTGGAATGTATTATAAACGAATTGCAGATCTGTTTTTGCCGGAAGTAAGGGATTTGAATAACGCTACTGAAGCAGGTGCAAATAAAAATATTGCAGACACTGCGTTATTAAAAAAATTGCAGGGTAGTTATTACAGTTATAGCGGGGAGCGGACATTCCTGAAATATCTGGAAGGAAAACTTTTTGCATCACAATCAGCAACTGCACGGGGCAATCCAATTGAATTGTTGAAGATTGAAAATAATAAACTCAGACTTCCTGTTTTTAAACAGGAATGGTTTATTGATCAGAAAAATTTGAATCTGGATTCGGTACAAAGCTTCTTGGTGAAAAAAGAAAGTAGTAACGTGACTTTTCTTCGTCAGCCAGTTGTTCAAAAAAATGACAATGTTCAGTTTATCGGTCGTTTCTATAATGAAGAATGCGAATCTTTTTATACGATTAATAACAGGGAAGGCAGGCTTTGGCTTGAAAACAGAAAATATCCTTCCGTAGAGCTAAGAGTCATTGCACCTGATCAGTTCACCTGTAATCTTTGGTGGATTAGTCATATCCGTTTTATACGCGATAGAAAAAATAAGGTGACTGCATTCGAAGTGAACGCTGGCCGTGTTCAACATCTCCTGTATAAAAAATTACAAAGGGAAATCGAATAAATTTATTATTCGATAATAAAGCTACTTACAAGATTTTCGCCTTCACCATTTAACTGAACACGATATACACCTTTTGATCCTGATGGCATCTGTACCTTTTGCATCATGCTGCCACCGTTGTGCTGAATTGTTTGAGCGACCACTCTTTGTCCTAAATTATTACTGATTACCATTTCATATTTACCGGCACTAAAATTGTTAAACGCAAGCTGTACATTCCGACCTATTACCGGATTAGGATAGACAGACATTACCGGTGGACCGCTTTTTAAATTTCGGTTGTTGGTAGCCGTTGTTGCCATATTTCCGTTATTAATAGAGCGTGTCGTTTTTTTGGCCAGTACTGTATTACCAAAGCCGGTAAAGTCTGAGAAAGAAGTGATGCCAGTAACATAAAAGCTGTTTCCGTTTGGTGCAGCAGGAAAGTTAGTCCACGGAATAATATTTGATTCGTTGTATTTGCTTAAGCGAAGTTCATCTTTCGATCCGGTAATATCGCTTGAATCAAATTGAGCGGTAAGCGCTGCATTAAATGATTTAAATCCTTCCTGGCGAACTGTCCAATACCTTGTAAGATAATTTACAGCATCAGGGTTTTGTGGGTGTTTGCTATCAATAACTTTTACACTATAATGACCCAAATAATTTCCACCGGTAAAAAGAAACTCGATAGGAGAATAATATTTGTTGACGGTATTTGTATTGCCAATTGGAAAAGAATAGCTGGCCTGGGCTGCATTGTTTGCCAGTTTCCGCACTTCGCTTTTTTCGCTTAACACAATCATTTTATTGCTGGAGAATGGCGCGCCGGCAATCGGTTTTGCATTATTTCCCATTATCAAAGCATAGTCATTAGCAGCCAATGAGCCATTGATTAAACTTAATTGATTATTCACCTGCAAGTCCTGCTCTAAAGTAATTCCTTCCGGATTATCAATCAATACAGTTAGAAATGAAGTAATCTTACTTCCTCTGATAAACTGTTTTTTTATACCATTGAATGTTATAGAAGAGCTGGAGTTAGGATTATATTTACCATTGTTGCTCCAGTTGCCAGTTATCTTTATGTGGAAGTTCCGCGTTGAAACTTCTCCCTGCAATATTTGTACATCACCCAAAACATTCATGTCTGTGAGTTGATTGACTAACGTTGGATTGTCAAACAACACAGATGCGGGAGAGCATGCCTGGAATGCATTGCCGGTATTTTGAGCAGTATTTCCGTTAAAAATATAGTGGGAACCAGATTTATAAATCCTCGTTGTACTTACGATTTGACCAACGGTTGAGGGAGCAAGCGTAATTCCTCCGGTTGCTCTTATACCAAGTGTTGCACCTGATTCAACACTGAAGGTACCGGAGCCGGTTATACGTGTATTTGCAGTGGCCATTTGCACATAGGCCAAACTATCAATAATAATATCTATCGTGTTGGTGATACTGCTGGTTGCATCAAAAAGCTGTTGCTGTGTTCCATTAAATCTGATAATTCCTTTTCCCGTTCCTGTTTCAGTCATTAATCCTCCGGCATGTTTGAAATGTCCGGCAAGTTCCATCTCACCATCACCTGCATTTGTAGTAAAATAAAAATTGCCTGCTGTGTGTTCAAAGTCTTTTCTCACCAACATTTTAGCATCGCCTGCGGCTGATTGCACATCAATATTGCGGAAGTAGAAAGTTCCACCTGTTTTTACGAAATTGCCAGCTACAAAAATGAGTGCATTCCCACTGGAAGATTTTATGTAAAGGTTTCCGGAATTGTGGTAGAAATTATTTCCTACCTGCAGAGATGCCGTGCCTTTTGAAGCTGCTAAAAAAAGGTTGCCGCTTTCAAGGTGGAAATCTTTACCAACAAATATGGTATTATGAATGCTGTCGTTATTATTGACGATTATTTTTTTATCTGTGGGAAGTGCCAGTGTGAGACTACCCCTTATGTCAAGTGATGTCTTTATAGCGATATCAGATTTCAAGGTAGGATCAATCATCATATTGCCAAATGATTGATTCATTCCCGCAGGAAAAGCAGATTGAATCCCTGCCAATGATATTGTTGATTTCTCGGACCAAGTACCAAGTGGCACAACACCACTGTCTATTTTATGCTCGTAAATACTGTTATCTGTAAAAAATAATTTCGATGCGATATTGCCTGGAAATAATCCGCTGTTTTCCACTTTTCCATTTACTGTACATTTAACTAATTCTGCGGAAAGATCAACAGCGGAAAAATTCTGCAGGATACCATCAATATCTATGGCAGATGATTTCGTAGCTACAAGTGATTTAATAGAAGCTGACACCTGAAGTGTTGAACCGCTTTCAATAAAAAGATCTGATCCAATGCCATTTGGAATTTGTAAGGTGATGGGCTCTTTTAATGAAGCAATATTAAGCTTCGTATTATTCTTAACGGCTATTTTGCAAAGCGTAATTGAAACCGGAAAA
>JANPJC010000028.1:0-23780 GCA_031425315.1 Chitinophagales bacterium
AAAGACTGGGAACAGGTATTGACTAAAAGAAATCTATGGGGAATATACCTCGCGCAGTTTTGTGTGAATGCAACATTATGGTTTTTCCTCACCTGGTTTCCAACTTACCTGGTGCAGTACCGCGGACTAAGTTTTATTAAAACCGGATTTCTTGCTTCCATTCCCTACCTGGCAGCCTGCGCTGGATTATTACTCTCCGGATTTTTATCCGACTATTGGATCAGGAAGGGGAAATCGGTTAGTGCAGCCCGTAAGCCACCGATTATTTTTGGGTTATTATTATCAGGGTCAATCGTTGGCGCCAATTATACTGATGATACGGCAACTGTTATTTTCTTTATGTCGCTTGCCTTTTTTGGTGCGGGAATGGCATTGATTTCATGGGTGTTTGTATCGATTCTTTCTCCCCCACATCTGATTGGCTTGTCTGGTGGCGTATTCAACTTAATGGGAAACCTTGCTTCCATCATTGTACCCATCGTTATTGGTTACCTTGTTCAGGGTGGTGATTTTCAGCCGGCACTGGTTTTTATCGGGGCATTGGGTATCATTGGGGCATTGAGCTATATGTTTATTGTTGGGAGAGTGGAGCAGCATGTCGTTAAGGAACCTGAAAATTAATTCTTGATTTGGAATTGTCAATCGGTATTGACGATCAATTCCCGCCAGTTATTTATAGAAACAAATCCGTCTTAAAATGTGGATCATGTTTCATTCAGTTATAGGGGACACTTGGGCTATTATCCAACTTTCAGGTACAATTTTATTTCTACAAGATGGAGTGTTCCACTGGATGTGCAATTTGCATACATATTCGTAAAAAATTGGTGGGTGGCGGCCAAATATATTGTCTCCCTCGTTAATCCAAAGAGGTATAATAATGAGTGGGCGCTGAAAATAAAGCGGGTGATTGTAAGAGCTGTGAAACGGTAATATCTGGCTTAATTTGTACATTAAACTTTTAAAATCTTTTTGCAATTTTTTTTCACAGGTTACTTTTTGATGCTGGTTTAACTGTAATATGAGAACCAGATGGTATGCTTAAATTAAATTTACCCTAAATCAATTTCCCATGACAAAACTTATGCTAACTGCAGCCCTTTCTTTGTTATTGTTTTCCTGCTCTGAAGAGCCAAAACCTGTTTCAACGGAAGAAGTTAAAGTAGAAAAAACCCCTCCGGTCGATCTCCCTTACAAGGCTACGTATTCTTCCGACTGGTCAATAGGCGACCCAAATTATACCAAAATCGCTCTCGATTTTTATAAAGCACTTGAAGCAGACAATATTGATTCCATGAGTCAGTATTTTGAGGACAGCGTTCAGTTCAAGAGTTATGATAACAGAACTGTAATGGTTTCAAGAGACGAGATGTTCCGGCTGGTGAAGAAGTTCAGGTCTAAATTTACGACGCTATCTGAAGAGTTTCCAGCTTTTGTGTGCCTTCATAGTAACGATAGAAATGAGGACTGGGTGAGTTTATGGATAAACGAAACGGGAATCCTTTTAAATGGTAAAGCCGACTCTACCAGATACCAGGAGAACTGGCGTTTTAGAAATAGTAAAGTTTATTATGTGGCCGATTTTGCCAGGTATTCAAAATAGTTTTTATTAAATATTTAGAATCTTTAAGTTTCCCATTGTAGTTCCTGTTTTTAATCCGGTGTTGAATTTATCAATCAAGACCTGGGTTGAAAACAGTTTTTTTATTGGAAAACATTTTTCGAACCCAAAGAAATTGACCAGCTTTTTGTTATTGTGAATTTTTCTTTTTGCTTGATGCCTCAAATTCCATTGACACCAGGCGGGCGATGAGGATAGCGGGGTATAATTGCCCGATCAATGTTTCAAGGTTTGCAAAAGATCGCGCCAGTGGCGCCACCGGTGTGATATCACCGTAACCAACTGTTGTTAAAGTAGTGAAGCTGAAATATATAAATTCTTTTAAATCGGCATCTGCGATGTTATTGAAAGAATTTTTTCCTTCCAGCAAATAGATGGCGTGAAAAGCATAGCTAAAGATCAATCCAGTTACCAGCATAACTATAATTGCGCCCAAAATCCTGTGATACGTTATTTCTCCACCTGAAAAAGTTTTTACTAATAGTACTGCGGCAAAACACAGATTAAAGAAGATAGCACCCACATCCTGTGCAAAAAGAACAGCCTGCGTTTTCTCAAACTCTTCAAACCAATTGATTATTAAACTTAATACTGCCCAGAATCCAATTAAATATACATACTTCTTATTTCGGGCAACAGATAGAATGGCGGCGACTAACAGTAGAGAATAGGTAATTCTGATAAGTATCTGCCCCCATCGATTAATGCTTAATAACGGTACGAATACAAATATATACAGCGCCAGTATGACTAATACCACGTTGAGACTGCGTTCCTGGTTCCAGAACAGGATAATTTTACGAAACAGATTTTTCATGTAAGTTTTGTTGTATTGCAGTAAACAGATAAGCCATCGGCATGAATAATATAAACCGCTACACTCAAATATACTCGAAGATTAACCATTGAATACGGCTGGTAAATGTCTCCAACATTACCAACTTTTTTCATTAAACAGTAAAACACAGGCGCTCACGGTCTATCTCAGGTTTTTTCATGTACTTTGTTTATCGATAAGCGCAGCGTTAATGGTATTCCCGTATTGTAAAAGACTTATATGGCAGTGACGTATCTTAATTTTTTGAGGCATTTTTTTCATCGGAGTTATGACGAAACTGCAGCAGCAACTATAAGATCTGGTGAGGTAAGGCACATGCTTCTTTTTTTCAATACATTTCCCGGATGAAGTTAATTTGCGTTTTACTGGTACCTTTTATGTTGATTTGCCAGGACATAAATGCACAGGCAAACGCTGATACGATAAGCGTAGCTAAAACCGAAAAGGTTTCTAAATTTGATAAGTTTAATAAGTCGGCAGAGCACCTGTTTAAAATTCTACCCGTCCCCATTGTTACTTATTCCAGTGAAGCCGGAAATGTTTTTGGTTTGGCCAAATTCAACCTGATTAAACTGTCTAAAACGGATACCATTTCAAATCCATCAAAGGTTTCGGGAGTATTTACTGTTTCTACAAAAGGGCGTATAAACGCTTCCTTGTCTACTGAGCTGGTAATGAAAGAGAACAAATACATCGTACTGAGTTATGTAAACTATAAAAAAACCCCTGAATACATTTTTGGCATTGGGAACGATATTAACGTTGAAAATGTGGAAGAAATAGAGACGAACAGGATCAAGTTTGTAGCCAACGGTCTGGTGATGGTGCGAAAGTTTTTGTATGTGGGACTTGGTTTGGAGATCACAAATTATTTTGATCTCCAAATAGATAGCAACAGTGTTTTATATAAGCAAAATGTCAGCGGCACGGAGGGGGGAGCAAGTAACGGACTTAATTTTAACGCGGCTTACGATAGCCGAAAAAACAGGTACAATCCATCTCAGGGGATATACATATTCACCAATTTTGGTATCCATCCTGAGTTTGTAGGGAGCAAATACCAGTTCAGTAAATATTTCCTTGATATCCGTAAATATTATACAACATGGCATAAACAGGTATTGGCAGTGCAGGCTACAACCACCTGGACAGATGGGGATATTCCTTTCTACGACCTCGCATTGTTAGGAGGGGATAATAGAATGAGAGGGTATTATGAAGGCGCGATAAGGGATCGGGTGCTTATTGATGCACAGGTGGAATACAGGATGCCCGTGTGGAATATTTTTGGATTGACTGCGTGGATTGGAACCGGAAGAGTGGCGGAAAGTTATTCAAAAATGAATATTGACGGATTTCGGTTATCCTATGGCGGTGGGTTAAGAATCAGAGTGGACAGTAAGAATAATGCAAATATGCGTTTTGATTTCGGGTTTGGTCCACGCGGTGTAAGTGGAGTCTACATAAATTTTGCTGAAGCATTTTAAAATTAAAACCAGTTTTATTAATAGTTTAAAAAAATGATGTTATGAAGTATACACTTGTTTTTTTGATTTCAATTGTACTGTTTTCTTCCTGTGGACCATCAACAAAGATTGTAACAGCATGGCATGAGCCAGGTGTAACAATCCAGACAAATGCGGATAAAAGAATGGTCGTAATGGCATTTGTAAAAGATGAAGGCTCCAGAAGAATTATTGAGGATCAGCTGGTGAAACGGTTGAATGGAAAAGGTGCAGTTTCGTATACCTTTATCAATGAAGCCATGATAAAAGAAAATGAATCTGCTTTTGAAGAAAGGGTAAAAAGAGATAAATATGATTATGTATTGATGATGCGCCTATCCAATGTCGAAAATGAAACCACGTATGTACAAGGATCAACCACTTCATACTATGGTGGTTATGGCCGCTACTACCGCTATTCTGCACCGATGTATTACGACCCGGGTCATTATCAGACAAATAAAAATTTTATTGTAGAAACCACCGTTTATGATGTTCTGACAAACAAATTGATTTGGGCTTCTTCTACAAAAACGGTTAATCCCGAAAAAATGGATAAAACCATTAATGAAATTGCTACTGTAGTTTCTGACAGAATGCGCAGGGATGGGTTTTTAAAATAGTTAAAATTTAAGCTAAGCCTTTCTGCTTTTGATAGCAATAAACGCAGCGGATGTAAAATACAGCCGGAAGGCGGAATTAAAAAAGCTAAAAGTATTGGTTTGAAATTAGTATCGAAAAAAGGAGGAAATACTGCATTTTACTCCTTTTTTCTTCTGCATATTAGTGAATTGTAAAAGGCACTAATAGATTTGATATCGCCCCGGTAACTTCCCCACGCTGAATAAAATATGATAATAATCAGCATTTGATTATTTGAAATTTCAGAAGCATACATCAATCAGCAATCATGAAAAAGGTTTTACATTTCATCAGCGCTACCATTACCGGAGGTGTCGTTTTTCTTTTTCCGATAGTTATTGTGATGGTTATCTTAAAAAAAGCTTTCGACTACCTGGAAATCATTTCGAGTCCTCTTGAGCTATATTTGCAGGATATTTTTGAAGGGTTTGATGGGCATAATCTTTTTGCGATTTTGCTGCTTGTCCTATTATGTTTTATGTTCGGAATTATATTTCATTCAATGCGAATGCGCCGGGGTGTCAATTATCTTGAAACAAACCTGTTAGATTTTATTCCAGGCTATATTTTATTCAAGTCAATTCTTCAGGGAAGGCCAAATATGGAAGATCAAAGTCACCTCAAGCCGGTATTGATGATGGAAGGAGATAGTTACCGGCCGGGTTTAATGTTAGAAGAATCAGATGATGGTTATTGTACAGTTTTTTTCGGACGCTCCAAAATGTGAAGGAGGAGAGATAAAAATTATTTCAGCGTCTTCAATAAAAAAAATCAATATTTCGGCTTATACGCTCACTGCTATCATACGGAAAATGGGGAAGGGTTCAGTGGGTTTACTCAGGCACGCTGAATAAATATCGCAATTATCTAAGGTTGATATAGACATGAATTAAGTGAGAAAAAGCCAGCGTTTTAATTCGGATTTTAAATCATGTATACCTGAAGAGTAAAAATCACCAAAGAATCATGAAAGGATTTAAATTTTAGCATGAGCGTTTACAAAATATTTAGATAATAATATTCGATTGTACAACCAGAGATTGCTCAGAATTATTTGCTGCTGAGTTTTATAATTAAAGAAAAGAATATTTCAGTTGACCGGAAGCCATTTTAAAATCAAACCCTGCAATAAAAAATGCAGTAAAAAATTATAAAAAGAGATTATGAGAAAAGCTTTGCTAATCGTGGGAATTATATTTTCCTCTGTCATCGGACTGTCGCAGGAAAAGTCTTCGAAAAAAGACTGGAGTTTTTTGGTTGAACCCTATCTGATGTTCCCCAATATGAAAGGCCAAACGGGAGTAGGCAGTCTGCCTGATGTATCAGTTGATGCGAATCCAGGAGATATTTTCAGTAACCTGCAAATTGGAGCAATGCTTTATGCTGAAGCATCAACAGATAAGTGGTCGGTAAGTGCTGACTTCATTTACATGAAATTGAAGCAGGATGTAAAAAGCAGTACATTAATTAATAATGGTGAAGTTACTGCTAACCAGTTTGCCATGGAAATTGCAGGGTTGAGAAGAATTACGCCCTGGTTTGAAGCAGGTATCGGAGGGTTAATGAATAGCATAAAGTCTGGTGTAAATATTAATGTGAACACGCCTGGCCAGGGTATTTCAAACCGGAACAGGGAATTATCAAAGACATGGGTCGATCCAATGTTAATTGTAAGGGTGAAAAGTGATCCGGCAAAGAAATTTTTATACCAGGTGAGAGGAGAAATTGGCGGTTTCGGTATTGGTTCTGATTTCGCATGGCAACTACAACTTTACGCAGGGTACAGGTTTTCAAAACTTTTTCAGCTCACTGGAGGATACAGAGTAATCGGCCTCGATTATTCCAAGGGCTCTGGTAATGACCGTTTTTTATATGATATGGATACGTTTGGCCCCGTGATTCGTCTTGGGTTTAATTTTTAAACTATTGCAAAACAGCTATAAGATTTATTCCTGTCTGTGTTCGTTATGGCCCGGTTTTATTTTATACAGTCTCAATGAGTTTAGAGTGATTTAAAAAACTTATAGGCCGCTGAGTTGTTGCACCGGTTTAAAATATAAAAAACCAACAGCTTTGATCAGCACATCTTGGTTGCAGGTGAGTAAATCGCCCCTGGATATTTTACTGGAGGATGACCGCAATGGCCTTCCATTATACTGTTAAATGAAATTTATTGATTACAAATGTTGTTCATTTGTACCTGATTATTTTTTTGAGGGTATTACTGAATGTTAGGTAATCAATATTACATCAATGTTGCCTGCAACATTTTTTCTATCATCGAATTTTCAATTTTAAAAAATAAGATATGAAGTACTTTTTGATTTTTTTCCTGGTTACAATTTTTAGCCATTCAATTCAGGCACAATCACCACAATCATTTACACTGAATGTCTATGGAGGATATAATTTTCAGGATAAAGTGAACTTTGATGCAGCATATGCTAATGTAAATGACGGTTTTCAGTACGGCGGTGGCCTGGAATATTTTGTACAGCGTAATCAATCCATTGAACTGAAGTATCTCAGACACGATACAAAATTTCCTTTATATATTCCCGGGGGTGTTCAGGTTAACAAGACAAATGACAAAGGCGCATTAAACTATATTTTACTTGGCGGAAACTATTATTTTGCTAATAGTACCCAGGCCAAGGCGATTCCTTTTTTCAGTGGGAGCGTTGGGATCGGAATAATTGAAGGACAAAATAATTCAGCAACAAAATTTGCATGGGATATAAAAGGGGGAGTCAAAATATTGGCATCACCTTCATTTTCCTTTAAATTACAGGCATATCTCCAATCGATCATTTCAACTTTCGGATCTGATTATTGGGTAACAGCCGGCGGCGCAGTTGTATCTGTAGCAGACTATGCAAGCATTTTTCAGTTTGGGCTGGGGGGTGCAATTTGTTTTGATTTCAAGAAAAAATAATGATGTTGCGTTTTAAATCTGTCAGGACAGCCTGATTACATTCTGCCAGGCTATATTTTTACAATGGAATGTTTCCAGACCGGATTTGTATTTGTTGACTTTTGAAGCACTGAGAGTTGCTATAATTATTTACTACCGGTAAAGAGTAGCTGATTTATTTATATCTTTCTGCTTATGATTATGAATAACACATCTGCCTTTTATTCTTTTGCCCTGGTAGTATTGTTTTCCTGTCAAAATAATACCCGGCAACCAGATCAAAAGACTGGAGAAAAGGACGCTGCAGCAACCAGTATTGTAACAGGTTCGGTAAGACCAGTTCATTGGGGATATAGTGGAGAGAATGGTCCCGACACCTGGGCAAACCTTACACCTGTATATGCTTCATGCGGAAATGGACATTCGCAGTCACCAATAGACATCTCATCTGCAGGAACTAATGCAACACCTCAATGGGCAATGGAATATAATTCAACTGCATTACAGATTGCTCATCATGAGCACGTGGAAGAATTGATTAACAATGGTCATACGATACAGGTAACACCAAAAGAAGGGAGCAGGATTACTTACTCGGGAAAGCAATACAATCTGAAACAGTTTCATTTTCACACCCCTAGTGAACATACGATCGGTGGAAAACACATGCCAATGGAAATTCACCTTGTGCATCAAAGTGATGACAAATCATTGGCGGTAGTGGGTATCCTTGTTGAAGAAGGTGCACACAATAATAACTTCGATCAATTAATAAAATATTTGCCCAATTCGCCGGGTGAAAAGAAAAATCATGATACAGTAGAAATTGATATTGCTGTACATGTTCCCAAACAGCTTGATGCTTATCACTATACAGGATCGCTAACTACTCCTCCATGTACAGAAGATGTGCAATGGTTAGTACTCAAAAAATTCGGTCATCTTGATAAGACTCAACTCGAAGCATTTTCCTCGAGACTGAAAAATAATAACAGACCCACGCAGCAATTATATGAAAGAAAAATAATGATCGATGAAATTGCCAGCCAATCTGAGTAGTATGCTTATATAGCTATTCGAGATAAAAAACTGGAAGGGCAGCATTGGTTGGAGCCAGCGGTAAAGCTAACGGGTTGCAATTTAGTATTCAGCTTGATATCAATAAGCACTGATTTACTTCGGCTTCAATAAATGTTAAATAGATTTGGGATAAATTACTTATTTTTTATCAGGATTTTTTTGCCTGATATATCCCCTAACATAATTAAACCTGCATTCATGTTGAAGACCTTAATAAAATTTCGATACCTATTTGTTGTAGCCGGAATAATTACATTATTGAATGCTTTGGTCATCTTATCAATAGGGGTGTATAAGGCTGTTGAAGGCTATATAGCTGCTTTCGAGATGGTGAGCCACCATACCACGGAGCGACCCGGCATAATGATAGTTGAGTCACTTGACCTATTTCTTATCAGCTTTGTCTTTATGACATTCGGGTTGGGAATAATCAATATCACACTTAATAAAACCGAAAAAACAAACGACCTGAATGAAATGCTCAGCCTGAAACAGTTCAGAGAATTGAAACTGTTGCTGTGGGAAACGATATTGATAACATTGGTGGTTTTCTGCCTTACACAAATCGTAAAACATGAAATGAATTTAACATGGATTGACATGGCTATTCCGGGAGTTGTTTTTATTCTTTCTGTCTCGTATTGGTTTGTGAAGAAGTCTCATTGAAAGGTCAATAAGGGAATAAGTGAAAGGGTGAATTATTTATATGATAGCGGTAAGTTGTTCCGTAATCAAATACTATCTCCTGATTGAAAGTAGACCGATAAGTGTTATGAGGTTATTCCTCCCGATACTTTAAAAAATCTCCATCTACGATAAATAATTTAACGCCATCTGCAGTAACCGAACAATGTGAACTCATTTTGTCTGATACAATATAGGTCATGCCTGTAGAAAGTTTGAAGCTTTCACCAGTTGATAACTCGCTGGTCAATTCACCGCTCAGGCAATGAATGATATGCCCCTTTTCGCACCAGTGATCTGCTCTGTAATCCGCTGAATATTCCACCAGTCTTAATCGTATACCAGGAAATTGAATCGTTTGCCAGGTTGCAAAGCCTGTTTCACCGGGATATTCAGTTTTTTCTGCAAGCCGCCAATCGATGGTTTGAAAAGGGATATTTAACATACTTCAATAATCGGATAATTTTCAAAAGTCGCAAAGAATAGTTGTTTGTTTATGGGCAGGATTAAGAGGTTGGCCGATTGTTATATTTTGATAGTTTTATATCATTTGCCCCTTGACATACTGACCCAGAAGCAATTTCATCCTGGTTTACCCGTTTGCTGTGTAATTATAATTGCTATGAAAACCAATGTGCCATCTCGATTTATCGCTTATATGTACAGCAACTTCGCGGGTAACTTCCTGGGATTTGTAATCGGAATGGCGTCAACAAAACTGGTTGCTCATTTTTTTACAACAAAAAGTATTAAGAATTTCTGGGGGCTTACTGCAAAAAAAACTGTTATCGACAAAGATACTTTTCACGCATTTGAATGGATGATTTCAATCATAGTCGGATTTATCGTTTTCGAAATTATTTCAAAGTGGATCAAACAAAAAGTTGATAAAATGCTGCCAAAATACAAACTCACTAGATGGCTGGCGGAGAACGAATCGACTGTTAAATAGTTTTTTGTACTTTTTTTCCGGCTGATTAGATTTTATTTCCTGCAATATGATCCTGGTCATAAAATAAAAAATGATAACCGGCCAATTTCCATAAATGGTGTTTGTACATTGCACCGAGGTTATGGTGCCCCAAAATATATATAGTAGAAGCTATTCGTCAATCAAATTATTTTTTATTACTGTATTGATTTCTTCAATATTATCAATTGTTCTATCCTGCAATCGTAAAAGTAAGCCGACTCCACCAACCCCGTCGAAATCAATAAAGATGATTGAGGGTAGTAATCAGCCTGTTCCGGAAGATAGTGCACAAAGGGGTGAAGTGCTGATCTCATACTCTGATTGTTACCAATGTCACGCAAAAGATAAAAAAATTGTCGGACCTGCATTTGAATCCATAGCAAAGCGGTACCCGGCAAATGATACTTTTATTACAATGCTTTCGCAGCGTATCATTTCGGGCGGGAATGGCGTATGGGGATATCCTGCAATGGCGCCACATCCACAGATCAGCGATAGAGACGCGCGGTTGATGGTGCAATATATTTTATCCATCGGCAGGTAGATGATGATTTCGCTGTAACATTTGAGACTTAAAAACGTATGGCAGGAAATTAACTATGCCAACAATCCTAATGACACGCATTGTGATTATTTTTAACTGTCTTCTTTTTGCTAAACCAGGAGCTGCTGATAGTGTAATGCGCGATTTCTATATCCATATCAGAAAAGAAAGTATTGAAGTTGGGGAATACGAAAAACGAACGTTGAAACCATTTGCATTTAAAACATATCCGGTTAATGAGGTAAATGAGGATGAGATCAGGCGGTACTTTTTTATTGATGGGGAAGAAAATATTCTGTATTACGTGCATTGCTGGATGGGCAATTTCGACTTCTATAATAAAGGAGCTCTCAAACAATTAGAATCGCTGAACAGGATTGATAAGATGATTGCTGTAAAATGGGAAAGCAGGGGAGTGTTCTATCGCTCAAACTGGTATAATGCCCGGCATGAAGGTGGAAAAGTAGCTTCACTTTTTGCACATCTGCTGCAGACGGAAAAGAAGAATAATATTTTACTTTGCCATTCTATGGGGCACAGCGTTTTTTTGGGCATGGCAAAAAACATTCATCCGGCAAATCCATATTTTAAACTGATCATTTTTGCTGGAGCGGATTTACCTGCTGATGTGCTTGACAATGAATTGAAAGCAATTGGTTATCTGGGTGCACAAGTGATCATCTATACTCATCAGAAAGACAGAATGCTTCAAATATCCGGTTGGCTGCATCAGCGAAAAAGATTAGGAATTTTACCACTTGCAGATAGTTTACGTTACGAACAAATAAAGAATCTCAGCATCATAGACGTTACTGATTGGGCCGGCAATCGTTCATTGAGTCCTTCAAATCATGTTTATTTTAAAGATCACGACGGCGTAAAGAAGGACATGAATAAATGGATTGAGAAAGCTTTGACACCTGGTTAGTCTGAAAACCAAGGGTTTTAATTTTTCATGACCTGCTGTTTATAGGTTGCACCAATAGAAATGGCATCCGTATCAAGATAGATTGTCTCTTCAACTATTTTAGCGATTGCGGGGAATGGTATTGCGGATTCGTTTTTCAGTTTTCACAGAAAATTTATTAATCAAAACTTAATAACCATAAATACCATACGCCCCTAATGTTTCCTATTTTGACGGCATGTGTGTTTCTTCAAAGGCTGTGGTAGCTTGTTTCATTTTGATGGCCGGGTCACTTTTCTCCTGTTCCGGAGAAAATGAGACTATAAGAATAAAGGGATCGGATACCGAGGTTAATCTTTCAGTATTACTTGCTGAAGCATATCATGATGTTGATCCCAATCTGCTTGTTTCTATTGCAGGAGGGGGCTCGGGGCTTGGAATCGCTTCTTTGTTGAACAATACAGCAGATGTGGCCAATTCTTCACGCAATATGAAACTGGAGGAAATTGAAATGTTTGAATCAAAAGGTGTTCATATTGATTCATTCATTTTTGCTTTGGATGCTATCGCTTTTGTTGTTTCAAGTGAAATGCCCATGGATTCAATCAGTATAGCTGACCTGACGTCGATACTGAATGGCGATCAGCGCAATTGGCAAATGTTTTCAGGAACGGATATGCCAATCAACATTTATGGCCGTCAGAGTAATTCGGGTACGCATGATTTTATAAGCAAGAAATTGCATATTGAATTTACTCCTTATGCCAAACAGATGAATGGCAATGCGCAGATTATAGAAGCGATTAAATCAGATCGATCAGGTATAGGATATGTGGGAGCGGGATATGTTTCCCAGGGATCGGGAAGCGGAGTAAAAGTATTGGAAGTGTATTCCGGTAAAAATGAAAAGGCGATTTCGCCCTTTGATACGGCAATGATTGCTGCGGGTAAATATTTTTTTCAGCGACCATTGTTTCAGTATTACCGGAAAAATTCTTATCAGAAAATTAAGCCTTTACTCAATTTTGAAAACAGTGCAGAAGGGCAACGGATCATACAGCATTCAGGTTACTATCCCGTAAATCAATTGCATGAGTATTAAACAACGGGAGGGGAGGGACAAATTTTTCAAAGTCGTTTTTAAGGCTTCGGGTCTGCTTACCATTGGTTTGCTGGCCGGTATTTTCTTCATGTTGTTTTATAACAGTATTGCTTTTTTTGCTGAGATAAAACCGATCGATTTTTTCACTGGATCTCAATGGAATCCGGAAAGCAATGACCGGAAATTCGGAATAGCGCCTTTGCTGGTGAGTACCGGATTAGTGACCATTGGTTCTATGTTTTTTGCCATTCCCATTGGAATTCTTACTGCGGCATATTTATCTGAAATGGCTCCCTCCAGAGTGAAAACTATTCTTAAGCCAATGATTGAAATGCTGGCAGCAATCCCTTCCGTGGCTATTGGCTTTTTAGGGATTGTGCTTGTAGGTCCAGGTATTGCAAAACTATTTGGGATACAGAACGGATTAAATGCATTAAACGGATCGGTGTTGCTGGCTGTAATGGCTTTGCCAACGATTATAACCATAAGTGAAGATGCCATTAATGCGGTGCCGCAAAGTCATCGGGAAGCTTCACTTGCATTGGGGGCGAACAAATGGCAAACAATGTTTAGTGTAACAGTCCCTGCCGCCATGCCTGGTTTAATTGCGGCCGTTATGTTGGGCCTTGGACGGGCTCTTGGAGAAACAATGACAGTGCTCATGGCTACTGGTAATGCAGCTGTTTTACCAGGTGGTTTCCTGGATGCTGTTCGCACCATTACCGCTACTATAGCCATTGAAATGGGCGAAGTGCCTTATCAGACCACACACTATTTCGCATTATTTGCAATTGCTGTAGTGTTATTTCTGATAACGCTGGTGATCAATTTGCTTGGAGAATATTTTGCTAACAGACTCAGGAAATTTCACGCATGATCAAGAAGATAAAATATTTTTTTAACAGGGTGATCCTTACCGGTAGTACTGTGCTGGTGTGTTTAATACTGGCCACCATACTATGGGATATTTTTTCCAAAGGTCTGCCCTCATTGTCCTGGTCATTTATCACCAAATTCCCTTCTGAGGGAATGACAGCGGGAGGAATTTTACCAGCCATTATTGGTACACTGATACTTACTTTCATTACGATGGTGTTTGCCATTCCATTTGGCGTGGCCTGTGCAATATATCTCAACGAATATGCCACGCCTTCTGCATTAACTAATATTATAAGGGCTTCAATTCGAAATCTGGCTGGTATCCCGTCAATCATCTATGGGTTGTTTGGACTTGCTTTATTTGTACAGGCATTTCGTTTGGGAACGTCAGTATTGTCTGCTGGACTTACGCTTGGTTTGTTATCCCTTCCATATATCATTACAACAACAGAAGAGGCATTAAAGCGCATTCCCAACAGTATGAGAGAAGCTACATTGGCATTGGGGGCAACAAAATTTGAAACCATAAAAGACGTAGTATTACCGCAGGCGCTGCCAGGAATTTTAACCGGTGTGATATTGACCATGTCAAGAGCAGCAGGGGAAACAGCTCCTATTCTTTTTACGGGTGTGGCATTTTACATAAATGATATTACTACATCTCCGGATCAGGAATTTATGGCACTGCCTTATCATTTGTATATGTTATCAACACAACATCAGTCTATCGAAGAGGTAAGGCCATTGGCATATGGCACAGCTTCAGTTTTGATATTGCTGGTGTTTGTATTGAATATTATCGCTTTTTATATACGGTATAAAAAAAGAAGTACTACATAAGATGGAAGGAATTAAGTTGTCTGCGCATGATATGAATTTATCTTTCGGAAAGAAACAAATTTTGAAACAGGTCAATATAGATTTTCCGAAAAATAAAGTGACATCACTGATTGGTCCATCCGGTTGTGGGAAATCAACGCTGCTGAGGTCGTTTAACAGGATGCATGATCTTGTGCCCGACGCTAAGATAGAAGGCAAGATTATGCTGGATGAAATTGATTTGTACGACGGTCGTACGTCAGTAACGGAAATCCGTAAACGAATCGGAATGGTTTTTCAGAAACCGAATCCATTGCCAAAAAGTATTTATGAAAATCTGTCTTACGCATTAAATATTCATCAGTTTCCAAAAAAAGAAATACCCGATCTGATTGAAAAATCATTGCGCGAAAGTTATTTATGGGATGAAGTGAAGGATGAATTGAAAAAGCCGGCGGTGAAATTGTCAGGTGGACAGCAGCAACGGTTATGTATTGCACGAACCGTGGTACTCCGCCCCGAAGTTATCCTGATGGATGAACCCTGTTCGGCTTTGGATCCTATCAGTACAAATAAAATCGAAGAATTGATTCTGAGTTTGAAAGATCAGTACACAATTGTGATTGTAACGCACAATATGCAACAGGCTTTACGCATTTCAGATAAAGTGGCATTTATGTATATGGGCGAGTTGATAGAGTACGGAACAAGTGAACAGATCTTCAAAAAACCTCAAAAAGAATTAACAGGAAACTATGTTAACGGGCATTTCGGATAAGCGCATTAAAGCTCGGTTTTTTAATAGCTATCCTGTTACAACAAATTGAAAAGGTTCAAACGGTTAATGAATTTACATTAGCGTCCGATTGTTGATAAACATCAGCTCACAAATTAAAAACCGGCACTTCCACTTCTTCACCATTTTTTTCGGCTGAAACATAGCCCGCATAAATTGTAGTGATCACATCAGCAGCCAGGCGGCTATTACTTTCAATAGGAGTATTAAATGCTAAAGTGCAATAAAAGGCGTCCATCTCATGCTGGTAACCATTAAACCAGGCTTCGTCGGGTGAAATAAATGACCAGCCCTGTTTGGTGCCTGTTTTTTCCACCACGTAGATATCTTTAAAATTTTCATCTACCGGATTGTAAGTCAGCATGGCATTATTGGGTGTGATGTTGCAAACCGTACGATGATTATTGGCGTGTACCTCAACATAATTTTTTGCGCCGCCATGCAGCAATTCGCTGGCTATAACATCCGCAAAAGTACCATCTTCAAATACAAGATGAACAACGGCGTAGTCTTCGATATCGGTATAAGTATCGCGCAGGTGCCCCTGGTTATCGTATCCCTTCATTCTCGTAATAGCGTGAGTACGGGCAGAAATTGATTTTGGCCTGATTGCTTTGCCATTTCGTGTTAGTCCTTCCACCTGTTTTAAATACAATACTGCGGCGAGAGGATGGCTTCCCTTTCCCATTAGTGAACCGCCCCCCGATAAGTACCATTTGCCGTAGTCAGCGGAGTGTGACCCCGAATGAGATTGCTGTGCCTGCAACCACAATAGCTGCGCTTTTGTTTTTTCAATCACTTCTTTTTCTTTTTGTATAGCAGGTGCATATATCCAGTTCTCTGCATACATAATGGCACCTGTACTTTCCTTTTCTGCCTGCAACATCCTGCCAATACTTTCCATTGCTGCTTTCAGTCCTTCTGTGCGCAGAAAACTATCACCATTGAAAGTAGAAGTGCCATCACCAAAATAACCGGTAAAAGGTTTCTCTACAATAACATGTTTTCCCTTTTTCAAAACTTTAATTACAAGCTCTTCGTGTGTAGATGGCGGTGTGCACACATGAAGCATATCGGATGCATCAATCAATGCATCCAGCGAGTCGAAATCTTTAATGCCAGCCGAATTAGTGAATGCGTGCAATTTCGAAGTGTTGCGACTATATGCCCCGGATACCTGTACTGGAGTACTATAGATTCTTCTTATTGCTTCATAATGAAACTTTGCTGCAAAACCTGAACCGATGATACCGGCGCGAAGCACTTTTGACATAAAACATTCTTTAGAATGGTGGCGAGCCTGTGATCGAATATTTGTAAATGTATCTGAAGTTCCTGAAAAATGAATAAAATTGAACAGGTAATGAATTGATTAATTTAGATGGAAATGAATATGCAGAACTAATGTATCTGGTAGTAACTTTAAAATGTCAACTTTCAATACATTTTTTCATTTCATGATAAGCGATAACAATAAACTTATACTCATTAAAATTATTCATACCATTATCTGGTTGTTTTTTAATGTTGTAATCTTTTATATGTTGTATGCTGTTATTCTCAATAAAATTGACAAATGGCTCTGGATAGGTTACGGGTTATTTATTCTGGAGGGCATTGTATTGTTGATCTTTAAATTTTTCTGCCCGCTTACTATCATTGCCCGGAGGTATTCGGATTCTGCCAAACATAATTTTGATATATATCTTCCGGAATGGCTGGCGCGATACAACAAAATGATTTATTCCGCCATCCTGCTCATTGTTATCTTATTGACTATCTATCGAATGTGGAGCAAAGATGCATAAAATCTATGCCTGCGTTATTATGGATATATGTCTACACAATAAAAAAATCTACTGAAGATGTTTGTTAAAATAGCTAATGAGGCTTGCCAGATAGTTTTAAAAACCCCTAAATGCAGTTAATAAATTGTATCTTCAGTCACTTGCGTTAGTTTCCTGACTTCTCCCTTTACATGTATAGCGCTTAATTGAAAAGCGCCCTTTTCGAGAACTGATTTGCCAGTGCGGTTATTTATTCTTTGATTCTAAAAAATATAATATGGGCAGAAAAAATCAACAATCTAAAATACTGTTTATAAGTACCTACCCGCCGATGAAGTGTGGTATCGCTACATTCACCAGGGACCTGATCGATGCTACGCGCACACGATTAGCAGATGGTTTGGAGATAAATATATGTGCGCTTGATGTTGAAAACAGTAAGTATGATTATGAATATCCGGTGATGATGAGTATGGATGGCAGAGACCTCGATTCATGTGTGGATGCAGCAAATAAAATCAACCGTGATGCTGCTATCCGGTTGGTTTGTATAGAACATGAGTTTGGATTATTTGGAGGTCAATACGGTTCTTTTCTTTTGGGCTTTTTATCGATCCTGGAAAAACCATTTATCATCAGAATGCATACTGTATTACCATCGCCTCAGGAAAAAATGTTGAAAATTGTTCAGGCATTGGGACTTTTGACTGAAAAGATCATTGTAATGACCATGCATTCAAAGCAGTTGTTAATCGATCATTACCTGATAGATGAAAATAAAATCATTATTATTCCTCATGGTACGCATGAAAGAAATACAAGAGATATCAAAGAACTGAAGCAGGTTAATAATCTTGCCAATAAAAGAATACTAACCACTTTCGGGTTGCTGAGTCCGAATAAAGGCATTGAGAAGGGTATTAAAGCGATGAAGAAAATCAGCGCTGAATTTCCGGAAGCGATTTATCTTGTTGTAGGTCAAACACATCCCAATTTGCTAAAACAGGAGGGTGAAAAATACAGATTGTATTTGCAGGAGTTGATTCATGAGTTGGGACTTGCAAAAAATGTAAGATTAATAAATGAATACGTGCCTACTGATAAGTTGATGGAATACCTGGCCATTACAGATATCTATTTATTCACTTCTAAAGATCCGAACCAGGCGGTAAGTGGCACATTCCTTTATGCAATGAGCGCGGGCTGCACAATAATTTCAAATTCATTCGCCATGGCCACAGAAATGCTGGACGAAAAAACGGGAATAATTCTGGATCCGCTGAATGAAAATGATATGGCAGAAAATGCAATCCGTATTTTCCAACATCCCCGGTTGCAGAGAGAAATGAGTACAAACGCTTTTACGAAAACCAGGGATACCACCTGGCAGAAAGTTGGAGAAAAACATGCAGTCCTTTTTGCGGACTTGTTGGGAATTGATAACACTAAATTACTTGAACCTTTTGAGTTCATTTCTAAAAAAGTATAATAATATGGATACGATTACAGAATTGCCCCGTTCGGATTACAAGCTACCTGAACCGGATAGTTTACATCCTTTAAATTTATCGCACATTGTTAGTCTTACAGACGACACGGGGTTAATTCAACATGCTATATTCAATATTCCTAACCGTAAGGAAGGATATTGTATTGATGATAATGCGAGGGCTTTGATGCTGATGGTATTTGCCTGTAAGGATAAAAAAAATGTGGCCGCATTCAGACTGCTGCCGATATATTTGAGTTTCATGCATTACATGCAAACTCCCACTGGTGAATTTAAAAACTTTATGGGGTATGATAAATCCTGTTTTGAAGAAAAAGGATCTGAGGACTCTTTTGGCCGCACAGTGATGGCACTTGGATTTTTAATAAATGAAGGCGTCTCCACCGCATTTGTAAAAGCAGGAATGGATATGTTTTTAAGATCTTATCATCATATCGACAAACTGGAGTCTATCCGCGGTATCGCTAACTCGATTGTGGGAGTATGCCAATTTATAAAATATAATTATCCGGATGATATCAAAACACAATTAGTTATAAAGCTTGCAGATAAGATGGTGGCGATGTATGAAGATAACAGTCACCCCGGTTGGCATTGGTTTGAGCCAATATTAACTTATGACAATGCAATTTTGCCACTTGCTTTGCTGAATGCATATGAAGTGACAAATGATGAAAAATATCTGTCTATTGCTTTTGAGGCAATGGATTTCCTGGAGTCAAAAGTTTTTTATAAAAATATTTTGAGGCCCATTGGGAATAATGGCTGGTTAAAAGAGGGAGGGGTAGCTGCCCAGTTTGATCAGCAGGGAATTGATGCTATGGCCATGGTTTTGTTTTATAGCCAGGCATTTAGAAATACACGTGATTATATCAATGTAAATAAAATGAACAAATGCTACCAGTGGTTTTTGGGAAAAAACGACCTTAAAGTTTCATTATACGATCCGCAATCAGGAGGATGTGCTGACGGATTACATAGTGAAGGCATCAATTTAAACCAGGGGGCTGAAAGTACATTATCATTTTTAATTTCGCATGTGGTGTTGGTTACCGCACTTAAAGAATGAAGGTAGCTATTCTGTCGCCTGTTACATGGCGCACTCCGCCAAGAAATTATGGACCATGGGAACAGGTGGCATCAGTGCTTACAGAAGCGTTAATTGAAAAAGGAATTGACACTACATTGTTCGCTACCGGTGATTCGAAAACGGCCGGGAAACTTCAATACGTTTGCGACAGGCCATTGGGCGAAGTTCCCGATGATGCCAAAGTTGCTGAGTGTATGCATATTTCGCATTTGATGGAACAGGCCGATCAATTTGACATCATCCATAATCATTTCGATTTCCTGCCACTTACTTATTCACGACTGATTAACACTCCGATGATTACCACTATTCACGGGTTTTCATCACCAGAGATTGTACCTGTTTATAAAAAGTACAATAGATCATCGCATTATGTTTCTATCAGCGACTCCGATAGAAATCCTTCACTTGAGTATCTCGCTACAGTGTACAACGGGCTGGATGTACAACAGTTTAGTGTGGGAGCAGGTGATGGCGGCTACCTGTTATATTTTGGGCGTATTCATCCTCACAAAGGAACTTATGAAGCAATACAAATAGCAAAGGTTTCAGGCCAAAAACTTATAATCTGCGGGCTTATTCAGGATCAGCAATATTTTGAGGAAAAGGTTTCTCCATTTATCGATAATGACACTGTGAAGTATGTCGGGAATGTTGGTGGGACGCAACGTAATGAAATATTGGGATCGGCATTGGCTCTATTGCATCCGATTTCATTTGATGAGCCATTTGGATTAAGTGTGGCGGAGGCAATGTTGTGCGGCACTCCTGTTGTTGCATTCAACCGTGGCGCTATGAAAGAATTGATTGTAGATGGTGTAAGCGGATTTCTGGTAAACAATATTACCGAAGCTGTTGAGTCTTTACAGAAAATCGAACTTATTGACAGGCATCATTGCAGTATTTATGCCGCCGGTAATTTCAGCAGCCAGTTGATGGCTGATCAATACATATCATTATACAAAAAGATCCTTGATAACCGGCGATAGATTAATTTCATTCCAGTATTTTCGTGAGCAGATAATCCAGGGATATCGTTGCAAATCCGCTGGCGTAATCAGAAACCGCGTAGGGGATAAACAGAATTTCATTATGTACAATGGATCCGCAGGAATAAACAACATTAGGTACATAACCATGACGTTCTTCTTCATTGGGTAATAGCAATGGTTCTTTTAGTTTTCCCAATAAAAGCACAGGATTTTTAAGATCATAGAGTGCTGCTCCCAGGCAGTATTTTCGCATTGGGCCAACGCCATGTGTGATGATAAGCCATCCTGCACTGGTTTCAATTGGAGATCCAGCGTTTCCTACCTGGATCAATTCCCATGGATATTCCGGTTCCTGTATTAAAAGTGCGTTCTCCCATAGGTGAAGATCTTCGGAGAACATGATAAAATTATTTTCGCCATCGACCCTGGAAAGCATAACGTACTGCCCGTTTATTTTTCGTGGAAATAAAGCCAGATTTTTATTGATGGCTGTTTTACCATGAAGAGCCGACACTGTAAAATGGCAGAAATCTTTCGTTTTAATCAGGTGGGGCCGTATGGTTAAACCATCGTATGCAGTGTATGTTCCAATATAAACATTGGATCCATCGTCGTTTGTAAATTTTACAAAACGTGCATCTTCCATACCGTTTTTCTCAGTATAGGTAAATGGAAATATGACCCTTTCAGAAATCAAGGATTCATTTGGAAAATGCAGTTCATAGTTAGTATTAACAAGGTGAAGAATTTTATATTTTAGATTTGTTCTTTCGATCACAGATGGAATGCCTGCCAGTACGTTGGTTACGATCAGTTCTATTTCTTTATAGGTAAAAGGTTCATGAAGCTGTTCGAGTAGATTTTCCCTGATGTCTTTGCTGAGATCAACATAAGTTAATGCTTCCTGGAAAAGAATTTTATGATCAGGATTTTTTTGTGTCACATTTCCAGTGGACATAAATTTTCCATCGTCTTCTAATTGGATTTCTCCACTCACAAGAAGTTTACCTTTTTTGAAAATTATGGAAGAGATATGATTTTCGCCGGTGGCGCGAAAGCTGATGATCACTTTTTTTTCACCTTCACCTGCACCTGTTTGATCTGGTGCATCAACAATTGAAGGATTGAATAGGGCGGCCGACTCAAAGGAATATTCCATTGTAAAATATGCACCCAATAACAACATCCTGTCTCTCGTCATTAACCATTGATTGTTGGCGGGCAACAGGTATTCAATGAGCTTATAATGCCGAGTAAATATTTCTGTTATTTGCCGATGACGGTGAGAGAATTCCTTCACGATACCCTTCAATATTTTCTGGACTTCTATTTCCGGAATTTCCAGAATTTTAATGATGAGCCTTTTTGAACGTTTTTCTCCCGGATTAAAAAAACGCGGAATTACTTTTTTGTAATCAGGATTTAACCGAAGAGGTATTCGGGTGATATTGTTTTGCATAAAATAAAATGTGCTTTTTGAATGCCGTAGTGTGGGCAATCCGGGGTTACAGACTAACCCTATTAGAAAAGGTGAAAAGTAGTCTTATTAGCCGGATAGGCAAGACTTTATCTGCTATTCCGGTGATTGTTAACATTTAGTGTTGTAAGTGCGATATATAGCGGAAAAGGTGCCTGGATTTTTTATTTTTCAGGATTAAAGACAATATTGTAAGTGTGTTACACTTCCACTTCCCACTCCCATTTCCCACTTCTTTCTGTTTCGTTCACTTTCACAATTTTAAATTGATGACATTTCACCAGGTCGTACGATGTAAAGGAAAGCTCCTAAAACTATTCTGTTATGAAGACTACCGCCCGACTGTTGATAACCTTGATTATCAGTTTATTAATCTTCTCCTGTAAGAAAATGGATGCGCCGGCCCCTCCTTCGCCACCTCCTACAGACCCACCGCCAGGTTATAAAACAAAGGAGGTGTCAGTAATTCTTCCCGAAGGCGTAAAAATTGACCTGTCAACGTCAACAGTGCATTCATTATCAATAAGTACAAAATTGGATGCGGGCGGCAAATCTAAAGCTGCTTTCAATAAAGGGTATCCCCACATTGCTTATGTATTTGATAAAGATAACCGGATGTTGATGGCGGGATTTTTAACAGATACATCAGCGACCATCAACGCAGCATCAACTGCCAGAGTACTGCTGTATTTTGGATATGCGACAATGATGGAGCAATATAATCTGACTTCAATTTTTATCAATGAAATCGACCAGGTAAAAGGAACAAAAGAATGGTATACAACTTTTGAAAATCAATTCAAAGCAGATCCGCTGATATTGGATAAAGGAACTTTTGCTGAGCCGCTGCGTGCCGCTATTAAGAAAATTTCTGCGGGCAGAAAAATGCATCCGTTACAACCGCAGCCAACGGCAAATGTGGTTCATGCAAAAAAAGGTGCCGACATCAATATAAAAGATAATTTTGAAAAGAGCGGGATAAGGGTTCATTCCAATGAGCTCAGTAAAATATCTTTTGATAACACATTCCGTCGCCGTGCCCATGCGTTTTTGTATAAGGTAAAATCAAAAAGTGAAAAGGGCGATGTAACAGAAAAAACAATTGAATCCACATCAATAGCGGAGATTGATACTATTGTTGACCCTGTTGGTGGTTTTACATCTTTTAACGGCGTATTGGGAGCATGGATAGAAGGCAAAGCAATGGAGTATGCAACATTAACTTCTGGTCCGGCAAAAATTGAGCTGAACGATAGTGAAGAGGAAGTGGAATATAAACTCCGGATAGTAGGACCTGGTTTTCCCGGTACCAATAAAACAATCAGTAAACAGGAAATAGAGAAACTTACACAGCTGGAAATTGAAACGCTGGCACTTGATTTTTTACTGCCAATTATGCTTGAGGTGGTGGGTAATAAGGATGATTTGGCTTTGATAGATGGATCCAGACATGTTACAGGACCCATCGAAGATTTTTTGGCAGCAACAACTTTTGCATTGAAAAGTATGCCGGGTGCATATGATGAAGTAAGAAAGGGTAATTATGATATGGCTTTGCGAAAATTGATGGAAGGCTTGTATTCAGAATTACATGCCGCCACATTTGAAAGTATGGCAAAA
>JANPJC010000029.1:0-7228 GCA_031425315.1 Chitinophagales bacterium
GTTCTCCTTCATAGCCATGTGTGATAGCCAAGGGAACCCGCCGTTCGCTTAATTAGATTTTCATACTAGCCGGCGTGTCCCAAATGCCAGGTTCCCTGCTACGCTGCGCGGCTTTGAGTAGGAGAACCTGCCCGGATAAAAAAAAGGCGCATTAGGGTAGTGAGCATTTAAGTGTTACATAGAACATGAAAATTGATCTTAGTCTAACCCTTCAATTCCTTTAAAAATTAAATTATTCACTCGTTTGCAGATCAACTATCTTTTTTTCTTTGTTGAACTGTATCCTGAACCCTAATATCTCTTTACTAAATAAGAGCCTGAAACGATACTCCCTGACATCATTACTCAATTCCTTTCTGGAAAGCAACTCCGATTTTAAAAATTTACCTTTTGATTTGAAATGATCCGAACCTTTTGCCTGCGTTGTGCTATCCATGATCTCCACCGCTAATTCTGTCGTGAACTGATCTGCACGCAATTTTTTTTCAATCACATTATTGATAAACTCGTTTACCATTTTTGTGATATCAAGGTCTGTATCCTTTATTATTTTTAAACTGGCAATGCTTAATTCAGGTTGATATAAATGTAATAATCTGGTTGATATTTTATAGGTACTGGCTCTTTTAAGATTTGCAAATGCCACCACCGCTATTTTCTTTTCGGGATAGCGCTTGATGGTGCATTCAAATCCCTGCCAGCTACCATTGTGTTCTAATATTTGTTTGCCATTTACAGAATCAATTGACCAGCCAAACCCATACGGTTCGAGTGTTCCGTTATTAAGTCTGGTAGGCGCCCACATCATATTGTAATATTCTTTCTTTAGCAGTTTACCCGCATTTAAACCCGCTTCCCATTTAGCCATATCCAATGCTGTTACATAAAGAGACCCATCTGCGGTGGTATTGATAGTAGGAGATACCCACTCCTGATTTTTGATGCTATCCTTCAACAACCGATACCCTGCAGCCCTGTTCGGTACAATATCCTCTTCGGTGATGATCCTGGCTGTCGTCATACCCAATGGTGTAAACACCCGTTCCTTTAAATATTCACCATAAAATTTACCTGCCGCTTTACCGATAATTATACCAAGGGTAGCATAACCCATATTACTATATCGCTGTTTTTCACCGGCTTTAAAGATTAATGGTCTTTTTCTAAACTCCTGGTACAAACTATCCTCGGTATAGTTAGCCCAGTAATTAAGATTATTGGTATAGTCGCCAAAGCCGCTGGTATGATTTAGCAGGTTGAAAACCGTAATAGAATCCCATCCTGTGGGTGCATCCGGAAAATATTTAGTGAGCTTATCGTTCAGGCTCATTTTACCATCCTGCACCAGGAGCATTACAGCAAACGCAGTGAACTGTTTGCCTACAGAGCCCGCCTGAAAAATGGTTTCGGGTTTTACAGGCACTTTATGTTCGAGATTAGAATAGCCATATCCTTTTACATAATCAATTTTTCCGTCACGTACTACTATAAGAGAAAGACCTGGTATGCGTTGGCTTTTCATTTCTGCATTTACCAACGAATCAACCCGCGTTTGTATTTTAGAAGTTATTTTATTTTGCGCAAAGCTGCAGAAGCATTGTAAAAAGAAAAATATTAGAAACAGTTTATTTTTCATTCATTATAGTTATTGCTTAATAAATATTTCTCATTTTTGGTTCAGGTAACACAATTTGCTACTTATCTATTTTTAGCATGAATGTTTCAGTATCTCATTACTACTACTTAATCCTGCCATCTTCCTCTTCCTCTTCCGATCCCAATGGCTATGGCAAATCGTATACCCACGGAAGATTTCTGGCCAACTGTATTGGTAGTTATATGTTCATACCTCAATGCAAGGTCAGCCTTTAAACTACGTTGACCAAAGCGGTGGCCGAAGTTGAAGGTGCCCACTCCCCCTTTAAAATTACCTATCCCATATAATTTTCGTACGAAGGATCGCTTCCAACAAATATATAACCCAATTGCGGCTCTACAAACCAACCATAGCCCTCCCGATTTAGTGTATAAACATAACCGACTTTCCCGGCCATATATCCTGCATCCACCTCAACCCATACAAGTAGCGACCCTTCTAAGGATACTTCATCCCCCTGGTTGATGGGAAAACCAAACTTGAGATAAGAACCAAAAGCACGTCGCCACTCTAGTTCAGATCCCCGTTTACCCATCATGACTGCGGCATCGAATTGGCTAAACGCATCGAATGACAGACTACTAGCAGCAAGAAGAAAAATGAAACAACTATCCGTCGCATAAGCAGTTCTGATTGATTAAAATAAATGTATGACGGATGGACCCAATGAACAAATCTTCAAAGACATTACACCCATTCTTTTGATATAGTTGAAGTAGTTTTTTGAATTTGGATGAGGTGCTTATAAAATAATTTATCACGGCTTCAAAGGCCAGGTTCCCTGCTAAGCTGCTCTGTTATGAAGAGGAGAACCTATTGCCATAATGCCAAGCCGCGAGTTGTACTTATTTTCCTAAAATATTTTTCGCCTTTATTTCTTTGTCAGGGAATAATTGCCGGTCTTTTCATCTTTTTTGACATTATAGCCTTCATTCAGTTTAAGCATCCAGCCATCGCCGCTAATCTCGTTTCCTTCCATTTTAACAGGAATGGTAATTGTCACCTTGTCTCTATTAGGGCTCATTAATCCGCCGCCATGCTCAACTGTCAAAGTTCCCCAGTTATCCGTGGCTTTCATCGTAGGATATACTATGCCTTTATCTTCAATGGTGACTACGTAACGGGTATCATAAGAAACGCTTTTCTTTTCAAAGGCAATTTCAAAATGAGGCTCTTCTATAAACTTTGCTTTATATCCGGCTACTATCTTTTTTGTTTTCTCCTCCCGTTCCGTTTCCTGTACCAATATTTGTTCACCATTGTACAGACCCGCAATAGCTTCGCTTCTTTTCTTTACATCATTGGGTAGTGAAAGATTAAAAGCATTTAAAAAGTAATCCGTCAGGTGTGTGTTGAGATTTATTTGTCTATGCCATTCTTTAGCCGAATGTTGAAGCAGGTATCCATAAACAGGTATGGTGTAATAGGCAAAAGTGCGAACATAGCTGGGATTTGAAAGAAAATCATTTGTCTTCTTTATAATGTAGTTTGTAGTTTCCATTTTGTTTCTTCCGGCAATCATTATCCCGGTGTATTCAGCAATTCCTTCATTCAGTTCAAGTAAATTTTCTGTTGAGTCGCTTCGAGCAAAAAGCAGGTTACGATACTTTCTGAACGTCAGTGCATTCTTTATATGCATTTTCATCTCCCGTGTCTCGGCAGACTGAATGGCTTTTTTCAAGGCTTCCATTTCCAGGTGAAGATATATTCTTGCCTCTTTTTTATCCAGGTGATTATTATTAGCTTCAGCAGGTCGTAGTCGTAATGACGGCTGCGCTTTATGAAAGAGTTCATGGGCAAATAAATTGATTCTGTCTTGTTTGTTTTGGCTGATAAAAGGTAGCAAAATCATAGCCCAGTTTGTGCCACTCCAGCAAATAGCTGCATTGCCAATAATTACATTGTTTGGCAATTTACCGGTAAAGATGGTTCCGTCCTGTTTAAGAACACCTGCTGAATCAGGAGAATTGGCAAATGCCTGGCGTGTATAGGGATTAACCAGAAGCATTGGACCGTAGAAATCCATATCCCAAAGTTCTATGCTTTTTTTAGTCGCCAGCTTTATTTCTTCAAAATAAACGGTAATACTGTCTTTTAAAGTCAGCTCCTTTTGTCCAAATGCTACTTGTTGGAACAAAAGGAAGAAAGTAACAATTGCAATCCTTTTCATAACTGCAAGACATTTTAAATTACGCACAACGGTAGGGCTTGCTTCTGTGCTGGAATTTGTGACGTCCAGCTCGGAACTTAAGCCCAATAAAATTACCGATGAAGAAGATAAGTACAAAAGCTCAATAGAATTACGTCAGCCCAAACCGCAGCTGATTGCTATCAATAAAGATGAGGATTTATTCGTCAGCCAGCATAGCAGCAAACCAAATGTTATGGGCTATCTTTCTTCGTGTCATTGTTGTATGGACTTTACTTGACCAATTTTAGAAATATTGGACTATTAATAACCTGCTGAAATTCAGGCCACATAGTTGGATCTTGCCAACCTGGATCAGAGTAATTATAATATGCTATTACAATGTCTCTTTCAGGATGAACATATAAACCCTGTCCTCCAAACCCTGATTTGGACATTCCTTCTTTTTTAGAGGCGTATCCCCACTGATACGTTTGAGTTCTCTCTTCAAACATTGTATTAAGTTGACGGAAGCTGATTATTGATTCTTTTCTTCTTTTGATGTCGCTATAGGTAAAAAGAAGTCCAAACCTCGCCAAATCTCTTAGTGTAGAACTGATGCCTCCATGCGACCAAGGTACTCCGTCTTTTGAAACACAGACGTAGGCATTGGACTCTGCACCCATAGGCTGCCAAAGCCACTCAGTCACCAAGTCAGCATACTTCCTTCCGGTGATTTTTTCTCCTATCCAGCCTAATACAAAACTATTAACTGAGTGATACTCTCTTTTCTCACCCGGTTGCCACTTTCGTTTTAATGTACCAACATAATCATATACTGAAGCAGGTGTTGTAGACCCGTAAGGCAAAAGGCCTAGCGCTGATTCGAATTTATAGTAAGCATGGTTTGGATCGGTAAACGGATCACCAGGAACTCCTTCTGCCCCTTCAATTCCTGAACGCATATTTAATATATGCTTCACAGAAATTCCTTCCCAGGCAGTCGCCTTCAATTCAGGTATATATAAATCTACAGGGTCGCTAAGATTTACTTTCCCGTCATTTTCCAAACGCGCAATCAAAGCGGCAGTGATTACTTTAGTTACAGACTGAAGTGTGTGCAAACCTTCTTCAGGCATACTATAATACTTCTCAAAAACAATATTACCTTTTGAAATAATGATAATGCTATTAACATGTTCCTTGAGTAGATAATCTTCAAATGACATGATCAGCGTGTCCGTTTTAATCTGTATTTTACCTATCGCTTCCGAAGATTTTGATTTGAAAGAACCAGGCTTAGAAGGTTTATAAATTAGGCTAGTAGGAAAAAACTCAGACATGTGCAAGAAACTATAATGCGTCAATCTGCCGCCACCAAACCAAGTACTTTTATTGATGCTATCATGAATAGCATACGCTTCTTTTGCAGAATAAACCTTTTGTTGAGCTATAGATGAATTAATTAATGCAATAAAAAAGTTTAGAAGCAAAAACTGTTTCCCATTCATAATTGTAAATTTTACAAGTATTGTAAGTCTAACTATTTCTTCGTGTATAAATTTATTTTATAGTAAATATTTTATCCATGCACTTTTTATTAAGCTGCAAAGATTAGAGTGGTGTCTTACCCTGAACCAGGTTGACTATTTTTTGGTTAATAATATGTCTTTCAATATCCATGTTTTGCATTCGGAACATTGATAAGTTTTTTTTAATTTAATCCTTCGGTTAAAAAAAACTTGTCAACATTCCTCATGGTGGCCTTCGGCCAAAATTACTTTTTTCTTGTATGATTTATAGGAATGCTTTTGCTCTTTGTGTGCCTGCCCTGGTGTTTGCATTTCTAAAGAGCAATGCCTTCTTTCGGTATTATAAATATGCACTGCTTCCTTTATCATTTTTTGGGCAACTTGTAATGTGGGTATTGTTTTAACTAATCCAAATTCATACTTCAGGATGCCGTTTATTCTTTCAGCAACTGCATTTTCATATGGATCATATTTTTCTGTTGTGCTTAAAATCATCCCCTTGCTTGTAGCGAACTCAGAGTAGTCTGGACAGCAATATTGGATGCCGCGATCGCTGTGATGTATAATTGTTGAATGATTGTGCTGGCAGTTCTTTAAAGCCATCGTTAATGCCTCCTTTACCATGCCCACTTTCATATTATCCTCCAACTTATAGCCCATTACTTTTTTAGAGTACAGGTCTGTTACCAGTGCCAGGTAAGCATATTTGTCTTGTAGCTTTACATACGTAATATCGCTTACAAAAACCTGCTCAGAGTGAGTAGGGACAAGGGTTTTAATCAGGTTAGGTGATTTATAAAAGTAGTGTTTAGAGTCCGTGGTGATAAAGTATCTTTTGGTTCTGGGTACCAATAAATGATGATTTCTGCAGAACTTCAAAAAACGATCTCTTCCCATTTTTATATTGCTTTCCTTCAGCTTATCGCTGATGTCGAGATGCAATTTTTCTGTACCATAACGCGGCATTTTCTTTCGGATAGGTTCTATAAATTGTTTGATTTTTACTGCTTCCATTTCCCGCTTTTTCGACGCTTTTATTCGTTTGTAATAAGCCTGTTTTGTTATCCCGAAACATTCGTATAGCCACTTTATTTTGTAAGGCTTTTCTTCTTTTTGGCTATCTCGTTTTCCAATGCTTCGGGCAATAACTTTTTTGACAATTCTTCCCCCGTTATCTTTTCAAAGTCAATAATAATATCCTGCTGAAGGTCTTTAATGAACTCCAATTCTTCAATTCGCTCTTTGAGCTTTTTAATCTCATCATTCTTACTCATTCCTTTCTTCTTTTGCATAAAGGAACTTAATTTTTTCATCCAATAAGTAATGGAGCTGCGCGAAATGTTGTAAATCTCCGATGCATGATTGATGGAAATGTGTCCATTATGTATCCTGTCGATAATCGTAAGCTGAGATCAAAACTTACTTTCTGGTACTCTTTTTTTCGACAGGCAGTTTTGTTGGGAGATGCCATAGTTTGCTAAAAGTGTTTAATTTTTAGTCAACCTATTTTAGGGTTTGTCATCAATTAGGCTTGCTTACAACGTTCGGGGCTTGGTGCTGTGCGGATCATAGCATTCCTTCCGCCCCGGCGTATGGTGATCAGTGTTGTTTTATAACTCAAGATAAATACTTCTGCTGATTAGTATTCCTTCCCGCCGGAACTGCGGCTACGGCGACGCACCACTGCTACAAAAACATATTCCTAAAGCCCGCATAGCACCAAGCGCAATGTTAGCTGTTGCCCTGGCAAGCTGTGTCCACCAAAGGACGACGAGAATTATAAGACTGCAGCACCGCAACCACTAAATGTATGTAGACTGTGAACCGCTTTGAACCCAAACACTTTTCGCACCACTGCTGAACCGCAACCACCAGCCGTAAACGCAACAGCGAAACTAATGAAAAGGGGTA
>JANPJC010000030.1:0-8260 GCA_031425315.1 Chitinophagales bacterium
AGCGAAGAGCGGTTTGACAACCCCGCCTGTACAGCGTTGCCGATGCTTCGTCTTCATACGAAGAATGCATCATCATCATTACAGCATGTTAAAAGAACTTCTCTTAACTTCATGGCACAAGAATACACGGAAAGAACAGCCAGCCAAATATTTCGAAATTTCAAAACAAAATCCTTAATTCAACGGTACTGATTCTTCAATACAAATATTTTATCTCACCAGGTAATTCAAATTACAATTGCTCCTTATCAAATAAATCAGGTTCTGCAATGGCATATCGTGTAATATCATTGATCGTCATCTCATCCAAAACATTTACGATTGTTTGATAATCGCAGGTGGAAAGCGGTTTGATCACCACAAACAAATCATGTCCATCTCCTGTCTGTTGCATTACTTTGTCTTTCTTCTGCTGCAGTGCGTGGCGAAGTCCGGCAATTCCATTGGTGCTTACACCTTTCTCTGCAGGCACACCATTTTCACAACCATACCATTTTACAATACCGGCAGAATCGGCCACTATAGTAAAACTAAGACTGCATTTTGTGAGCATCGGCTCTTTACTTTCTGCCGGCATCTTCAATTGTAATGCATTAGGTTTTGACAACTGTGCCGTAAATACAAAAAATGTAATCAATAAAAACCCAAGATCAACCATCGGTGTCATATCTACTGTTAAGGAATGCACTTTACGTTTCGGTTTTTTTGAATCAGAATTGTGACTGGTGTCTATTGTTGCCATAATATCTTTTTTAGTTTATCAAATCAGATGTCAACACTTGTAAACTTCGCCTGAAAGAAAAATACAATTCTGCCCGTGAAAAACACCTTGACTGGTAATAGTTTCAAAATGACTTTTGCAAAATGTCAATTCCCATATATACCGTATTTGCAAGAGCACTTCGAAAACGTCAGACAAAAGCTGAGAAAACAATGTGGACGATTCTACGTAACAGGCGATTTCATAGCTATAAATTTTTGCGGCAGTATCCCATCATTATTGAATCGACAGAAAATCAAAAAATATTCTATATCGCAGATTTCTTTTGCCATGAACTTAAACTGGATGTTGAAATTGACGGCGACATTCATCTCAATCAAAAAGAATACGATCAGCAAAGGGACAAGGCCATGGAAAGCCTCGGTTTACAAGTGTTGAGAATCAGTAATGATATTGTTCAAATAAATTACAAAGAGGCAATAAAATTGATTGAAAACTTTTTACCCAAACCTTGACTTCCCCCGCGCCTGACTCCCCCGCCCCTCTTTGCGAAGCAGAAAAAAGGACTCCCCCGGCCCCTCTTTGCGAAGCAGAGAAGGGCCGGGGGTGAGTCCTACTCCTCACTCAATTGAAATGTTACCAACTGCCTCCGGTATGCCTTCACATTTTCACTATTCTGTATGGCAGGTTTCCATTTCGGACCCTTACGGATAGCACTAACCGCAATCTCTGCTAGTTTGGTTCCTGCACCCAGACAATTAGGCACGCCAGAAGATTCGCAAGGTGTCGCTTTTACATCACTCACATTGCCTTCCTTGTCAACTATAAACATTACCACCACGGAACCAGACCGGCCATCATCCTGAAGTTCATCAATGTTTCTTTCCATTTCACGGGTCACAAATTTTCTCCAACTTTCTGCGCCACCGGGAAACTGCGCATCAATTTCAACGCTAAGAAAAACAGAATCTTCGGATTTACCTTTTGGCGCTTCCACCACTCCGCTTTTTCTCGCGAACTCAGGTATAATACCGAGATCTTCTGTACCTGACTGAGTCTTTGTATCTATCTGTGTAATCTTCAACTCCTCAACTTCCGGAGGCATTTCATCAGGCTTAACTTCTTCGTCGGGTACAATCCTTGGTGTAACATATGATGTAGTTGCCACCGGCGGAGCAATCGTTTGTGGTGGAGGAATTACAGGTGGAGGTTCAACAGGATCAACCTTATCAAGCACAACAACAGTAGGGTCAATTATTTGCTTCGATTCATGTGGTGTCAATTCACCCAAAAATGAACTCATGAAAATTACTACACCTAAACCAAATGTAATGCCTAACGCTTTTGTAAGTCTGTTGTTGTAGTGCGAGCGAAGTTCATACGCACCATATTCCTTATTTCTTCCTTCGAAAATAATGTCTAAAAGCGGTGTTTTTAAAATGATATTCTTTTCCATAAAAAACAGTTTCTTATAAGAAACCGATTCGGCAAAAATCCATAAAATAAATTCATACTAACGTTTTAGTATATGCGATTACGAATTTATGATGTTGGAAGGCGAAAATAGAAAGGAATAAAATGAATATAATTAAAGTATCTTATTTTCAATTATGCTTTAACGTTATACACCGAAGAGAAGTATAATGCGGTGTTTCCAGAAAAAAATATGTCCACTTATAAGATGCAGTACAAATCATTTTGCATAAAAAACAAAATCAATATTTAAATCAACTGCTTACGGAATCGAGTGATAAGGCATGCCTTGTCTCTACCTCATCACTCGCGTCATTTTATTACCTAAAACCTGAATGGGTTCTTGACCTAAAACTTACAACCTATATTCCACCACCTTCACTGGCTGTTCGTTTTAGTAGCGGCAAGGCATGCCTTGCCGCTACTAAAACTGCGTTCTCCCACAAGCGCCGTTTCTAACAAATGTACCCGGCTGTCATACTTATAATCCAAAATTTGCAATATAAAACTGTATAGGATACATACTTAAAAAACAGCGGCAAGGCATGCCTTGCCGCTACATTGGTACTCCGATGACTGGACAGCTGACAAACTTAAAACCCACAACCTGTATTGGCTGTTCTCTGTGTCCTTTATTCCTTTGTGGCTCTCTATGGCCAAATAGGCAATGGGCAGGAGGCAATAAGCAGAAGGGAATCGCCAAAGACTGCCTCAATGGAGATTAGTGTAATCAACGTAAAACTTACAACATAAAACGTAAACCTGTTGACCTACAACTTACAACCTAAAACTTACCACCTGTATTAGCGGCCATTTTCTGTAGTTGCAAGGCATTCCTTGCCGCTACAAAAACAAAAAATGCCGCCCCAAAAGGAGCGGCATTTTTTATAATGCGATTGATTAATCAAATCCCCTATTCTTCCTGCAGATAAAAAGTAACAGGCTGACGGCGATATGCTTTTACAGCACGGCCGTTTTGAATAGCAGCTTTCCACTTTGGTCCTTTACGGATTGCGTTAACAGCTATTTCAGCGAGTTTGGTACCAGGGCCAAGGCAATTGGCAACACCCGCTTCACCGCAAGGGAGTGCTTTCACTTCACTCACAGCCCCTTCCCTATCCACGATGAAAAGTACAACTACAGTACCGGAGCGACCATCATCCTGTAACTCATCGATATTCCTTTCGATTTCGCGCGTTACATACTTGGCCCAACCTGAATTGCCACCAGGGAATTCGGCATCAATTTCCACTTTCTGGAAAACTTTGTCCTCATCATCCTGTTTTGGTGCTTCAACCACCCCACCAGCATCAACGGGTGGAGCAACGATACCTTCATCCTTTATACCTTCCTGAGTAACGGTACTGATTTTAGTATCTTCCAATTTTTCAACTTCAGGTGGCTTCTCTTCTTCCTTCACCTCTTCATCTTTCACCACTTTTGGAGGAGTGAATTTAGTCATTTCCACTTTGGGCGGATCTGGAGGTTTCGGCGGCGGAGGAGGTGGTGGAGGTTCATTTTTCACCTCTTCCACTTTAGCCAGCTGTACTTCTTTAATATCCACTGCATTCTTGCTATCATCAGGTGCAAGGGTAGCGATGAATGAAGCCAGCATTATAAGCAAAGCAAGCGAAGCGGTCACTACCAATGCGAGAGTGAGACGCTTGTTGTAAGCTGACCTGAGTTCATAGGCACCGTATTCCTTATTCCTGCCTTCGAAAACGAGGTCAAGCAGTGGAGTACTTAAAATTTTATTTACATCCATTGTAAATGATTTTTAACATAGACGCGGTTTTGGAAAAATTCCATAGCCGCTAAATTAATTTCCACTGGCGGCCTGCGTGATCTTAACGAGTTCAAATTCCTGCGGACTGATATCCACCATTGCATATCGTTTAATCTCGTTGATCGTCATCTCATCCAGAATATCCACTGTGTTTTTATAAGTGGCATCCTCTGAAGGTTTTATGATCATCACCAGGTCCTCCGGATTGGTACTCTGCTTTTTACGGATGATCTCTTCCCTGATTTTCTGAAAGTTGGTCGACTTCAGTTGTGTAGGATCGAGACCTTCGTAATAGAAGATATTGTCCTTACCTGCTAACAAAATAGTAAATGCACCGGTTTCCTTTACTTTATTCTGATCTTCCGGCCTATCTACATCTTTTGGCAAAAACAATGTCATCGCTGTTGGCTGTGCCATTGTTGTGGTAAAGATAAAAAATGTGATGAGGAGGAAGCCAAGGTCCACCATTGGAGTCATATCTACTGTGGTAGATAATTTTTTTGCCTTTTTGACGCCCGGGCCTTTCTTATGCCCGCCACCGTCACCACCACCTTCAATACTTGCCATAATTATATGAATTAAATATTAAAAAATCTGCTGGTTCGAAAACAATCGTTACTCTGCCTTTTTAGTTTGCGCCTTTTGCCTGGTTTCATAAAGAGCCGTTCCGGGAGGGGCATCCTCCGGACTGGTGATCAGAAGAAATTTGTTCTGATCATTCTTTTTGAATGCATTTAACACATTCTTGAAAGCCGGATATTTAGTGCTGTTATCTGCCTTCACCACAAGGTTCAATTTCCTTCCGGAATAAGCAGATAATACATCACGAACCCAAAAAAACATTTCTCCGCCTGTTGAGTCTTCCACAGGAATGCCTGGTGATTTAAATTTCTTCTGAGCTTCCGCATCCAGTTGCAAATACGATTTCAGCTGATTAAACGGTACACCGATACTTGGAGAATTGACGAACACCTTCATTTCAGCAGGTGTTAAACCAAGATTTCTACCAGTATTCACATTTTCAATCATTTTCATACTAAACTCAGGATTATCCAGGGAAATATATGCCTTCCCTTCCTTGTCAATCTGCACAGTAAAATAGTCCTTTTCAGGAGCAGGGGCAGATGAAACGGAATTAGGGGTTTTAATTTCCACCGGATCTTCCGGTTTGAATTTTGTAGCCAGCATGAAAAACGACAGAATCAGGAAAGCCACATCCACAAAGGGTGTCATGTCATTCTGCGGCGCATGTTTTTTTATCTTGACACTTGGCATTATTACAACTTTTAGTATTTAGATTCAGTTCCCGGGAATTTCCACAATTCCCTGAAATCTTTTCTTATTTGTACAATGAAGCAAAGCTCTGAGTCAAAGTGAAACCAGATTCGTCGATACCATAAGTGATAGAATCGATTTTGGTGGTAAACACGTTATACATCATCAGGGCTGCAGACGAAGTACCGATACCAAGAGCTGTATTATACAATGCTTCAGAGATACCTACTGCAAGTTCAGCTGCTGCACCTGATCCGCCTTCTTCTCCAAGTGAGGAGAACGCTTTAATCATTCCCATTACAGTACCCAAAAGTGCGATCAATGTACCGAGAGATGTTAAAGTGGAAAGGAATACCAGGTTTTTCTGCAACATAGGCAGTTCAAGCGCTGTAGCTTCTTCCACTTCTTTTTGAATAGCCAATACTTTCTGTTCTGTATTGTATTCACTGTTGCCAATCATTTCCTTGTATTTACGCAATCCGGCTTTCATTACATTACCCACACTGCCTTTTTGTTTATCGCATTCTGCAAGGGCAGCGTCAACATTTTTATTGGCAAGATGATATTGAACCTTACGGATAAATTCTGAAATAGATCCGCTGCCGGTTGCTTTGGAAATAGTCAGGAAACGCTCGATGGAGAAAGTGACCACCATCAGAAAACAGCCTATCAAAATTGGAACGATGATACCACCTTCGTACATCCTGTACCAGGCACCTTTTGGCCCCTTGTGGTCGGGCCAGAAACCACCTGCTGCATCAGGTCTGGCAAATCCTTGATCAGCCCCGAGGATAAATCTCCAGATCAAATAACCTGCGATAATACAAATAATTGGTGCCAGATAAGAAATCGCATTACTGCTTTTCTTAGGTTGAACTGACGTAGTAGCCTTACCAGTCGCAGTTGGTTTTGTTTCTGCCATGACTTTAATTTTTAAATTTTGAAATTACTGTTTTGGTAAAAAAATGAAGTACAAGTCTACTGAAAATAGTTTTGGATTCCTCTTAGGTGTGGATTTTTTTTTGACCGTAGATGAGCAAGATAATAAATTTATTCATTCAAGAAACGGGCCCGCATTAATTCTGAATTTTTTCATAATGGATCTAAAAAAATTTAAATCCTGCTAAATATACCATTTACAATGCTGCTTCACCTTATTTAGATTAAATAGTGCATAATATCCTCAAATATATATTTTCGTTTTCCTAAAAAAATAATACGACATGAGAATTACCCTAAATTTGAGAAAACCTCTGTTGCTTTCCGTATTCCTCTTAGCAGGATTGTCGGCTGCCGTTGCGCAAAACCGCAGACAGCCCACGACACCGGCTCCAACTACTCCGGCAGCTGCAATGCCGCCGGTAGTGCCTCCCCCAACTAATCGTTCCGGACCCAAGCCCTACAAAGATGTGATTACAGCGAAAGCTAAATCATCTCAAGGACTTTTTACGGTTCACAAAGTGGAAGAAAAATACTTTTTCGAATTACCGGATTCTTTGATGAACAGGCAGATTATGGCTATCACCCGGTTTTCAAAAGTAGCAGGCGGTGCTGGTGTTTATGGTGGCGAACTTGCCAATCAACAAGTTGTCCGATTCGAAAAAGGTCCCGACAATAAGGTGTTTATGAGGGTGGTAACTGTAATCAGTGTTGCCAACGATTCAACGCAACCCATCTATAAAGCGGTAAGTAATTCAAATCTTGATCCTATAGCGGCAGCTTTTGATATAAAATCTTTGGGGAAAGATTCCACAGGAGTAGTTATAGATGTTACAGATTATTTTAAGGGAGACAACCAGGTGGTTTCTATATCTCCTGGCGCAAAAAGAAGACTTTCACTGGGAGGACTGCTATCAGACCGTTCCTATATTGAACATATCCATACATTTCCGATCAATACAGAGGTAAGAACTGTAAAAACATTTTCTTCTGCCGCCGGCGGTGCACCGTCAGCTTTCCCTTCACCATCTATTCCTGCAGCCGCTGCCGCAGGTGCGATTACAGTAGAAATCAACACTTCATTTATTATTCTTCCATCTACACCCATGCGCAGAAGACCTTATGATGCACGTGTTGGATTTTTTGCAGAAGATTTTACAGTTTATACAGAAGACCAGCAAAAAGTTGATCAGAGTGATTTTATTGTTCGGTGGAGATTAGAACCAAAAGATGGCGAATGGGAAAAATGGAAAAGCGGTCAATTGGTTGAACCTAAAAAACCAATCGTTTATTACATTGATCCTGCAACACCAAAAAAATGGCGTCCTTATCTGATTCAAGGTGTAAATGACTGGCAGGCTTCTTTTGAAAAAGCAGGTTTCAAAAATGCAATCATGGCAAAAGAATGGCCTGAAAACGACAGCACAATGAGCCTTGAAGATGCAAGGTTTTCTGTGATCAGGTATTTTGCCTCAGATATCCAGAATGCATACGGCCCTAATGTACATGATCCGCGCAGTGGTGAAATTCTTGAAAGCCACATTGGATGGTATCACAATGTGATGCGTTTGTTACACGATTGGTATTTCGTTCAAACAGCTGCAGTGGATCCATCAGCAAGAAAAATGAAATTCGATGACGACCTGATGGGTACTTTGATTCGTTTTGTTTCTTCACATGAAGTGGGCCATACACTTGGCTTGCGTCATAACATGGGTTCAAGCAGCAAGACGCCCGTAGAAAAATTAAGAGATAAAGCATGGGTGGAAGCAAACGGACACACTGCATCAATAATGGACTATGCCCGCTTCAATTACGTGGCACAACCGGAAGATAATATTTCGAAAGTGGGATTATTTCCACGCATTGGAGATTACGATCATTGGGCAATCGAATGGGGTTATAAATATGTAGATGCGAAAGACGAAGATGCTGAGAAAAAATCTCTGAATAAACTGTATATCGACAGGCTGGCAAAGAATCCGAGAATCTGGTTTGGTACTTATGAGTTTGGCAATTCGGCAGACCCCCGTACACAAAGTGAGGATCTTGGTGACAACTCAATG
>JANPJC010000031.1:0-7441 GCA_031425315.1 Chitinophagales bacterium
ATTAAATGAATCTCTCATCATCCTGTTATGAATGGATCATTCTTTTTCCCAACAACCCACCAGGCATTCCTCCGGAATGCATTTCTTTGGCCCATCATTTTTTCTACCCACCAGATGTCCCTACCGGGACATAACAGCCAGGGCAATTTTTCAAAAAGAAAATCATCATTCAAGAAGAGCAGCTTGCTACTACTTTGAAACCAGTAATTTTACAATTGAACATCAATGAATTAAAATTTCAAGTTATTTCGAAGCAAAACATTAGCGCCGCGTTAATCTATAGACTTACTGCTCACTTGTATTGGCTGTTCTCTACCGTCCACTGTCTACTGCCTACCGACTGTTGTATTGGCCGTATTACGTAAAACTTACAACGTACAACTGTATTGGCTGTTCAACCTGCAACCTGTTACTTGCAACCAGCCACCATCAACACTCATTTGCTTCACATATCTTTATTACCTTCGGCGAATGGAGAAAAAGCTATTCCTGCTCGATGCGTTTGCCCTCATATTTCGCGCCTACTATGCGCTCATCCGCGCTCCACGTGTTACCAGCAAAGGCAAAAATACAAATGCACAATTTGGCTTCACCAATACACTTGTTGACCTGCTCAATAAGCAAAAGCCGACCCATATGGCCATTTGCTTCGACACTGCCGCACCTACCGAGCGACATACCGACTTTGAAGCCTATAAAGCCAACCGCCAGGAAGCGCCTGAAGATTTAACCGCCTCCATTCCGGATATCAAAAAAATTATCGAAGGTTTTAATATTCCCATTATTGAAAACGACGGATTCGAGGCCGATGACGTGATCGGAACACTCGCCAAACAGGCCGAAAAACACGGCTATACCGTGTACATGGTTACGCCTGATAAAGACTACGGACAACTGGTATCGGAGAATATTAAAATCTATAAACCTCCTTATCAAGGTGGTGATTTTGAAATTCTTGGTCCTAAAGAAGTATGTGAGAAATGGAATATCAAATCTGTATCTCAGGTGATTGATGTACTGGGTTTGATGGGTGACGCAGTAGATAATATTCCGGGGATCCCAGGTGTGGGAGAAAAAACTGCAGCTAAACTGCTTATGGAGTTTGGTACCCTCGAAAACATTCTTGATAATGCTGATAATATCAAAGGAGCTCTCGGCGAAAAAGTGAGAAATGGAAAAGAGATGGCACTGATGAGTAAGAAACTCGCCACCATTATCACCTCAGTGCCTGTAGAATTTCACGAAGAAAATTATAAGGTGAAGGACATAAATAAAACTGTTCTTCGCGAAGTGTTTACTGAGCTGGAATTTAAAACACTCGGCAAAAGAATTTTTGGTGAAGAATTGATACCTGTTGAAAATGGTAAACCAGCTTCTGCACCGCAAGGTGTACAGCAGGATCTTTTTGGTAATGTTGTGGAAACTGCAACGCCATCAGCTGATGCGCCCGAAGTCAGTCAGAGTATGGGTGCTGAAAAAAACATCAACAATACCAAACACCAATATCATGCGGTACAGGGTGAAGAAAATATCAGGTCATTAATTAAAGATTTAATGGCGCAGCCGCTAATAAGCTTTGATACCGAAACCACAGGAATTGATGCTAATAATGCTGAGCTGGTAGGGTTAAGCTTTTCATGGATAACAGGCGAAGGTTACTATATTCCGGTACCAACAGACCAGAACGAAACCAAAAAAATCTTATCTCACTTCACCGACCTTTTTAATGATGTCTCTAAAACATGGATCGGCCAGAATATCAAATATGATATGCTCGTACTGAAATGGTACGATATGGAGTTGAAGGGAAACATCTTCGATACCATGCTGGCGCATTACGTGATTGATCCTGATGGTAAACGCTCTATGGACCAGTTAAGCGAACAGTTTCTTGGTTATGAACCTGTACATATTGAAGAGCTGATTGGGAAAAAAGGGAAAGGTCAGGGTAATATGCGCGATGTTGAACTCGACAAAATAAAAGAGTACGCCGCTGAAGATGCTGATATCACTTTGCAATTACACAATACTTTTCTGCCATTGTTGAAATCCAAAGAGGTGGAAAAAATTTTTTACGAAGTGGAGAATCCATTGGTAAAAGTTTTAACTGCTATGGAATTCGAGGGCGTGAGAATTGATGAAGGATTCTTAAACGAATATTCCAAAGAACTCGATCGCGAAGCGAAAATTTCGGAAGAAAGTGTGTATCAAATGGCAGGGGTACGTTTCAATCTTGCTTCTCCAAAACAATTAGGTGAAGTGCTTTTTGAAAAGCTGCAATTAGATCCCAAAGCAAAAAAAACCAAAACAGGTCAGTACGCCACAGGTGAAGATGTTTTGGCTAAACTTGCCCATCAGAATCCTATTGTTGCGGATATACTCGCTTTCAGGGAACTCACGAAACTGAAATCTACTTATGTTGATTCATTACCATTGCTGATCAATCCAAAAACAGGACGGGTACACACCAATTACGCACAGGCAGTAGCCGTCACCGGTAGGTTATCAAGTAATAATCCGAATCTTCAAAATATCCCTGTACGTTCGGAAAGAGGAAAAGAAATACGTAAGGCATTTATTCCGAGGGATAAAAATCATGTATTGATTTCTGCCGACTATTCTCAGATTGAACTGCGCATAGTAGCCGCGATCAGTGGTGATCCTAATATGTGCGAAGCGTTCCGATCTGGAAAAGATATTCATACTGCCACCGCTGCCAAGGTTTACAATATTCCGGAGAATGAGGTAACAAAAGAAATGCGCTATAAAGCGAAGAGCGTGAATTTTGGTATAATATATGGCCAGGGTGCTTTTGGGTTAGCCGATAATTTAGGGATCAGTCGAACTGAAGCCAAAGCGATCATCGACAATTATAAAAAAGAGTTTGCGGGCATCACCTCTTATATGGATGATACCATCAATTTTGCAAGAGAGAAAGGTTATGTTCAAACTCTGATGGGAAGAAAGCGATGGCTGCGAGATATCAACTCCTCCAATTTTACCGTACGTGGATTTGCAGAGCGAAATGCCATCAACTCACCCATTCAGGGCACGGCAGCTGATATGATAAAAATGGCAATGGTGAAAGTGCAAAATGCCATGAAGAAACATGGTTTCAAAAGCAGAATGATTTTACAGGTGCATGATGAGTTGGTGTTCGATGTTTTGCGGGAAGAAGTTGACGAGTTGAAACCTGTGATACTTGAATGCATGCAAACTGCAATGGAATTACCTAATAATGTACCTGTTATTGCAGAATCAGGCGCAGGCGAAAACTGGCTCGAAGCCCATTAATAATTTTAAGGAAGAAATTTAATGATTACGAAATTATTCACCTGGTGGTTTAAACTGAAAGGTTGGAAAGTGTATGGCACAATCCCATCACATATTCGCAAAGCAGTTGTAATAGCGGCTCCACATACTTCTCAATGGGATTTTATCTATTCCCTCGCAGCATTCAGGATACTGAATTTGAAAGTAAATTATGTTGCCAAAAAAGAACTCTTCAAATTTCCCGTTAAGCAAATTCTTGAAGCTACCGGTGGCATTCCGGTAAAAAGAGACAAAAATCAACAGCTTGTCGAAATGATGATCGAAAGGATCAACAACGCAGATGACCTTTACATGATGATCCCGGCCGAGGGTACCCGAAAAAGAGTAAAACGCTGGAAGAGTGGGTTTTACCATGTGGCGCAAAAAGCAAATGTGCCTGTAATGTTGGGCTACCTGGATTATAAAAACAAAAAAGCTGGCTTTGGTCCCCCTGTTTATCTGACGGGTGATAAAGCCGCAGATATGAATGTGATCAGAAATTTTTATAAAGATATTACAGCCAAACATCCGGAAAAATGGAATCCAGATGCCATCAAGCTTGATGCATCTAGTGAGGAAAAAAACATTTCTGCAGAAGAAAAAAACCTTTGACAACAACTAAAAAAAATTAAACTTCGGCAAGCCTAGGTGTCAGACACTTCGCACCATCGAGCTGTTAAAATCGCGGCGAAAGTGTCTGACACCTAAGCTGGCCGAAAAAATTTAAAATGAGCTACTGGCAATCATACCTGAGGAATTGGGGAAATATCGGCAGCCGGTACTTTATGGTTGCCGGTATCGCTTTCATTCTCTATTACATATTGCTACGCCTGTTTATCACCAACAAAAAAATCCAACAGAAATATCCTAAAGTCAGCGATTATGCCCGTGAAATTGGGTACTCGGTCATCACGATCAGCATCTTCGCTCTTATCCCTTTGATCTTTATCAAAAATCCGTATATATCTAAATTCACAACCTTATACCGCGATATTGAAACCCATGGAAAATTTTATTTTTTTGCGATTTTCCCTGTGATGTTTCTGATGCATGACACCTATTTCTACTGGACTCACCGGCTTATGCATCACAAAAAATTATTCAGGTTATTTCACCTGGTCCATCATCAGTCCACCAACCCATCTCCATGGGCAGCATATGCATTTCATCCATTGGAAGCAATAGTTGAATCAGGGATTTTTGTTATTTTTCTGTTTACCATTCCCATTCACACGTATCATTTTTTTATATTCTTTTTTCTGTCAATTGTATACAACGTTTACGGCCATTTGGGTTGGGAGATCTATCCAAGGGGCTTCAACAAAAATGTAATTGGCAAATGGATTAACACCTCTGTGAATCATAACCAGCATCATCAGCATTTTAAAGGTAATTACGGGTTATACTTTTTATTTTGGGATCGGTTGATGGGTACCATCAGAAAAGACTACGACGGCCGGTTTGAAGAAATTAAAAGAAAGTGATCAACGTATTGCTACCACGCATCCGAGGGAAAGTCGCATCTTTAACCGACATTTGAACCTCAATCTATTTCCTTCATATCCACTGAATGAATTTGACCCTTTATTATTGTTACGATGCTTACTGCGGATGGTGTTATGGATTCAGCCCCGTAATTAAAAAACTATGGGAAAAGTATCGGAGCAAGATATTTTTTGAAACCTTGTCGGGCAATATGATTCCAGTGGAATATGCACAACCCATTGCCCGCACTGCCAGCTATATCAAATCTGCATATACCGTAGTGGAAGAAAGGACCGGCATCCGTTTCGGAGAAGATTATCTCTGGCACATTAATAACCCGGATCAAAGTGATTGGTTTCCCCATTCAGAAAAAGCGGCGATTGCGATGGTGGTATTCAAAGACTATCATCCCGATCAATCCGTAGCATTTGCTGCCGACCTTCAATATGCATTGCATATGGAAGGAAGAGATTTAACAGACGATGAAGCATACCGGCATTTACTATCAGCATATAAAATTCCGGAAGAAGAATTTTATCAGAAGTTGCATGATGCTTCTTACAAAGAGAGGGCATATTACGAGTTTGCATTGGTGAAACAATTGCAGGTAACCGGTTTCCCTGCAGTTTTGTTACAGGTAACGTCGGATAAGTTTTATCTGATGACCAGGGGTTATACAGATTATGAAACACTGCAATCGAGGCTCGAAAATATTTTGAAAGAACTGGACCAGGCGCCACTGCCGGATCAATAACTGAAATAAATGTTAAGATACACAGGATGAAGCCGGTACTCCGCTTACCTGCATACATTAGAATACTTAAACTTTTTGCATGAAACAACTCTTATTATGCCTTCCTTTCATTTTGTTTTTTTCGTGTGCAATAGCACAGCAACAGCGAGGTACAATGGATTTCGAAAAATATGAGCCCGTTTCAACGCTTGTCGTTCCTGAACATCCAACACCACGCGCAAAGTTTCCGTTCATTGATGTGCATAATCACCAGTTCAATATGCCGACGATGAATCTGCAAACGCTTATTACTGAAATGGATAAATTGAATATGAAGGTGATGGTGAATCTGAGCGGCGATAGTGGCGATAAGATCAGGAAAAGTGCGGCCAATATCAAATCAAATTTTCCCAATCGATTTATTGTTTTTGCCAATATCAATTTTAAAGGTGTAGGTGAAGCTTCATGGGGCGAAAACGCAGCGAAACAATTGGAAGAGGATGTAAAGAATGGCGCCAATGGATTAAAGATTTATAAGAGCCTGGGCTTTTCTGTAAAAGATAATAATGGTGTACGGGTTGCAGTTGATGATTCTCGCCTGGATCCCATCTGGAAAAAGGCCGGCGAACTAAAAATCCCTGTACTCATTCATACTGCGGATCCAAAATCATTCTGGGATCCAATGGATGAAAAAAATGAAAGATGGCTTGAACTCGCCACACACAATGGCAGAAAAAGAGGCGATGATAACCCGGTGCCATGGGAAAAACTAATTGAAGAACAGCATCAACTCTTCCGTAAGCATAAACAAACCACATTTATTGCTGCACATTTTGGATGGTATCCGAATAATCTCGGTAAACTAAGTCAGATTCTTGACGAAATGCCAAACGTTGTTGTTGAATTCGGTGCGATCATAGCGGAACTGGGACGTCAGCCGAAAGCGGCTAAAGCTTTCTTCATTAAATACCAGGATCGTATTTTATTTGGTAAAGATTCTTGGGTACCTGATGAATACTCTACTTACTTCAGAGTATTAGAAACAGATGACGAATATTTTCCTTATCACAAAAAATACCATGCTTTCTGGCGTATGTATGGATTGGGCCTGAGTGATGATATTCTAAAAAAAGTGTACTATAGAAATGCCTTGAGGATAATTCCTAATATCGATAAATCGGGATTTCCTGACTAAGGCGGTAGACGGTAGACAGTAGACGGTAGAGAACAGCCAATACTCAGGCAATAGGCAGAAGGCATTAGGCAATAGGGAACAGCCGATACAGCTCAGTTTCGCCTGGCGCGAGACGGAAGTAAATACACGAAATTAAATTCTATAGAAGTTGTACGTCTTAGGTTATTGGTTTTAGGTACTTATCCGTTTAATTTAAATTCCTACAATTATACAATTGTATTGGCTGTGTAACTAACAACGTAAAACATGTATAGGCTGTTCTCTGCTGTGTACCATCTACTATCTAACAACTTTGTATTGGCTGTTTACGTAAAACGTAAAACTTATAACTTCCAACCTGCATTGGCTGTTCTCTACCGTCTACCGCCTACTGTCTACCAACTTTGTATTGGCTGTTAACCCGCAACCAGCAACCCCAAAAGGCTGTTTGTAAACTTTCACTTCTTCCACTGCGGCATCCGACCCGGCGTATATGGCGCTCCGCTCTTTTCAAGCTGTTGTTCTAATTGTAAAATTGCAGCACCTATAGTCTGTACTTCTTTATAAACCGGTTCAAATTTCTTCTCTGCAATTTTCAGCGACTCAACATAAGTTTGCGGTGGCGTTGAAGTACTGTTCCATATTCCTCCCACTACATTATTAATTCTTGAATTAATAGATGGCAATGTTTCAAATTCGCGACCTGACAACGTACGGTCACCATTCAATTCGCGATT
>JANPJC010000032.1:0-13314 GCA_031425315.1 Chitinophagales bacterium
TTCAACCTGCCTTTTGTTATATCACTAAACCCAATGCAGGATGACACTGGCCCCGAGGAGCAATACGTTTTTAGCTCAGGATGGATGGCCTTAATAATGCGCTTACACATTCCTTCCAGGCCCATAAAAAAAGGCGATTCCTTTCGGAACCGCCAAAATTCGTTTAAAGTGCCCAGAACAGGAATCGAACCTGCACTACCTTGCGATAACCAGATTTTGAGTCTAGCGCGTCTACCAATTCCGCCATCTGGGCGATAGCATCTGTAACAATGCTTTATTGGGGTTGCAATATTAGTGAATCTCTGACTTCCGCACAACATTTTTTCAGGAAAATAACAAGTATTAAAAGCTTTCGGCGTTTCCGGGGAAAGACTAATTTTATCCCATGACCCTGATCGGACTGATAAGAGAAGAAAAAATTCCTGCTGATAATCGTGTGGCATTAACCCCCGCCCAATGCAAATGGATTCATAGAAATTCAACTACCGTAAGAATCGTTGCGCAATCTTCCGACAATCGCTGCTTCAGTAATAAAGAATACCAATCAGCAGGCGTGGAGGTAAGGGATCGACTGGACGAATGTGATATTTTGCTGGGCATTAAGGAAGTACCGCCCGAAAAATTAATCCCTGGAAAATCTTACCTGTTTTTTTCTCATACCCGAAAAAATCAACCGCATAACAGGAAGCTTTTTCAAACAGTCATCGAAAAAAAAATTACCCTTATTGATTATGAATGCCTGGAGCACGAGGATGGTGCCCGTATTATCGGCTTCGGTTTTTTCGCAGGAATTGTTGGTGCTCATAATGGTCTTATGGCTTATGGAAACAGATCCGGCGTATTTAATTTATCCAGAGTATTTAAACAGAAAAGTTTTCGTGAACTGATCCATACCTACTTTGGATTAAAAGTGCCTAATCTCAGAATAGTAGTCACTGGCTCCGGACGTGTTGCACATGGCGCACTGGAAATTATGAATCTCGTTGGCATTCATGAAGTGGAACCTGACGAATACCTTGAGCGCAGTTTTACTTATCCTGTGTACGTGCAATTAAAAGGCGCCGATCTGTATGCACACAGAACCACAGGAAAATATTCCCGTTCACATTTTCATGAATCTCCTGCTGAGTATATTTCTATATTTCCTCAATATGCATTTTGTACCGACATCCTGATGAATGGCGTGTACTGGGATAAACAGATTCCCCGCCTGTTTGAAAAAGAACTGGTGCAAGACAGCCGTTTTGCTATTCAAACGATTGCTGATATTACCGATGATGTAAATGGTTCTGTTCCCATCAATCTCGGAGATCAAACAATAGACGATCCTGTATATGGCGTAAGTAAAACAACTTTTGAAAAAGTTCCACCATATCAAAAAGATGCTGTAGATATTATGGCTGTTGGTAATCTGCCAAATGAATTGCCCCGAGATGCGTCAAGATATTTTGGAGAGCAACTGATTAAATTTATCCTCCAGGATCTTGTGACAGGAGGAAATGCCGCTATCACCAATGCAACACTTGTAAAAGAAGGAATTATCACTGAGCCCTATCAATATCTTTCGGACTATGCGAAAGAACTGGAGTAATCAGAGATGAAGATAATAATCTCCTAACAATTGCTTGAACTCATCCGTATAATTTCCATTATCATCCCTTATAAATAGTTTTTCTTCTTCACTGGTTGCCGATATGTCATTTGAAAATAAAATGATTGTTCTGAAGGGAGGATGTGAAGATGATGAATGAATAAGCAATTTTTTTTCAGGGTAATAGTGTTGTGAAGCTGCGACAAATAACAGTTCTGCCATACGATAGCAGGGGATAAGGACGGCAAATTTTCCGCTATAAATGAGTAAAGTTTTTATAGTAGAGATTAACTCTTCTAATGTTAATGCAGTGCTGTGATGTGCAAGATTTTTTTCCTGCATCGGCCCCTTCAACTGATTGTCGTGGAATGGAGGGTTACAGATAATAAAGTCAAATTGATCAGGCGATATAAACTCTCTTGCATCACCTGCATCATTAAATAGTCTTTCCGCCCATTTACTTTCAGTGATGTTTTGTGTTCCCTGCGCAAATGCGTCAATATCTTTTTCTATTCCATAAATAAACGCAGAAGATTGTTGCGCAATCATCAACATCAATAAACCTGTTCCACTTCCAATATCCAGAATTTTTTTTGCTGAAGGATTAATCTGACTTGCTGTCCAGGCGCCTAATATGCAACTATCAGTGGACACCTTCATCGCAGTTTTATCCTGATGAATAATAAATTGTTTGAATTGAAAATACGTGTTACCCATATTTTGTTTCTACCATTCAGCTCTCGCTGTTGATGAAACAGCTAAATCACTGAATTCATTATCCAGAAATTTGTAATGCCCGGTAATGGCGATCATTGCCGCATTATCAGTACAATATTCAAAGACGGGTATATAAGTGTTCCAATGCATTTTTTCGCCCAGGGAAGTGAAGGATTTTCTCAGACCGCTATTCGCCGATACGCCACCAGCAAGACATACTTCTGTAATGCCGGTGATTGCGACTGCTTTTTTGAGTTTATTCAAAAGAATGCTCACAATCCTTTCCTGAATTGAAGCGCATAGGTCATGTAAATTTTGCTCAATAAATTCAGGATTCTTTTTTAACTGGTCTTGCAGAAAATATAAAATTGATGTTTTAACCCCGCTGAAACTGAAATCCAGCGCTGCGATCTGCGGCTCTGCAAATGTAAAAACCGGATTTCCAGCTGCGGCATACTTATCAATTAAAGGTCCTCCTGGATATGGTAAACCAAGAATTTTCGCGGACTTATCGAAAGCTTCTCCGGCAGCATCATCAATGGTTTTTCCTAAAACTTTCAGATCATTCGGTGCGTTGCATTGAACAATTTGTGTATGGCCACCGCTAACAGTGAGACATAAAAACGGAAACGAAGGTTTTTTTTCTCCGATAAGATTGGCCAGTACATGAGCTTGCATATGGTGAACACCAATCAACGGAATATTCAATGAAAGCGATAATGATTTTGCAAAGCCTGCGCCAACAAGCAATGCGCCAATCAGGCCAGGTGCCTGGGTGAAAGCAATTGCATTAACTGATTGAAGATTGATTCCGGCTGCTTCTAGTGCCTGTTGAGTTACCGGCACTATGTTCTGCATATGAGCCCGAGATGCAAGTTCCGGCACCACTCCACCATACTGCTGGTGAACTTCCTGTGAAGCAATAACATTTGATAAAACTTTGCCATCAATACATACAGCAACACTGGTTTCATCGCAGGAGCTTTCTATAGCAAGGATACATATCCGCTTTGCAAACATCCTGCTAAGGTAAGCACGCAATGGCATTTATACGCACCACCTCTTCACCCGCATTTAATTTCCTGATAGACTCATAGCAAACGCGCACCCTGGTACCGGCTGCCAATACGATTCCGCTCTGTTCAATCTTTGGATGATAAATAATGCTGTTATCGCCTTCAACAACAAGTTGAATACCCGATGTTGTTTCTATCTGTTTAACTTTTCCAGTGAATTCGTTTGTGCAGCTGATGGTCGAAGTGCCGTTGGAAAATAGATACATTGCCGACGACAATAATAATGCACATAGTGAGTAGATAACTTTAATCATAGGCATGAGAGTACGGTTTTGTGTTTTACAAATGGTAAAGATTCATAAGGTTCTGAAATATAAACGGCAGTTTATTTTAGATATTGAATTTTTCAACATTCTGCTGTTTCGTGGTAGTCAACTTTAAAACGAAAATGAGGTAAAAAGGGCTTTGCTATCTCAAAAGGATAGCCGCAGAGTGAAATAAAATACTGTATTTCAACCGTTTAAAATGGGAGATAATTACCCTGCAGATAAAACACTGATTATTAGAGAATAACGGTTAAGCGTGATTTGTCAGCTATTTAACGGCAACCGCTATACGAAGTATAAGCAGTTTAATATCAGTTTGCTAAGTGTAATCACTTAATTTAATTATAAACAAGGCATTTTTTGCTCCTGCTTTTTTATAGAAAAATATCAAAAGATATAAATCATTTCGATCTGATAGCTACTACAGGGTCCATCCGGGCGGCGATAATTGCAGGAATGATGCCGGCCAAAACGCCAATGAACACACAAATTAGTAGTGCCAGTCCCATAATATCAGGAGAAACGGTAATTGCAAATTTGAATGCACCAGACAAAATTTTAGCCATTATCATTACCAGTCCAAGCCCGATTAATCCACCTATTATACAAATAAAAGCGCTCTCAATTAAAAACTCCATCAGAATTGTTTTTCGTTTTGCGCCAATCGCTTTCTTTAATCCGATATAAGGCGTGCGTTCACGAACTGTAACAAACATAATATTGGCGATGCCAAAAGCACCCACAATTAAACTTAATAATCCTATCATCCATCCGCCAAGATTCACACTTCCAAACAGACTTGATACAGATTTACTGAAATCACTGATGGCATTTAACGCAAAGTCGTCTATTTCCAAGGGACCTAATCGGCGTATCGATCTCATCGCGCCCTTTAATTCATCCTTCAGCGCTTCAGATGTCATGTATTCGGGGCCCTTAACTATGATTTTAGGGCTGTTAAATCTCTCATCAAATAACATTTGTTTCATAAATGCATAGGATATCACTATGCTTTGATCAAAACGCCAGCCGCCGACAAAACTGGCACCCTGTTTTTTTATCACTCCCACAATTATGGCTTTCCTGTTTCTTAATTGTACTTCTTTACCCACGGCTTTTTCTGCTTCACCAAACAATAACTCTGCATTTTCATAACCAATTAAAATACTAGATGTTCCCCTGTCGAATTCAATTTCATTCAAATACCTGCCATATGCAATTTCCACCGGCTGCACTTCTGCAAATTCTTTTGTTACACCATGATAACTTATCCCATCGAGTTTGTCATTACCAAATTCAATAAATGAATTGGCTGAAAAATTATATACTACATTTATATCTGCCTTCACTTTTTCTTTCAGCAGCATCGCTTCACTCAATTGTGGAGTAGGCCTGTTTACATATTTCCACCAGGGATAATCAGCACCTCCCTGGTAATCAAATTTGTCAATATAAATGGTATTGGTGCCAAGCGACTTTACGCCATCCTGGATATTTTTTTCAAGGCTGCTCACTGCAGTAAGCACACCAATAATGCAGAAAATACCGATCGTTACACCAAACAGCGAAAGAAAAGTGCGGAGCTTATTTTTTGAAAGTTCCTGGTAGGCCAGTTTTAATGTAGACCTGAGTATTTCAAATGTTTTCTTCATGTAACCCTCCTTAACTGCAAGCAGCAGCTAAACCAAATATAACAAAATATTGATGGTTACAGGACTAGTTTCACCAAAGGCGCTGGCGCACGAAATACACCCAGGCAGGGTGAATAAATTGCCCCCACTTGTGTTTATTTGCTCCTGATGGCTACCACCGGGTCCATTCGCGCAGCTATGGATGCGGGAATAATACCTGCAAGCACGCCAATCAGCACGCAGAGAAATATTGCCATACCCATCAGTGAAGTGGAAATGAAAATGGGGAAATCAAATGCTGCTGTAGCTATTTTGGTAAGCGCGAATACAAGCAGAAGGCCAATCATTCCGCCCAATATACAAATGAATGACGCCTCGAGCAGAAACTCAGTAAGTATTGTACCCTTGGTGGCGCCAATTGCCTTTTTCAGACCGATGATGGGAGTACGTTCCCTTACAGTTACAAACATGATATTCGCAATACTGAAAGTTCCAACAATGAGACTTAGTAATCCTATAAACCAACCCCCAAGGTTAACCGAGCTGAAAAATCCGCTAACGGCTTTGCTGAAATCACTTACTGCATTGAGTGTAAAATCATCCTCTTCTGCCGGACCTAACTTGCGAACCGCTCTCATTATGCCTTTAAGCTCATCTCTCAACGCTTCAAGACTAACATAATCCTGCCCCAATACCATAATGGTGGGATTCGAATATTTTTCTTCATACATCTGCTTAAAAAATCTGTAAGGCATTAATATGCACCTGTCAAATTCCCAGCCTCCAATCATACTTTTCCCCTGCTTCTTAATTACACCAACGATATTGGCATATTTATTTTTCAGCTTCACTTCTTTTCCTACTGCCAGTTCAGCTTTGCCAAAGAGAATTTCTGCATTTTCATATCCAATCACAATATTAGGAGAACCATAATTGAAATCATATGGATTCAGATACCTTCCAAAAGCTATTTCAATCGGCTGTACCTGATCAAAGTCGTCGGAAATGCCGTAATAATTAATTCCTTCCAACACATCATTTTTGTGTTCGATGTTGAAATTGGCGTTTACATTAAAGCAAATATTTTTTACAGCGGTAGACTTTTCCTTGATAAATCGCATTTCTTCATACTTCGGTTCGGGGCGCTTTACATATTTCCACCAGGGGTAATCAGGACCGCCCGAATAATCCCACTTATCTATATAGATGGTGTTCGAACCGAGCGATTTGATATCGTTCTGAATATTTCTCTCCAGGCTTGTTATAACAGACAGAACGCCAATGATACAAAAGATGCCAAAGGTCACGCCCAATAAAGAAAGAAACGTCCTGAGTTTGTTGTTTCTTAATTCCAGTAAAGCCAACCAGAAACTGTTGAGAATAATTTTTAAAGCCTTTTGCATTCCGCAAAAATACATGGCTGCATCCAGGACGCAGGTAATTTGGGGTAAAAGGAAGGTTAAATTGACAAATGGAAAAAGAAGTCACTAATCATGTAAGGGGCGCTTCTTGATCATGCCTCCTTTGGTATCTTTTATACTGTGCCGTACTACAAAAGCATTAGGATCAATGACCATAATTTCTGTTTGCAGACGTGCAATTTCCAAACGGGTGATTACAGTGAAAATAATGTCAATTTCTTCATTTACGTATCCTCTTTTACCAAACCCTTTGGTGCCTTTGTACATCGTTATTCCCCGTCCCATTTTTTTGGTTATCATTTCTCCGATTTGTTGATTTTTAGGGGAAATGATCGTCACTCCGGTATATTCCTCTATCCCTTCAATAATGAAATCAATAGTTCTTGAAGCGGAGAGATAGGTTAGAATGGAATACAGGGCTGTCTCCATACCCAAAAAGTAAGCTGCAAACGAAAATATAATCAGGTTGATGATCAGAATGATGTCGCCAATTGTAATCGAAGATTTGCGGCTCATGAAGATGGCTAGTACTTCTGTGCCATCTAATACACCTCCGCCTCTTACTGCGAATCCAATACCCGCACCAAGAAAAAATCCACCAAATACCGCTACCAGTAGTTTATCGGAAGTAATAGCAGGGTAGGGGATAAAAGCCACCGCAAAGGCTAACCCGGCAATGGCAAAAATCGCCTTGGAGATAAATGCCCTTCCCAATTGTTTGTACCCCAGCACCATAAAGGGGATGTTAATTAAAATGAGCAATAATGACAAGGGAACACCACTCAATTGGTGTATCATAAGAGATACTCCGGTAGCCCCGCCATCTATAAAATGATTAGGCATCAGGAAGCCTCTTAGTCCAAAGCCTGCCGAAATAAATCCGATAATGAGAAACAATCCGTCTTTTAATGCCGCAATCAAAAAAACTTTTACCTGGTAAGCTTTTTTAGCCATCAGGTATTCGCTCATCGCTTCTTCCTCACCGCGAATGACCTGCTTGCGTTCAAAATACTGTGTAATATTCTTAATTGCTTTGATCATAATCGGAACTGGAAATTAGTTAAAAAATGATTTTAATCGCAACAAAACCAGCCTGGGGTTTCATACAAAAGCGATCATTACATCAGATGGCATACCTTTGCGCCCCTGAATGATAAGTACATGAAATTTGAAGCTGAGATTAGCAAAAGGCGAACATTTGCAATTATTTCCCACCCAGATGCTGGTAAAACCACACTGACAGAAAAGTTCCTGCTGTTTGGCGGCGCAATACAAATTGCCGGAGCCGTTAAGAGCAATAAGATTAAAAAACACGCTACCAGTGATTTCATGGAAATTGAGCGGCAAAGAGGTATTAGTGTAGCGACAAGTGTAATGAGCTTTGAGTATAAAGGTATTCTGATTAACCTCCTGGATACTCCGGGGCATAAAGACTTTGCCGAAGATACCTATCGGACACTTACTGCCGTTGATAGTGTAATCCTCGTCATCGATTCTGTAAAAGGGGTGGAAGAGCAAACCCGAAAACTGATGGAAGTCTGCAGGATGAGAGACACGCCTGTTATTGTTTTCATCAATAAACTTGACCGCGATGGTCAGCAACCCTTTGATTTACTGGATGAAATTGAAAAGGAACTGAAGATACAACTGCACCCATTGTCGTGGCCGATCAATATGGGTAAAGAATTTAAAGGTGTATATAATTTGTATGATAAAAGTCTCCTGCTTTTTCATGCCAATCAGAAAGCCACAGAAGATGATATCGTTCCGTTAAAAGATCTGGCTGATCCAGAACTCGACAAACTGGTTGAAGAAAAAAATGCGCGGCAGTTGCGGGAAGACGTGGAATTGATTGAAGGTGTATATGGTGATATCGAAATAGACAAATATCTCGCAGGCAAAACTGCGCCTGTATTTTTTGGCAGTGCCATCAATAATTTTGGGGTAAAGGAAATGCTTGACACCTTTATCCAGATTGCGCCCATTCCCCGAAGCCGCGAAACCACAACCCGTGAGGTGGATGTAAATGAAGATAAATTCAGCGGATTTATTTTTAAGATACACGCTAACCTTGATCCGCGTCACCGCGACAGGATTGCGTTTTTGCGGGTATGCTCGGGTCGCTTTGAAAGAAATAAATTCTATACCCACGTGCGGCTGAATAAAGATGTTCGCTTCAGTAATCCGTATAGCTTTATGGCACGTGATAAAGATGTTATACAGGAGGCCTTTCCCGGCGACGTGGTTGGTTTGTTCGACACCGGAAATTTCAAAATAGGGGATACCCTCACAGAAGGTGAGAAATTTTTCTTCACAGGCATTCCCACTTTCTCTCCTGAAATATTCAGAGAGGTGGTGAACAAAGATCCAATGAAAACCAAACAACTTGAAAAAGGCTTACTGCAGTTAACGGATGAAGGCGTGGCGCAGTTATTTACGCAACATTATGGCAACCGAAAAATTATTGGCTGCGTGGGCGACCTGCAGTTTGAGGTTATACAATATAGATTGTTACAGGAATATGGTGCGTCAGTTCAGTTCAATTCATTGCCTTTTTATAAAGCCTGCTGGATTACATCGGCAGATAATAACAAACTGGAGGAATTTATCCGCTACAAAACCGGCAACATTGTAACAGACAAAGATGGACACCTCGTTTATCTTGCACAAAGCGAATGGTTTCTTAATACAGAGAGAACCAATAATCCTGACATAGAGTTTCATTTTTCATCGGAAGTACATAAGTGAACAGCCGTTGCTGTTTACTGGTAGAACAGCCGTTGCTGGTTGCTGGTAGAACAGCCGTTACTGGTTATAGGTAGTAGGTTTTAGGTAGTAGGTTAACAGCCAATACACTAATGGGCAATTACCTGAAACTTAATACTTACCACCTGTATTGGCTGTTCAACCAGTAACCAGTAACCAGTAACCAGCAACGACTAAAGACTCCAGACTTAGGACTATCGACTTTGCCTTTCTAATATCCTAAAACTCCTGTGTAATTAAATGGAGTAATCGCTTTCAATTCTTTTTTTAATGAAGAAGAAATTTTGAGATTGCCAATAAATTCATGAATACGCTGTTTCGTGATTTTTTCATTGACACGCGTTAATTCTTTGAGTGCCTCGTATGGTTGGGGATATTTTTCCCTTCTTAACACAGTTTGAATGGCTTCTGCCACAACGGCCCAGTTGTTATCAAGGTCGGCACTGATAGCAGCTTCATTCAGTACAAGTTTACCCTGGCCTTTTACAATCGATTTAACTGATAAAATTGTATGCGCGAAAGGTGTACCGAGATTTCTCAAAACGGTCGAATCAGTAAGGTCTCTCTGCAACCTTGATATCGGTAGTTTCTCTGAAAGGAAATTAAAGATTGCATTTGAAAAACCAAGATTGCCCTCAGCATTTTCGAAATCTATTGGATTCACTTTGTGCGGCATTGCCGAAGAACCTATTTCGCCTTTCTTAATTTTCTGTTTGAAATATTCTAATGAGATATACGACCAGATATCGCGGCAGTAATCAATTAAAATTGTGTTGATTCTTTTCATGGCATCAAAATGCGCCGCAAGATTATCGTAGTGTTCAATTTGTGTAGTGAACTGCTGGCGTTGCAAACCCAACGACTGGTCACAAAAATTATTCGCAAACTGAATCCAGTTGATCTTGGGATAGGCTACTGCATGCGCATTGAAATTGCCTGTTGCGCCGCCAAACTTACAGGAATAAGGGATTGCGTGCATTAAAGATAACTGCTGATCCAATCTTTCAGCAAACACCATCATCTCCTTACCTAAACGGGTAGGCGAAGCTGGCTGTCCGTGTGTACGTGCCAGTAGTGGGATATTTTTCCAGGCAGCAGCCTGTTTCCTGATCTCCATTACAAGATTAGAAATGGCTGGAAAATATTCATGTTCCAAAGCTTCTTTCCATAAGAGTGGAATAGCAGTGTTATTAATATCCTGGGAGGTTAACCCGAAATGTACCCACTCTTTCAGGTCTGAGAGTTTAAGCGCATCCAGTTCCTTTTTTATAAAGTATTCAACAGCTTTTACGTCATGATTGGTTACCCGTTCAACATTTTTAATTTCCTGGGCGTGTTCAGGTGTAAAATTTTCATACACCGCTCTGAGTGCCTTAACATGTGCGGCTTTTAATGTAAATAGCTTTTTGGTGGATAATGCAATGAAATACTCTATTTCAATTCTTACCCGATAGCGGATAAGAGCGAATTCAGAAAAATAATCTGCCAGTTGCTGAAGCTGGTACCTGTACCTGCCATCTGCAGGAGTAATAGCCGTTAAAGAGGACAAATCCATAGTTGAGTTGTTTTTCCGGGTAATGCTAAACAGCTGTGAAAAGGCTGCAAAATAATCAGCAAAGGCAAAATGCCGGGAATTTTTATGCTAAATTTGCGGCTAAAATTACACTAAACCCTTTGGATCGGAAAATAAGGATCGGAGCTGTCAATTATCTCAATACCAGGCCATTATTATACGGACTTCAACATTCGGAATTAAAGAAGAAAGTAGAATTGACCCTGGACTACCCTTCAAAAATTGCTGATCAGTTGGTAAGGGGTCAGATTGATATAGGCCTGGTGCCGGTTGCGGCTATACCAAGACTTCCCGAGTGGCATATTGTTACTGACAGTTGTATCGGTTGCGACGGGCCGGTAGCCTCAGTTGCTGTTTTCTCCGATGAACCTATTACAACACTGGATACTATCCTGCTCGATTATCAATCGCGAACCTCTGCTGCGCTCACCAAAATATTATTCAGTGATTATTGGAAACTGCATCCCCAATTCAGGAATACTAACGGAGAAGCATACCGGCATAAAATTAATGGTTTCACAGGCGGTCTGGTTATTGGCGACAGGGCACTCGAACAGCGGAAAGAATCAAAGTATATTTATGATCTGGGGGAGGCGTGGAAATCATTTACCGGATTACCTTTTGTATTCGCCACATGGATCAGCAATAAACCAATCGATCCAGGTTTTCTTGAAGAATTTTCTGCTGCAAATAAAGTTGGGCTTCATCATATCGAAGAAGTGGTCGATGAGAACACATTTCCACATTTCAATTTGCTCGAATACTACACAAAGCACATCAGCTATAATTTTGATAGCGAAAAAAGAAAAGGTCTTGAACTTTTCCTGCAAAAAATTGGTCAACCAAAGGCTGAGCAACTACACTAACGGCTGTTGTATTCAGTTGATGATTGCCGATAATTTAAACAAGCTTAATGATGCTGAATCAGTGGCAATAAAACGTCATTGCTCATACTGGATGCAATTTCGCGTCGGGAATATAAGCTCTTGTTTGTGTTTGAAATGTCGAGGGTTTTAGTGGTGAGCCATGCGGTGAATAATGAAGTTAGATATGCTTCCAGTTCAACCAACATATTCCGTGAAAAGGTTCTCCCTGCGCTATTGGCAGCAATAAGCGTTGCGATTTCAGCATCCGGTACCGTAATATTAATTATTGGTTTTTCAGCGGCTAAATATTCATAGATTTTCCCCGGAATCACCATCTTCTCATCTTTGGTTTGTGGATTGACCAGCAGCAGGAGAGTCGCATGGCGCAATTCTTTTACTGCTTCTTTGTGAGAAAGGTACCCGGTCTCTTCCAATACATCACTAAGCCCGCTGTTACTGATTTCGTTTCTGATACCGGCTGAAAGAACGCCAACAAACCGAAGTTTTAAAGGTATTTGCGGAAATATAGCGATAACGTTTTTCAACGCCGTGAAAAAGATTTCAGGATGATAAAAATCAGCAATACTTCCTACATAAGCAATCACGAATTCATTTTGTAAAGTTGATTTTTCAGAAGGAAATAGATGCTCATCATATCCGATCCTGCTAATGTGAATCTTTGATGACGAAATTTTATCCGTTTTTGAGAGTAGCTTTTTTTTGTATTCTTCACCTACTGTTATGATGTAATCGCAGGCTTCCAGAATCTGTTTTTCCAACGCACGGTCAATCTTTTTTATAGCAGGTAAATGATACAGCAGGTCATAATAAATGACGTCGGTCCACAAATCATGAAAATCGGCCACCCATTTAATATTATGCTTATGCTTTAAGGTTTTGCCTATAAAGTGAGTGGAGTGGGGAGGTCCGGCAGTAATTACCAACGGGATATTGTGTTCTGCAATTAGTGAATCCGCTTTTTTTACCGCATAATTATGCCAGCCTTTACGTGGATCAGGGATAAAAAGATTTCCCCTGATGAAGCGTGATACCTTTTTTACAAACGATGGATTAGACTCATTGGCAAACGCAGGTTTAGGAATGCTTTTTTTCCCAAACAGTATTTTATATAAGAAGAATGGCTCGAGTGTTTTGGTAGTGAACACTTTTACATCGGGATCAATTTCTTTGACCAGGCTCTCATCATACAACTGGAAAGTAGCAAATTTCGGATCCACAGTAACAACAAAAACTTCCCATCCAAGCAGAGTTAGTTCCTTGGAGAACGACAACCACCTTTGTACTGCAGATCCACCACTGGGCGGCCAGTAGTAATTAAGAATAAGTACTTTTTTATTCTGTCGATTATCCGTTGTCATTTAGTAAATCCTGATATGCTTTATTAAA
>JANPJC010000033.1:0-6666 GCA_031425315.1 Chitinophagales bacterium
ACGAAATGGGACATCACTGCGGATCTGAAAAAGATCAACACAAAAACTTTAATAGTGTACGGAAGGCAGGACGATCAGGGAGAATCTACATTTTTTCTGCAGAAAGAATGTCTGCGTAATAGTGAAATGCATGTAATAGAGCAATGCGGACATGAAATTCTAATGGAGCAACCTGAAGCTTTTTTCAAGATTCTGATGGAATATCTGAGGCATTCAAAGAAGTGAAAAAGATAAATATCTTGCTATTGGATTTATCTGCACCCCATTTAATTGAATTAGACTAAATTGATCACATTGTCCGCAACTATTCAAATTAAAAACATTAAAATTGGCTCTGTCAGTACACAAAACTGATTTTGTAAAAATCAAGGCTTTGCGCGTACTTTTCTTACAGGAAAATAATTTCCAGATCAGGTACAATGCTGCGTTTGAACGGGGCTGGACAGACAGTTATATTTTTCAATCAGGCAAGGATGTTATTGGATATGCGGCGGTAAAAGGAAAAAACAATATTGCCGAAAGGAATGCCATTTTCGAATTTTATCTCATTCCACCATTCAGATATCTGGCACTTTCATGTATCAACACATTAAAGAAAATCTCTAATGCAATTTATATTGAGACACAAAGCAACGAACAATTACTGACGGGATTGCTGAATGAGTTTTGCCACGAAATACAATCGGATGTAATTTTATTTCAGGACGGATTTCTATCTTCTCTTCAAGCTGAAAAGGTCGTATTCCGAAAGCAAAAAGAAACAGACAAACTCTTCAAACATCATACTGAACCCGAAGGCGATTTCATTCTGGCACTAAACAGAAAGATTATCGCTTCGGGAGGATTTTTGTTACACTACAATTTTCCATTTGCCGATTTGTTTATGGAAGTAAAAGAAGACTACCGCAGAAAAGGATATGGCAGTTTTTTGATTCAGGAGATAAAAAAACAATGTCATCTTAATGGAAGGGTACCGGCAGCACGATGCAATATCAACAATACTGCATCAAAAGCAACTTTGTTGAAAGCAGGATTTGAAGTAGCAGGATATATGATGTGGGGGAAAATTTAATAAACTGTAGGAACTTAACTGATATGTTATTCAAACTCAATCAGCTTAAAGGAATTCATTCAGGTAAAATCTCACTTGCTTTCCGCAAATGGCAAAAACCTGCTGCTGTAAAAGGCGGCATACAACAAACTTCTATCGGACAGGTAAAAATTATTGATATTAAACCTGTGGATGAAACGTCATTAAACAAAGCTGATGCTATTGCTGCGGGGTATAACAGTTTAGAAGAATTAATTGTCACTTTGGACAGTATCAAAGAAGGCACCATTTATAAAATCAAAGTGCGTTATCATGGCGAAGATCCTCGCATCAAACTCCGTTCGCAAACAGAACTAACCGACGAATACTTTATTCAGCTCAAAGAAAAGCTTTCAAAACTTGATCGGTTCAGCGCGCATGGAGACTGGACAAAAACAGTATTAAAAGCAATTCAAAAACATCCGCAAAAAGTTTCAACCTTCATTGCAGAAAAGACTGGATTCGATAAACCATGGCTAAAATTGAATATCCGGAAGTTGAAAAATCTCGGACTGACCATCAGTCATGAGGTAGGTTATGATTTGTCACCGCTTGGCAAGGTGTTTTTAGATAAACTTAAAAGAAAAAAATAGGGAAAGTTTACAAGAGTACTGCAAACCATTTGAGACAATGCTGCGTCAATGCTGGGTATTCTTTTCTTTTAAAATAAATAACAGACAGAATGGAAAGATCATCTTATTACAATTACGCCGGTCAGCCACCAATTATCATTCAGCAGGAACCAGTTCGTAAATGGAGTCCAGGTATAGCTGCTTTGCTGAGTTTCTTAATTCCCGGCGCTGGCCAGTTATACAAAGGCCATGTGATTAGGGGATTGATCTGGTTTGTTATTACAGGCATAGGCTATTTTCTGTTGTTTGTTCCGGGGTTAATCCTGCATACTATTTGTATCATCTCTGCTTCGATGGGAGATCCGTACAGACCTTACAGATCTTAAAAACTGTATGGTCTGCTCAGGTCCTGAATAAAGCCATCATATTCAAACTTATAACTTCGGTTTCCGCTTCTTCCAGCATTTCAAGGAAACGGACAGATTCCTGCCTCGTCAACAAAAGAAAAATAACAGTTGCTGGTGTGGGAATCACAACACTCTTCGCGTACTTGCACTGAATGCGCTGTGCATCTTCAACTTTACTACCGACCACTTTTTGAATCGGACCAAAATCGTTCTCACTAACGACCGAAAAACACCTCACATGACTAACCATAGAAAAACCATTAGAAAATTATACTATTAATTTTTCTGACTTCCTTCTTACAGGCGACGATATCTGCGCAACAGATTTTCAATGCGGAATTGGTCACGCATATCTGCTCCAATAATTAATTTTTCTGGACAAGATTGTTGTGGAATAATTACACAACATTTTAAGATACTCTCTATATCAAAAAACTGTGTCCTATCAAATTAAAATAATGCATTAAAACTGTGCGTTATAATGCCTCACATATCATTTTCAAACACAACCAACAATGAAAAACATTTATTTTTTCTTATTTATCACTATGGGTACACTTTTTTATTCTTGCAAAAAAGAATCTGAACCTAATCCCGACACACCCGGAGCAAAACTTAATACATGGACTTTTACTTAGGGAACAAATGTATATTCTGGAGTATTTGTATTTGAAGTAGCATCCCTGACTGAAACAAGCGGATCAAATAATGCCTACGCCTTTGCCATGTTAGGTGTTGAAACCTCGTCAGCATTCATTTTCAATATCTATCTGCACTTGCTTGATAAAAATTTCACAGTAAAGAATTATCAGTCTGGTGTAAGCAGTACAGATTACAATAATGCATTCTATTATTCAGAAACAGTTGCCAGTGACGACATGTATAAATCTTCAAACCTGGACCCCGGTCCGGTTATGAATTACACCATCACAAACTACGATGCGGCAAATGACATAGTTACCTTAACGTTTAGCGGAAAGGCACAGCTTCAAAACGGCAACTATGTAGATATCACTAATGGGAAACTGACTGTTAAAATTGACAGGCTATAATTCATTCTTTATTTAGTTCTGATTCTTACAGTTTGGCAGCTCTCACAGGTCTTTAAACCTGCGACGGCTGCCAAATTTATTTTTTGCGCAACCAATCCTTTGCTTATATTTGCAACCAAACGGTAGCAAATAATTTTTAATGATGACTAGAGACGTTTTCCAGGCCATCGCCGACCCCACCCGTCGCGCAATTCTTACGTTGCTGACCCTGCAGGCAATGACGCCAAACGCGGTGGCAGAAAATTTCGACAGCAGCCGACAGGCAGTTTCCAAACACATCAGAATTTTATCTGAATGCGAACTGCTGAAACAGAAATACAAAGGCCACGAAATTTATTACCATCTCAATCCTGCTAAAATGAAAGAAGTTGCCGGTTGGCTGCAGCCATTTCAGAAATGTGGGAAACATGATTTAATTAACTCAATAAAGTACTGCATAAACTAAAAATTATAAAACAACCATGACAAAAACAAAATTTGTAAAAGATGCTGCCAAAAATTCGATACACATCGAACGATCATTTGATGCGCCACTCGACGCGATATGGAAAGCATGGACGGACAGTAATTTGTTGGATCAATGGTGGGCTCCCCTCCCTTATAAAGCCGTTACAAAATCCATGAATTTTTCAAATGGCGGACAATGGCTGTACTATATGCTCGGTCCCGAAGGTGATAAGCAATACTGTAAAGCCTCTTACTCTGCAATCGACCCGATGAAAAGTTATGAAGCTGTCGATGCATTCTGTGACGAAAACGGCGAAGTTGCCGAACCCTTTCCCGACATGCACTGGAAAATATTTTTTCATGATAGGGTCGGTAGTACATTAGTTACAATCGACATCCAATTCGATTCCGCTGAAAAGATGGAAAAAATAATTGAGATGGGCTTCCAGGAAGGATTCAGTATGGCGAATGGTAACCTGGATGAATTACTTTCAAAAATGTGAATAAGTGAATCGGTCAATGAGTGAATACTGAAATTCGAAGTGTGAAGTGCGGAGTAAATGCATAACCGAATATTTCATCAGCGCCTGAAACATGAAACTTTTCAATACTTATCGGAAGCCTGTTGCAATTGAAACAGACTTCTGATTTATCAATCAATAGCTAATAGATACATTTTTGGCGTTCCCTCATGCGCGTAACACCTTAGCGATCAGGTCTTCATGCGGCGCATTCAGGTCGGGCTTTTCGCTGCAAGTCCTCGTCTCGCCAGAGGCGAGACTGCGGGCTTTACGCTTCAATCCCTAACGCAGCGGTGTGGCAGACTTTACAAATTCCTGTTACAAAGCGTGGCACTTTAAAAGCTGATACTATTCTATTAACATCAATGCAACATCTTTCATTGGTAATGGGTCATATGATTAAATTACATGAATGAAGGCGTTTGATCTAACTCTTTACGTGCAATCCAAAAAAAGGCTGTATCCTTATAACATGATAAACTTAACAGTGAAATGAGAGCAGCTACACGTTTGCAGTACGGGTCTCCAGATGTCATACAAATCAGGGAACTGGAAAAACCTTTACCAAAAGAAAATGAATTGCTCATCAGGGTATATGCCACAACAGTCAACAGAACAGACTGTGCATTTCTTACCGGGAAACCCTGGATCATGCGCCTCTTTCTCGGATTTAGTAAACCCAAACAAATTATTACAGGTACAGATTTCGCGGGTATTGTAGAGGAAATTGGTAATGATGTAAAAGATTTCAAACCTGGCGACAAAGTCTGGGGGTTTAATGATATTGGTTTAGCGTCACATGCTGAATTTATTACGATTTCGCAAACCAATCACATTACATTTATTCAAAACGATTTAAGTTTCCAAACTGCTGTTGCAGGTGCTGAAGGGGCACATTACGCATACAATTGCATGAACAAAGTAAAGTTGGTTCCGGGTCAGAAAGCAATGGTCAACGGCGCTACCGGAGCCATAGGATCTGCGTTGGTACAATTACTTAAAACAGAAAATATTGTTGTCACTGCAACCTGCAATACTGCAAATATAAAACGCGTTCAATCACTTGGTGCCGATCGGATTATCGATTATACGACAACCGATTTTACAAAAGATAATGACAGTTACGATTATGTATTCGATGCTGTAGGCAAAAGCAGTTTTAAAAAATGTAAGTGTCTGCTCAAACCCAAAGGTGTGTATATGTCTTCCGAACCGGGAAGTGGTGGAGCGAATATATTTCTTGCATTATCTACACCATTTACCGGTGGTAAAAAAGTTGTGTTCCCAATTCCCAGCAACGTGAAAGCTAGCCTGGAATTGATTAATACATTGGTTGCGCAGAAAAAATTTACGCCGATGATCGACAGCGTATACCCTCTCGCAAAAATCAGCGATGCCTATTCACGGGCTTTATCCGGTCAAAAAAATGGTAATATTATTTTATCGATGGAGGAAGAATGATTGTGAGTAGTTCAGGAATTGAGTTCATATGGCCTGATATTTCGGAAATCAATAATTGAAAAATGCGTATCATAAAAACAATGATAAATCCCAGCCCGTATCAGAGATAAGTTCCACTTTCGATTGCCCATCGCTTCTTACGGTCTTTCGCCCTTTCAGGGCTTGAATTAAATTGCATATTTTGTTCGAGGGGTTTCACCCCTCGCTATAATCTTCCCGCCCTTTCAGGGCTCGCTACGGTGCGGTGAGGTTGATAAAATGTATGTTCTACAAATGAAAAATTATCTGCAAAAGGAGCATATGGTTCGTAAACCACTTAGACTAATTCCATTATAATTTTGATTATAATTTCCGGTGCCTAATTCTATAAGCGGTTTTGAATTTAATTGTCTCCACGAATCTGCGCAATTAATCTGTCAGCCCTGAAAGGGCGTCAGAATATAGCGAGGGGTGAAACCCCTCGAAAATGTTGGCAATGAGGTAACAAGCCCTGAAAGGGCGAAAAACCATTGGTGCACACAAATAGTAATTTAATTTTTTCATTGATTATTTGTCAATCATACCTTGATTATTTAATTAACCATTTTGCGCCGTAGCGCGCCCTGAAAGGGCAGTAATTCACCAGCGATGGGCAACGCCCATCGGAAATGCGGTTCGTTTTTATTGAATAATGAAACATAGAACTAACGGGTTAGGATTTGCCCGAATACAAAATTCGACACGTCGTATCGAAAAGGTTTCGAAGGGCCTAAATTACTAACGATGATCTTTCGCCCTTTCAGGGCTTGAATTAAATTGCATATTTTGTTCGAGGGGTTTCACCCCTCGCTATAATCTTCCCGCCCTTTCAGGGCTCGCTACGGTGCGGTGAGGTTGATAAAATGTATGATCGACGAATGAAAAATTGTCTGCAAAAGGAGCATATGGTTCGTAAACCACTTAGACTAATTCCATTATAATTTTGATTATAATTTCCGGTGCCGAATTCTATAAACGGTTTTGAATTTAATTGTCTCCACGAATCTGCGCAATTAATCTGTCAGCCCTGAAAGGGCGACAGAATACAGCGAGGGGTGAAACCCCTCGAATATGACAGCAAAGAGGTGACAAGCCCTG
>JANPJC010000034.1:0-38887 GCA_031425315.1 Chitinophagales bacterium
TGGTTTTGTGTTTACCGTAGATGCTGCTGTTACAGATACAATAAACTCATCTTCTACAAACAATCCCTGCGCATCAGTTGCTTTCACCTTAATTGTTGATACACCTGTGCCTGCACCAATAGTCAGTGTCAGGTTAGTACCACTTAATGAAGTCGCCGTTACTAAGGCTGGATTTGTATTGCCGCTTACACTTAAAGTAATATTCGCATTTCCTCCATTGTCACTGAATACACCAGTTAGATTCACCAGCTTACTTGTTGTACCGGTAGTAACCGATTGATCAGGTATTGGTGCGTTTACAACGGGTGGAGTATTTGTTGATGCTACTGTAACCACAAACTCATCTTCTACAAATAACCCCTGTGCGTCGGTAGCTTTCACTTTAATATTAGCTGTACCCACTTGTCCTGATCCTAACGTTAATGTCAGATTGGTACCATTGATCGTTGCTGCGGTAACCAACGCTGTATTGGTATTACCAGAAACAGATAATATCAAGGAAGCTGCTCCTGCATCATCATTAAAGATACCTGCAAGATTTACCACCCTGCTGGTAGTACCCAATGCAATTGACTGATCTGCAATCGAAGCCACAACAACTGGTGCTGCGTTGGCAGAATTTACAGTCACTACAAAAACATCTTCTACAAAAAGACCTTGTACATCAGTGGCTTTCACTTTAATTGTTGAACTACCCACTTGTCCGGCGCCTAATGTCAGCGTAAGATTGTTTCCGCTGATTGATGCATTGCTCACTAAAGCAGTATTAGAATTACCGCTGATCGAAAGTATAAGATTCGCTGCACCATTGTCATCATTAAATACATTAACAAGGCTCACCAGTTTGCTGGTTTCACCAAATGCTGCTGATTGATCCGGAATAGGTGTGCTAACAACAGGCGCAGCATTAGGTATTGTACTGTTGCTGATCACTTCAATACCTGAAATTTTTGCATTGTCAGTTACACCTGTAAGTGCAATAGTTAATACACCATCTGCAACATTGATGTCTGTCAGTAATTCAACCACTGCGGTTGACGCTCCGGCTTTAGCATAGATATCATAGTTGGTCAAAACTTTCTGACCATTTTCTACATTCACATTAAATACCCTCAATCCTGTAGCAGTATGGAATATTTCAGCAAAGTGAAGTCTCACTTTATAAGTACCATTAGGAACCGGTACATTATAAGTTGAGTTACCCCAACGTTCGTTCTGATAAAGCAAGTCATTTGTTGTTCCTGCAATAGCAGTTGAATTTCCATATGCACTTCCTCCTGTAAAATATTGATCCGCCGCCCACACTTCAGTACCAAACGTATGGCCTGGACCACCCGTTGCAATACGAAGGTGAGTAGCAGGTGCAGGAGCCACTTCTACTTTAAATTCATCTTCCGCAAATTGCGCATCGCTGTCCGTTGCTTTCACTTTTATATTAGCAATACCACTTACACCATTAATAAATGTGAGTGTAAGATTTTTACCACTAATAGCAGCAGAAGATATGAGCGCCGCGTTTGTATTACCGCTGATGCTCAGGGTTAAATTGGCATCTCCTTTATCATCTGTAAACACACTGGTAAGATCAATAACTTTTGTAGTTGTTCCCAGTACAATTTCCTGGTCAGGAATTGCATTAGAAATAATCGGAGCATATAATATCGGTACAAAAACCTGAACTGTTGCATCAAATTCATCTTCAACAAAAAGACCGTACTGATCAGTAGCTCTTATTTTAATTTTTGAAGTACCGCTCTGGCCCGTTGCAAATGTTAATGTAAGATTTGATCCCACAATAGTAGCCAAAGACACTACTGCCGGATTAGAATTGTTACTTACAGTTAAAGTGATATTATCTGCGCCATCATTATCTGAAAACACGTTGGCGATACTGATTACTTTATTAGCTGTATTGAATACAACACTTTGATCAGGAATGGCATTCACTACAATTGGTGCCGTATTAGATGGTGAATAAGGTATAATTTCTATACCGCATATTTTACCATTACCCACCACGTTTACAAAACTCAGGTTCATTACACCGTCGCTCACTACTATGTTATTGAACGTTTCAATGATAGCTTTATCCACTCCGCCAGCCTTTGCATAAATATCATAGTTAGTTAAGCCACCCTGGCCGCCTTCCACATTCACATTAAATTTACGTTGGCCGGCAGCGGTATAATAGTTTTCTGAGAAATGTAATCTCACAGTGTATGCCGAGTTAGTAACAGGAATATTATACACTATATTATCCCAGCGTTCACTCTGATATATCTGATCGATAGTTGAATTCGCCACTTCATTGGTGTTTACATTCGTATTTCCACCTGTGAAGTATTGGTCTGCCATCCAGTTTACACCGGAAATTGTAACCGCCGGACCACCGGAATTAATTTTAATATTTGATGGTGGGGCCGTTAATAACACTTCTACATTAAACACATCATCTACAAATAATCCCTGGCCATCAGTTGCTCTGAGTGTTATCGTAGCATTTCCAATCTGATTGGGTTTAAATGTTACGAATAAAGTATCCCGTAATACTTCCGCACCAATAAGGTTTGCGTTTGTATTACTGAAAATGGTACGGTATAAATCCGGTACTCCCTTATCATCTCCAAATACAGCATTTACTGGAATTTTCCTTACGGGTGCGTTTATTAATGCTTGTATATCAGCAAGGGGAGCCAATAATTCAGGCGCTGCATTTAGTCCATTGGTGTACGGAATAATCTCAATACCCGATATCTTGGCGTTGTCTAGAACTGCTTCCATAGAAAGATTGAGGAAACCATCATTCAGATCCAAACTGTCGAATACCTGCACGAATGCTTTTCTGGTACCGCCCGCGAGCGCTACGATATCGAAATTATTAAACACATGTTTTCCGTTTTCCACATTCAGTTTAAAAACCCTCTGCCCTGGTTGAGTCCAGTATAAATCGGCAAAATGCAATTTTACAGTATAGGTTCCTGGTAAAACAGGAATTGCATAAGAGACGTCGCCATCCCGCTCATACTGATACAAGGTTTTATTTTCTGAATTGGTTACCACTGCATTTGTATCTGAATATAACCAACCTCCACTAAAGTGAATGTCATTCGACCATGTCTGTCCTTTAAATGTAAATCCAAGACTGCCTGCAGCTATTTTCAAACTGGTAAGGGTTTGCTGCGACTGTACATTCACATTAAATTCATCTTCCACAAACAATCCGCCCTGGTCTGTTGCTTTTACTTTCAACACGGAAATACCTGTGGCATTCGGAGCAATCGTGAGCACAAGATTTGTTCCTGTAATTACTGCATTTGTAATCAATGCTGCATTCGTGTTGCCTGAAACAGAGAAAACTAAATTATTTGCACCTGCATTGTCAGTAAATACATTTGCAATGCTGATCGTTTTGGTGCCGGAGTTTTTATATAATATTTGAGTTGGAAGAGGATTGGTAACCTGTGGCTCTGAGTTAACAGCGCCTGGTAAACTGAACACCTCCACACCTGATACTTTCGCGTTGTCAACCACACCGGCAAAACTGATATTCATTACTCCATCTGATACAACAATATTATTGAATTGTTCCACAACTGCTGCATTACCGCCGCCTGCCTGTACATAAATATCATAGTTAGTTAATGCACCCTGGCTATTTTCCACATTTACATTGATCACCCTTTTTCCAGGTTGCTGCCAGAAAATCTCAGCAAAATGAAGTCTTACTCCGTAAGTACCATTAGGCACCGGTATCGCGTAGCTGAAGTTTTCGGTACGTTCAACCTGGTACACCGCGTCGTTATTAGTACCTGAAATAGAACTTCCATTACCATAGGTCGAACCTCCAACAAAGAACTGGTCGGCCAGCCAGTTTTTACCTTCAAATACAAGAGCAGATCCACCACTGTTAATAGAATAACTTGTTGTGGGTGCAGGAATTGAGGATGAAACATTTACAACAAATTCATCTTCAATAAATAATCCTCCGCCATCAAGTGCTTTTATTTTAATAGTTGCTGTTCCGGTTTGTCCGGGAGCAAATTTCAATTTGAGGAAGTTATTTGTAATTGTTGTTGACGTAATTAATGATGTATTGGAATTTCCATTTACACTCAAAGTAATGTTAGATGGACCATTATTATCTGTAAATACTTTTGCAACACTCAGCATTACACTTGGTGTGTTCACGTCTACAAGCTGATCAGGAATTGCATTAGAAACTACAGGAGGCACATTAGCGCCACCGCCCGATACTGAGATGATTTCAATAGCTGAAACTTTTGCATTATCCACCAATGAAATAAAGCTCATATTCAGTATGCCATCAATTACAGAAATATTATTCAGCGTTTCGATAACAGCTTTGCTGTTGCCGCCGGCTTTGGCTACTATATCGTAGTTTGTCAATACGCCTTGTCCGCTCTCCACATTCACATTAAACTTACGTTGCCCTGCAGCGGTGAAGTAGAAATCCGCAAAGTGAAGTTTTACTGTGTAAGTTCCGTTAGGTACCGGAATAGCATAGCTGAACTCACCCCAACGCTCGCTTTGATAAAGCGCCGCTTTAGTGGTATTTGCTATTGGGGTAACCTGAGTATATGCAGCACCGCCTGTAAAATATTGATCTTCCACCCATACCTGGCTACCGTAAGTTTCAAGCGACCCTCCGGCATTTATCAATATACTTGTAGCAGGTGGCTGAGGAATTACATTTACCACAAAAGATTCTTCAACAAAGAAGCCATCAGTATCTGTCGCTTTCACTTTGATCGTGGTACTTCCGATTTCATCATTACCAAAAACAAGCGTAACAGTAGAACCATTAAGTGCAGCTGTGGCAATAGAAGGATTTGAATTACCGCTAATGCTTAAAGTGAGATTTCCAGCTCCTTCGTCATCAGTGAAAACATTGGAAACATCAAAATTCTGATTACTGCTGTTTACAGTTGCTTCAATATCTGCAATAGGATTTGCCACCGCAGGAGCGTTGGTAAGAATATTCATGTAATCCCATTTGGCAGAATATGTTGTTGTGGTGCCACTGTGAGCAATGATTCCAACTGCAAGAGCATTTGGCCCCTGCAATGTGCTCAACAATGATCCGGCTAAAGTTATCGGACTGCCTAGTGTATTAATACCACCGTTTGCACTTGTCTTATATTTTACGCTTACTGTACCGTCAGCTGGATTTACTTCCAGATACAGGTAAAGAGCATTTAAATTTAATACGCCGGTTACCGGATAAAAATTATCCATCGTTACTGAACCGCCGTTCTCCATTAACACTCTGATACCTTCTGCGTTTCCGCTGCCGTTTCCGGATAAGGCTACCATCAGATAATTATCCTGGTCGCCGGTTCCAATAAAAATACCCTGGCGATGCATTCCCGTTACATCAGCTTTATCAAGACCATTAAAGAATGGACCGATCAAACTGGTTTGAACAGAAAACTGAGGAGACGAACTGTTCACTTTATATCCAAACTGGAATGCATATTTCTGCGTGTTGTTAAGTGCATTTCCGTTATTGGCGGGGAAACTTGCCAAACCAACTGCGCCACCCATTACCAGTCCGGGATCATTAACATCATATAACGCATCAGGATTCGTTGAACCCTCAGACATTAATCCTGTAAGTCCCATACCAAATAAACCTGTTCCGGGGTTACCATTCAGGAATGGATATAACAATGTTGATGCTGTTCCCTGGCCATTTTGTGCATCTCTGTGGAATTTATCACTTGCATCAGGAATACCATCATTATCATCATCATTATCATTCAGATTTGAGATCTTGTCGCCATCATAATCAGATGGGAAACTTGAAGCATTACATGGATTTGTTCCGTTATCACTTTCATCTTTATTGCTGAATCCGTCCTCATCATCATCCAAAGTTGTACTGGTATTATTACCGGAACAATTCACGCTGCCCTGCGGTGTGAAAATGTAAACTTTATTAGCTGTATAATCGCAGGACCAGATGGTGCCTTCGAAAATTGCACCTGTACCCTGCGCTATCACATCGAGTGTGATTTCACCAAAGCCGCTGGCAAAAACTTCTTTTGAAACCACCTGTGTGCCATCTTCACTCATCTTCATCCTCCAGATGATCCCCGCAAAATCTGCAGCAAGGATATCACCCGCCATTTGCCCACCAAAATAATTAGTGGATGTATATTCTGTAATGCCGTTTGTTGAAGTTGGAAAAGTAGTTAACGATCCATCATTTACACCAGGCACCCCAACATTTCCTTCAATTGGATGTGCGTTGCTGATAGGGACCGGGGGCCAATCGCTTGTAGGAGTGAGAGAGTAAGTTGCTGTAACCCCATCGTAATAGTATAATCCTGCTCCACCCGGATTGGCTCTGATAGGATTCGGATGCCCTCCGTAAATTGGCGCCATACCTGGTTTCGATACCAGATGCATGTTATCAAGATTATTGACTTTAGAAATTGAGCCCATATCTGCTGTAGATCCTGGCTCACCAACTAAATATTCATTCGTTACATTGGGTGTATTGGGATTTTTCGGATAACCGCCCCAGCCACCATTGGCGCCGTTGTCGATAGTATACATCCTGTCTTCCTTACCGGGCGTTTTGGTAATCACGACATCATAAGGATTTCTAAACCCTGAAGCGTAAACCTGCACCGGTGCGCCGGGGATAATTTTAGCCTGATTTCTGCCATCGTTGCCACCAAACGGATCTCCCTGGTCAATCGTTGCAGGCGATCCGGTTACGTTAGGCATGTAGTCAGGATTGGCGATATCGGGCCTGGTAGGATCGTTCAGTGTCGGGATATCATAAACATATTTTGTATTTCCTACACCTCTTACCGGAAGAGTGCCAAGGAAGTCTATATTGATTTCAAGAATCGCTGCAGAAAGCGCGTATTCATTAAGATAAGCGAAGTTGTTAGATGGAGAACCTGCATTTGTGTGTCCGCCTACTGCCAGATAGAGGTTCTTTCCGGTCTTGTCAAGCGTTAAACCATTTACCGCGTGGTTCTCTTCAGAACGCGGCAAACCTCTTACGAGGTCAACTTTATCCCAGCTGCTACCGTTCCATGTTAGTTTCGAGATAATACCAGAGTTGGTATCAAGATTAAGGTCACCAGCCGAACCACCTCCACCAACTCTCGGATCACTCGAAGAAACATACATTATTGGGTTGGCTGCAGTACCTGTAACCAATAGACCTGTTACCTGTCGTGTTTCAAAAAGTCCGGTGTACAGAGATCCGTCGTCGTTATGATTTGGAATCTGTGATACAAGCGGAACCACCTGAGTACTGGTAACAGTATAAGCTGTTGGCCCTGTTTGGGCAACACTGTATACAAAGATTTTACCCGATTCAGTACCGACATATAATTTCCCGTCGGGCCCGAATTGCATGGTTGTTGGTGCCTGCAAAGTGGACGCTCCGGTTAATGTACTGAATGAGAAATTAACCTGAGCTAGTGGTGTTAATGAGAATCCGAAAATACAAATCAGCATAGTTAAAATGCTAACAAGGCTGTTACGGGAATTCTTCAGAAGGGTAGACATCTGGTACAAAATTTTTGACTAATAATGGCAGGTATAGAAAATGGTTTTTGCGGACGATACCCACAAACATCCATTCACAGGAATTGAGTTTAGTACTGGAGAATCACAATAAGATTGGTTGGATTGTATTTCAGACGAGTCAAAGAAAAAGGGACCGCTGGCAGCTTTTGAGTAGGATAGGTTTCAGGTAATTAGGATAAAGATAGAAAACAGGTTTATAATTATCCAACTATTACATGAATATATTTTCTGAATTCGTACTTTATCTACTAATTCGATGATTTACTTACGCATATGGTTGATAAACAGATTTAGCTTTCGGTAAAATTTTATCAAATACGATTTAAAAGACAACGGCAAATTTTAAAACCAAGGTCTTACCTATACTCTTTTCGCCCTTTTTAATTATGCAAGCCAAAATTCAAAATTAATTTAATGGACATTCAATGGTAATTCCGGTTGATAGGCCGGGAAACTAAAGCCAGTTAGCGTTTATGCTATATTGTATGATTTAATATTATCGCGCAATTTAACCTGCCTGAAATATTATCATGTACCCGCCAACGTTATATACTGAATTGATCTTGAAATAGTATCTCACTATTTAAACCGTAAGAGTAAATCCCTAATTACATGTAATGATATCTCGCTATGGATAACCGGAAAACACTATCTAACCTGCCTGTTCTTTCTAAAAAATAAAAACAAAACGGCGAGAAACAGAAAGGTAAGCGCCAGCAAAGGAATCATTTGGTCGGCTTGTGGTAACACTTTTTGTGCCGAGTAAATTCCATAAAGTGCCCAGATTACAACGAGTGTATACGCCCATTCTCTTTTAAAAAGGGAAAACAAAAACCCCAGTAAAGTCGCCACCGCAATCATAATGTATGACCAGTAAACTTCTTCAATCCCAAATCCATTCCAATCCTTATAAACTAAAAATGCTGCAATATTTGCGATAGTTGCAACACTTATCCAACCCAGATAAACAACAAATGGCAGGTAGAGCCATATATACTGACTGACTTTCAAGCTTTCCCGATAAACCTGAAGTTTCAAATAAATCCAGATCAGCAGAGATAAAAAACAAAGCATAACGGCTACAGAAAGTTCGATCTGTAAATATTGCCAGGCAAAAATCCATCCGGCGTTTAAAAAACAAGTCAATAAAAAAAATGGTGAAATTTCCTGAACCAGTTTTGCACCTGTTGAATTGCTTTTGCGTAAGAATAATATCGTTCCCTGAATTACAAATCCAATCAGCAATATATAAATGACACTCCAAATGCTGAATGTAAAACCGGCAGGCACGAAGAAATTTGGATAACGATCACTCACGTCCTTGGTGGACAGACCGTTCAGAGACGAAGTGGTAGCCAATATATTTGCTGCCAGCATAATCAGCACAGCAAACCAGTTGAATGCTACAATTGTACTTTTGATCATGAGCCGATTTTAATGACTTTTATTAAAATATCATACCGGTCAACACAGTATGTTTTTATTTGAAAGTCCGGATCTGAATAAAGACAAATTTAAATGTCACTATTTCTAATATGCTTATGTTATTCAGGGGCAATGAGGTTCAACAGTTTCCTATCGAGTTTCAGACCATACCAATCTTCATACACCACATCTGTTCTCCCTGAATTAAGAATACCGAAGTCACCTTTAAAATTCCATAATGCAAATCCAATCTTATTGTTTGAAAGAATTTCTGTTACATCTCCAAACCATGCAAGGAAAACATCATGAGGCGTTTTATTCCAACAGCCACATTCCCCACAGTGAACGCCTACGCCGGATTTTGATAAATCAATCCATGGCTGATAATATTTTTCCAGCATTGGCTTACTCAGGTATTGATTACCAACCTGTCCCGGCCACTTTGGTTCGGGTAGTTTGTCTGGCTCCTTGTTTGCCCATGGTGCTTTATAGTGAGAAATGATACCTGGATGATAACCTCGACAGCTTTGGGCAATATTCAGGTCTTTAATTTCATGTATCACCGAATTACCAACGTTATTTCCATCCGCGATAACAAGATGCGAAGGATTTTCTTTTCTGATCGTTTCAGCTGCCTTTTTAGCCACCTTTCGATAAACATCTCCAGGAACAGGTCCGGATTTAGTATGTTGATCATTCATGTCCTCACGCATCGCCGGCTCATTAAGCAAATCAAAACTGATTTGTTTTGACGATGAAGACCTGAATGTTTTGGCAAATATGCTCCAGTGATGGTAAAACGCATCCTGCGCTGCTTCGTCTTTCCACAAATTATATGGTTCATGAAATCCAGCATTGATGCAGTATCCCGGTGCCCTGTGCAAATTCAAACTTACATGCAAGCCATATTGTTGAGCCAAAAGGGCGAGATTGTTTATTTCATCCAGTCTCTGGTTATTGATTTTATAAACATCTTCAGGCGTGATATCCTTTGTGCGGTCAATATCAAGATAGTATGGATAAGCGATTGGAATTCTTACAAAATCAAATCCCCAGTCGCGCATCCATTTAAAATGTTCTGCGGTGCTAACTTCCCGACGAGCCTGCGGGTTGGGGTTAAAAAAATCAAGCAGGTTGAAACCCCGCCAGGCTGGTAATGGATTCGATGGAGGATGATAAAGTGCCTGTCCATCTTTCGCCAGTAAAAACCCAGCGGTTAACATACCGGTATTCCGGATAAAATTTCTTCTTTCCATAATGGTGAGATTATCGTTGAAAAATTCCGGAATCAGCTGACCTACTTCCGCGTAAGTTTTTCTATTGCCCGGTTTGCTCTTTCGTGAGCAATTCTTTTTTTATAGGCAAACCATTTGTCTTCGTTGATTTTGCGGGCAATATTATCCGTTATGCGTAAAACCGATAAGCCCCAAACACCCCGGGTGAGCTTTGGAATTTTATTGGCAATTGTTCTTATAGCAAGGCCAAATCCACCTGTTAGGTATTCGATATGGTGCCAGTATCCGCTTGGCATAAAAATCGTATCGCCATGTTCGAGTACCGTGCTCATCCCTTTGGCGTAATTAAGACCCGGAAATTCTTCGTAGTCAGGATGATCAATATCAACAATGGAATGCACATTAAACGGCAGCCTGTATAAAAGGTCGGATTGATCCGGAGGAAAAAGTACAACTCTCTTCTGACCATGAAACTGAGTAAGAAAAACATTACTCATATCGATATCCTGATGCATTCTAACTACTGACTTCGCCGGACCAAAAAACATAAACGGCACTTTCAGGTAACCTTTTACAATGTTTGGATAGCCAAAATCTTTCAGTAATTCGGGTTTGTGTTTAAATACAGGAAACAGAAAAAGTCTGAGATCGGTAGGTTCGCGTTCAATAAGATTCAGGTAGTCATCAAAACGCATTACTGCATTTGGTACCTGAAGTGTTTTGGCAATATCTTCCTTACGATTTCCAAAGAGCCCCACTTCAATGCTTCCCATAGACTTTTTGAAATAATCCATTGTCCATTTGGAATAAGCGGGATATTGTTTCCATAAACCCCTTAATACAACAGGCTTTTGAGGAACATAATAATCCCGGTAAAATTCTTCCCGGGTTATCGTAGATCCATCAACAACAGGTATCGGAGTCTGCACGTCAATTGCCATAATTTCATTTTTGGAGCCACAAATTTACAACATGAAACCCCTACTTGTACGAATTTTAAGCCTTCGAAAATTTTAGGTTTTTTTTGTCAATTGAATTCATTCTCAACATATCCGGGATCAAAACTACATTTCACCCTTTTTCATTTGCTGCATTGCATAATCGGCTGCCCTTGCCGTTAGTGCCATGTAGGTAAGAGATGGGTTTTGCGTTGAAGTCGAAGTCATACAGGCCCCGTCGGTTACAAAAACATTTTTGCAGGCGTGCATCTGATTCCATTTATTTAAGATAGATGATTTAACATCCTTTCCCATTCTGGCACCACCCATCTCATGAATATCCAAACCGGGAGCTTGTTTTGAATCACTGGTTTTTATATCTGTAAATCCCGCATTTGTAAACATTTCTGTTAGCTGCTCCTGATAATCTTTCACCATTTTTTCATCATTCTCATCATAAGCGATGTCTATTTTAAGTAATGGTACGCCCCATTCATCTTTGGCGGATGGGTCAAGACTAACCATATTAGTGGCTTTCGGAATGGTTTCACCCATCATGTGAGATCCTACCCGCCATGGCCCCAATGTTGGTTTATCAATATGGTTTTTCAAATTTTCTCCGAATCCTTCGTAATTGGTTTGATTATATCTGCTTCCCGAAAACCCTGCTGCATACCCTCTTAAAAAATCAGTTTCCTGCTTTTTGACATTCCGGAATCTGGGTAAGTATGCACTGGTATGCGATCGGCCATCGGTGGTTTTATCCATAAAGCCTTCGTAAACGCCAGAAACCCGCGCCCGGTAATTATGAAATGCCACATATTTCCCTAATACACCACTGTCATTACCTAACCCATTCGGAAACCTGGAAGATGTGGAATTGAGCAAAATCAGGTTAGTATTAAGGGCAGCAGCGTTTACAAAAATCACCCTTGCGAAAAATTCAGTGACTTCTTTTGTTGCCGAATCAAAAATCCTGACGCCTGTGACTTTGCCTTTTTTGTCATCGTAAATAACTGACTGAACAACTGAATTAGTACGTAGTGTTACGTTCCCTGTTTTAAGCGCCCATGGTATCGTTGATGAATTGCTGCTGAAATATCCGCCAAACGGACACCCCCGCTGGCATAAATTTCTTTTCTGGCATTGTGCCCTACCCTGATCAAGATGAATTTGTTTCGGCTGGGTCAAATGTGCACATCTTCCATATATTACATGCCGGTCATTATATTTCTTTTCGACAGCCGATTTAAAATGATTCTCAACGCAGTTTAATTCAAGAGCCGGCAGAAAGTCTCCGTCAGGCAATATGTCAAGCCCGTCTTTATTTCCAGATATACCGGCAAACCTTTCTGTGTAAGTATACCATTCTTCCAGATCTTCGTACCTGATAGGCCAATCTACAGCGAAACCATCTCTTGCAGGTCCTTCAAAATCATATTTACTCCAACGTTGCGTTTGTCTGGCCCATAAAAGCGATTTACCGCCAACCTGGTAACCCCTGATCCAGTCGAATGGCTTATCCTCGACATAAGGATGCTCTTTATCCTTAACGAAGAAATGAACCGCATCTTCCCTGAATGCATAGCAGCGGCTCACCACTGGATTTTCCTTTTGAATCTCATATGGAATTTGTCCTCGATGTTCGAATTCCCAGGGCATCTTATTGGTTGTGGGGTAATCCTTTAAATGTTTTACATCACGACCTCTTTCCAATACAAGCGTTTTCAATCCCTTTTCTCCAAACTCTTTGGCTGCCCAACCGCCACTGATGCCTGAGCCTATCACGATCACGTCGAAATTGCGATTATTATCCCCCATATTATGATTAATTGGATTGTAATGTTTTCTTTTATTGTTATACAGCGGCTTTCACAGGCACGCAACCGGAATATCTACCTGGCACCAACTCATACGCTTGTACTTTCGTTAGAAAGTATTCGGATGCCGTATAAGCCTGAATAGTGTAGCGTTTTACAATTGAGAGAAAAGCAGCAGTTTCGTTTGTTTTTGTGTCGGCAGCAAATAGCTTTACGAGCACTTCATTACGTTTAGCTGCATTTGAATTAACAAATGAATTTCCTGCCAGCGTTTCAAATTCTTTATTAAACGCTTGCAATCCTACCACAAATTTTTCCTGGTCTTCTTTACTGTTACAATCATCAACCATCTTCAAAACAAAAAGATGTGCAGATAAATCTTTAGCGCCCGGAGTAGAAGTTTTGGGAATAATTGTTTCAGTCAATTCAGCGAGTAAAACCTCTTCATCCGTAGTTATATGAAAGTTTTTCACTAAGACAGAAGCTTTTGACCTGTCCTGCATACAGGAAGGAATAATCAGTACTCCGGCAGATACATATAGAAATTGCCGTAAGGCAGTTCTTCTTGTTAAAGGCATGCAATCGAATTTTGATTGACAAAATACAAAAAAATCTGAACGCGCTAAAAGGATTTAGTGTGTGAGGGTCTAAAGTTTAACTAACGATAAAACAATGTACTGTTTGGAAGTCTTACATTCATTACACATAAACCCGCAACATGTTTAACCTGTTTCAAAAAAAGGCGAAATCTGTTATCACCCTCTATTTGGTTATTGTGGTTGTAATGTTGATCAATTTTTTTGTACGAAAAGGATATGATGATCTGGATCGAACGATTTCTTCCATATACAGCGATCGGCTTGTACCTGCAGGGTACCTGTTTAAAATAAATGACCACCTGTATCAGAAAAAAATGTTGCTCCAGAGCAAATCTGTTTTAGATGTATCTGACCGTACTCAAATCAATCAACATAATAGTATTATAGCGGGATTAATTAAAGAATACGAAACCACTTTTCTTACCAAAAAGGAAAAGCAACAATGGGAAGGTTTCAAAAATGAATTGAACCAATATACACAAGCTGAATGGCTTATCATGCAACAGGAGCTATCAACTGTACCAGCTCAAAAACTATTAAGCAGTTTTAACCAGGCCATGATTCACCTCAAAGAGTTGAATGATATTCAAGCCAGGGAAGGAAAGCTGTTGGAGGCTCATTCCCGTGACATCATAACAGAAAGCCGATTGAATGGATGGCTCGAAGCATCTCTCCTCTTTATACTTTGCATTATCATTTTAAAGTTTGCTGGTTTTAATGAAAAAATCAGAAGTACAAATATTTCAGCAGCTGCGTTAAATTAAAGCCTTCAAGTTGTTTTTATGTTCTTTGCATGAACACAAAAAGCAGGAACTTTTAATTCAGATCCGGTGAATTTCTGAATGATTTCAAACTGGTGTTGCGATATGAAATCTATCGCGGTATTCATTATTGCTACGGTGCTGCTATACGGAGGTTGATAGAATATGTACAGATCGCCACCTGGCTTTAATGCCTGTGAAATTATTTCGATGGCAGGTATGTTAGACTTTAAAAAGATATTGAGGTTGAATGACACCACTTTATCGAAACTGCTTTTTTCTAATAGCGTATCGGCTATATTTTCATTGATAAAACTAATCCGGCCTTCTTTCTCACATTTTTCATTATTCTTTCTGGCCATTTTTATCATCGCTGCAGACGAATCCACAGCAACAACTTTTCCCGTTACCAAAACCGGGCAGATTAAAGACAGCAGCAGGCCAGTGCCACACCCAACCTCTAAGATATTGTCATGCGGCTTCAATTGAATAAGTTTTTCAGCCCGGTAGAAGCGATCTGGTATTTCTTTCACTAAAATTTCCTCCCCGTTTTAATCATTATATATATTCCTCTGTTCATTTCATTCCCCTTTTTTTACGTTCTATGTGCTTTAGTATTGATCACTGATATTCCAATTACGAATTTCACATTGAATAGAAATTAAAGTGATGAAGAAGCAGGATCAAAATAAAAACGAATTGACTACAAACCAAAAAATCATGTTGGTGATTTCGATAACCATTTTGATGAGCCTGCTTTCTCTCTGTATTACATGGATTGGATTTAAATATTTTTAAAAATGAAAATGCTATTGATAATCGCCGCAACAATTATAACAGGTGGAATTTTCTTCTCTCCATCACCCAAAAACATTAAGGGTACCTGGCGTGTACAGTCTGCAAAAAGCAATTGTGCTGATCAGATTATACGAATCCGAATGGACCATGGTATTTGGAAATCCACAACAGACCTGCCGGCCCTTGGCAGATATGATATTCCGATACAAAACATTGATTGGGAAAATGACAGTTTGATAATTGAAACACCAAAGGGCCCTTTAATCAAGGTACAGTGGAGCGACGATAGCACAATGAAAGGAACAATATATTTGAACGAAAGGGTGGAACGGGTAAAGCTGAGCAAACAGTAATCAGGAATAACCCAGCTTCTAAAACGCGGGACAATTTTTATCACTTTTTGATTCTGTCTGTGTTCAATGGAGAAACACCTGGAACCGTTCATGGGTATTTGTATTAAAATTATTTTATTGATTAAATAAAAAATTATCGTCACAATATTTACTGAATCAGCCTACAGCTTTCTTATTATATTTGATAAGAAAATTCTTTGTAAACTTTGCTACGCGCTGTATTCATCTTCACATTACTGGCAATATATTGTAACGGTTTTACCCAATCGTTTCAACAATACTCTTTTAACCGCATCAGCAGAGCTAATGGTTTGCTTTCAGATGATGTTACATCGGTGGCGCAGGATAGAAACGGTTATATGTGGATCGCAGGATATAATGGCCTTCAGCGCTATGATGGCTCCCGTTTCATCAATTACCAGCACAATCCGGCAGATTCATTTTCAATTCCTTCTGAAGGCATCAATCATATTCTTTATGATAGCAAGGATCGGCTATGGCTGCTTACTGCAGGAAATAAAATAGGGATTTTCGATATCCCTTCCGGCCGGTTTCTTAAAGTGTCGATCGCTGTGCCGGAAGAACACCGTAACAGTCAGATTCTCAGATTCAAAGAAGACAAGGACCTGAACCTGTTAATTCAGATTCATAACTATGGCATTGCGACTTACAATGAAAAACAGAGGATTTTTTCATCTGATCTGAACACCGTAAAAGTGAATGACGGTTCGTTTATTATGGATATTACAACTGACAAAAATTCGGGTAAACAATTCGTATCGACTAATAAAGGATTTAGAATTTATAATACTGTCAGCAAATGTTTTAGTCCTGCCGACTCGCAACCATTCCTTTCGGGTATAAATGATTTTATCAAAAACGAAAAGGCACCCGGTCCGATTGATATATTTAAAGATGCTGCTGGCCGCATTTGGTTTAACACATGGTCATTTGCAAAAGGAATACCTGAAGTTTTGAACTACGACAGTGCAAAGAAAAAATGGAACTACTACAGCCCGGGCATAATGGCTGTTGTGAACGGCTACCATGAAATAAAGGGATTTTTAGAGCAAAAAAATGGAGCGGTCTGGATTTACGGAACCAATGTATTTGCAAGGTTGGATAATGTGTCGAATACTTTTGAAGACGCAAGAAATGAGGGATTGCAATCACCAAGTGTACCATTTGAAATGATTTACAAGTTGTATGAAGACAGGGATGAGAACTTGTGGATATGCGCTAATAATGGATTGTATGTATTTAATCCGCAGCGGCAGTTCATATCTACGGTGGTAAACAAACGAAGAGATGGAAAGGAGTTACACCTTGAAACGGATGTTATTCTACCGACACAGTCCGGAATAATTTATACGACGATCTGGGGGCACGGCATTTTTGCTTACGATAATCATTTCATGCCGGTTGCAAATCCAATTATACATGATAAAGAAAATGATGCCCAATCTATTTGGGATATGCACGAACGAAAAAATGGACATATTTGGATGGGTGTGCAGGGGGGGGCAATTTATGTTTTTGATCAGTATAAGAAGAAGCTGAATAAGGTTAAGCCTTCTGTTATTGAAGGGCGCACCGTCAGGCAGGTTACGGAAGATTCACTTGGCAATATGTGGCTGGGAACACAAAGCGGGCTGATTGTAAAATGCATCGGTGCGAATTTTAATGATACTTCAGGCAGTTACAAACTGATAAAAAGGGTTAATGCTCATATCACGAAATTGTATACCGATAGTTCAGGAAGAATATGGATTGGAACAGAACGGGATGGCGCATACGTTATCGATCGATCAACTGATAAAACAATAGCACATTACACTGACCAGGCAGATGCATCGCTACGTTTACCCAGTGTAAATGTTACTGACATTCTTCAACTGAATGATAGCATTATGCTGATGGCTTCAGGCGGAGTGAATATTATCAATACCAGGAGAAACACAATCAATAATATCAATACAAATGACGGGTTGCCTTCAAATGACATCACGTCTATCGCAAAAGATTCGGAAGGTAATATATGGCTTGGATCGCACAGTGGCCTGTACCGCATGCAGATTAACAGTAATATTTTTCTGACTTTTGGCGCCGAAGATGGAATAGGATTTGGCCGGCGCAAGATCACCACCGTTACGTCTTTAAAAGATGGCCGTATGGTATTTGGGTCAACAACAGATTTATTAATCGTAAATCCTTCCCGAATGAAGTTACCGGGCAATGCGAATAGCGTTAGCCTGGCAGACTTCAGGGTGTTTGACCAGCGAAAACCTGTCGACAATATTTTGCGGACGGGGATTGTTACTCTGCCGTATAATGAAAATGCCATTGCATTTGACCTCACTACTTTCACTTATAATAATTCTCCCATCATCATGTATATGATGGAGGGAGTGGATAAAACATGGAAAGCTGCCATTGGCAAACAGGTGGTTTATAACTATGTCGCTCCCGGCAATTATATTTTTAAAGCAAAAAGCATTTCTGCAACGGGAAAAGAATCAGAAAAAATACTGGAAATAAAAGTCGATATCGAACCGCCATTCTGGAAAAGCTGGTGGTTTTATGGGTTATTGATTTTGGCAGTCATTAGTATTCTGTATCTCCTCGACATGGAGAGAATGAATAAACTACGTAGTAACCAGCAACTTCGGACCGACATAGCAATGAATCTTCATGAAGAGGTGAGTAGCGCATTAAATAATATTAACCTGCTCAGTGAAATGGCACTTCGGAAGGCTGATTCTGATATTGGAAGATCTAAGGAAATTGTCGGTCAGATCAGGGAAAAAAGTAATGATATGATTATTGCTATGGACGATATGTTGTGGAGTATTGATCCTGGCAATGACAACATGGAGCAGACAGTTTTGCGTATGCATGAATTTATTGATGCCCTGAAAAACAGGCATAATGCGATAATCACAATGAAAGTTGACGAGGGAGCGAAACTGATGAAGCCTCACATGAAAATCAGGCATGGATTCTTTATTGTTTTTAAAGAAGCTTTAAGAATGATATGCCAGAACAGCAGCGGAAAAAACACCCTCATTTCTGTGGAACTGGATAGAAACAACCTGGTTTTAAAAATTGAGGATAAAGTACAGGTTAAGCAATCTGATATCAACGTTGCGAAAAACCTGGAAAACATACAACTACACGCTGATCAGATTAATGCCAAACTTGATATTCGAATGGATGCTAATGCCACGATAGTTACGCTTACAGTTCCGCCCGCTTCAGTATAATTTATTTTCCCAGCCACTTTTTAAAATCAGTAACTTTTTCCCGGCTCACTAACGCTTCTTTATCCACGGCAGGTTTTAATTGCAGCATAAGTCTGTTACCGAAATAATCATGAATCTGTTCCACGCAGCCAATCGATACATAAAAAGATCGGCTGATCCGGAAGAATGCATCCGGGTTAAGCATTTCCTCCATTTCATCCATCGTATAGTCAACTACGTATTTTTTGTTATCAGCTGTTTTAAAAAAGTTCAATCGGCCATCGCTATAGAAATAAGCGATTTCATCTACTTCAACAGACACGAGTTTCTGCGCATTTTTTACCAAAAATCTTTTTCGATACTCTTTAGGTTGAAGTTTTTGTTGTAATTCTTTAATTAGGTTATCCATATTCAATACGCCAGCCTGGGATGTTGATGCACCGGACATTTTTTTATACTTCTCCAGTGCATTTCGAAGATCTTCCTTTTGTACAGGTTTTAATAGATAATCAATACTGTTCACTTTAAATGCCTTTAATGCATATTCATCATAAGAAGTGGTAAAAATCACCGGGCTCTTTACTTCATACTGGTTAAAGATTTCAAAACTCTGGCCGTCCAGCAATTCTATATCCATCAATATCAAATCAGGTGAAGTGTTATTTTCCAGCCATTCAACAGATGTAGCGATACTATCTGCAGTGCCTATTACTTCAATGTCTTTGTCAATGGTCAAAAGCGTTTTCTGTAACTTTTTTACTGCCAGTTCTTCATCTTCAACGATAAATATTTTCATAATTCCGATTTACGCTTGTTATGATAATGATTGTGTGTATTGCGACATTTTCTGTTCTGCTGAATTCATCCAGATTAAAGGCAGCACCACTGTAAAACTTTTTCCATCTTCAATCACCTGGAAACCCGGTAGTTTCAGGAGGGCATATTTTGAGCTAATGTTTTTTAATCCCACTTTGCCGGAAGGTGCTTTCTGTGTACGGGGCCGAACATTATTATTCACTACGAGTTTATTACCCACAGTAGTAAAAATTTCAATGGTCAGTGGAAAATTTTTTGAAAGACTGTTGTGTTTAACTGCGTTTTCCACCAGCAATTGCAAACTCAATGAAGGCAATAAATAATTTTCATAGCGTTTGTCGATATCCACCTGTAGAGCAATTGCTTCTCCATGCCTTGTTTTCAACAAATTAAAGTAGGAATTTATGAATTGCAGCTCATTTTGCAATGTACTCATCCCATCTTCGTTATTCCTCAATAGATACCTGTATACTTTACTAAGCTCATTTAAGAAAACTTCTGCCTGGTGTTTATCTTCACTAATCAGTGATGACAACGTATTAAAACAATTAAAAAGAAAATGCGGATTGACCTGGCTTTTTAATGTTTCGAATTCACTTTGTAAACTCAGGAACTCATACTTTTCTTTTTCCTGCAGACTGACTTTCCACTGTTTGAAAAAATAGTTTCCTTCCCAAATAATTATGGCAATATAAGTGAATGTAAGGCCCACGGCCATACATAATGCAAATTTCTCTACCCCCGAAACTGTTATATCAGGATTAAATATGCCAAGTGTCAGGAAAATCAAAGACACTGATAAAAGGATAATAAAAAACTGTTTTACAACTATCACCAGAATTCTTTTCCCGGTAAGATGTAATGCGGACAATCGATTATGAATAAGTCTTGAACTGACTACATCCAGGTACCATGGCAGCAGCGCAACTATCATTACAGGCAAAAACGCTGTCAGCAATAAAGAAGGTTTTTCCCACCAGGTTATTTCTAAAATGATATAGCATTTTATTGTGGCAATAACCGGCATAATTATGAAAAAGCTCAGCCATTCAATGCGATATGGTTTTATCATCTTCATCAGGCCTCTGTAGTATTAAATTGGATTAATGGAAGCAGGATTATCCGATGTTTGTCCGATTCCTCAATTCTAAGTTGTTCATGGGTAAGGAGCCTGATTTTTTCTGAAAGATTATTGAGGCCTGAATTATCCGTATTTATTGCAGCAATTTTTTTCTGTACATTATGTGAAAACTCGAGCCAACCCTCATTTACCACTTCCAACTTTATTTTTAGTGGGCTGTCTTTATGTGTGGCATTCTGATTAAAAGCATTTTCGAACAGCACTAATAATGTGAGTGGCGGAATCAGGTGCGGATAGTATTCTTCTTTAACAGCAGCTTCAAACGCAACAGATTGGCCATACCTTGCTTTCAGTAAAAAAAAATAAGAGCGGATAAAATGCAGCTCTGTTTCCAGCTTTACAAGTTTATCGTCGGGGTCGCGTAACAGGTATCTGTAAACCCTTGTGAGTTCGTTTAGAAAATTTTCCGCTTCTTCTTCGTTTTCATTAATAAGGCTTGAAAGTGAATTTAAGCTATTAAATAAAAAATGCGGGTTCACCTGACTTTTAAGTCCCATTAACCGGCTTTGAGAATATGATTTTTTCAGTTGCTCGGTTTCAGTAAAAGTCAATCTCCACTTTTCAAAACTTTCGAAACCTTCATGTACCAGCGTTATCAGGATATTGAGAATAAATGCAACTGTAAGTGACCAGTAGAATTTTGGCTTATCGATTTCGTATCCGAAAAGGTTAAAGAAGTCGTACCCTTTAAAGAATAGTGTGATGACCAGCGCCTGGATCGTACCGATGAGTGCAATGGTAATACCTAATCTTCTAAACAACTCTTTATCCCCTGGCAAACGGCTCCGAACAGTAACGGCGATCCACGTGAAAAGAAACCAAACAATAGTCATTACTATCACTACCACTAAAGACGAGCCGATAAATACAGTTGCTTCGGTAAAATACCTTTTCCCGAATAGCAGGCTGTTGATTAACACCACTACCAATGGCATCATTACTGATAGTATTGCCAGGTCCCTGCTTGTATATTGGGGAAGTTTAACCATTTATTGAAGCTCGTTTTCGTCCTTTTTATGCAGGAATCGGCCGGAGAGTTTTAGTAGTATCAGTTAGTACATACAAATTACATTCTTTTTGCATTTTCCACCTCACGGCTGCCATCGCCTGCCGCTATGATAGCATGAATTGAGGATATCTGCGTATGAACTGCGGTTTTTACACTTTTAGTGCCTTTTTTCCCTCTTTCGGGGATACCTGAGCCACATCATTCTGTCGATTTTCGCTTATCGCTCATTAAATATGTTTCATTCACGATTTTTTACACCCTATACACAATGCTATTTAAAAAGAACATGAATGATATAAACTTTGTGACAACGAAAGGAAATAAAATAAGTACGGATTTAAAAACAAATTTATGAAAGAGCTAATTGACCAATACCAGCCGCTTTGGTTTTCGATAGCAAGGAAATATACAAAAGACATTCATGCCAGCGAAGAGCTTATACAGGACGCACTGGTAAAATTTCTGCAGGCCGAAAATGCCTCCGTAAATAATGTGAAGGCATATGTAGCAAAAACCATCTATCACCTGTACATCAACCAGATCAGGAAAGATAAAGTGAGGAATAACTATATCAGCCATACTGTGAAATCTACTTCAGAGGCACATGTTCAGGTAAATAAGATTGAGATTGATTCAGATGTAAAAATGCAGCTCGGTAAAATGTACAAGATGCTTACACCTGGGGAACGTGCTGTTTTTGTTTTACGTAAAGCATTTGACCTTGAGTTTGAAAAGATCTGCCAGTTGTTGCAGATCTCAAATGAAAACTGCAGACAGTTGATGTGCAGGGCTAAACAAAAACTCACAGTGAATGGTAAGCCCTACTTCAGACCAGGCAAAAATGAAAATGCATTTATTCTTGCTTTTTTTAAAGCGTCTCAACAGGGAAATATGAATGAACTCATTGATATTCTCAAAAAAGATATGGGCAGGAAATATTTAACCGTTAGCAGGAAGACTGGAAAAACAAGTGTAGCAAAAATAATAGGAATCGTAAGCGAGGATATGAACTCCCGCAAGCGCGCTTAGCATTAATTATTCGAAGGGACAAAAAAAATAACAGGAGTTGGTTTTGGTTAACCGGAAACAAAGTATGTTTTCGGTTTTTTTATTGACGGCCGTGAGCCGGTTACTTCCCATTTACTACTTATTGATAAACCAGCATGGAGATTTTACATTTGCTGCTATAGACCTGTTTGGAAAAATATTTTCATTTCTGCCAGGAATCGATTAATTTATATCTGCCTTATGATATCTCTGTTAATGCCGCCCTTAAGAAAGTGTTGAATAATGCATTCCTCATTTTAATCAATGGCTATGACCGACGATATACTGGCAGCGGTGGTGACTGCACTGAATCAGTTCCTGACTAAAAAAATGGGTGAAGAGCATCCTGAACCATCTCCTTATGTTATACTAGATAATATCAGCCGGCTAACCCAACAGCAATCTTTAAATACCCATACATTTTTAAACGACAGGGTTGTTGTAACATTAATAAATATCGAAGAAGACAGGGTACTTCATACCTCATATGCTTCACAAACCGTTACCGGAATTACATCTCAGGCAAAACAGAAACTAAGTCTTTATTGCCTCTTCTCTATGCCATTTGAACCTTATAGCCGTGCCCTTCAATTTCTTTCGCTGGTGATGGAGTTTTTTTATCAGCATCCCCGTATTGCTCTCGCTTCATATCTTGGAAGCTCCGATGTATCAGGGCAGATTCCGGAGAACGTGGAGATTGATTTGGTATCTCTCAATTTAGAACAACTACATCAGCTATGGGGGATATTAGGTTGTAAACAACTGCCTTCGGTTTTGTACAAGATCAGAATCTGACAGGTAAAAAACATGTATCTGCCTTTATTGCCGGGCAGATGATCTTTTCTGTTCAACCATGAAAATAATTTGCGTTGGCAGAATATTGCTAATTAAAAAATCAACTATAATGCAGGCAATTAAATTAGGATCAACCGGTAACTCAGTAAAAAAATGGCAATTGTTTTTAACGGGTCAGGGTTATTACAATGGCCTGGTGAATGGCATTTTTGATGAGTCTACCAAATTAGCATCACAGGAATTTCAGTTACAGAACCACCTCGAGCCTGATGGCAAGGTGGGTAACAAAACAATTGGAGCCGCTATGATGATTGGTTTCAGTGTTCTCACTGACGACAACAAGGGAAAAGACAGTAGTAACTGGCCAGCTAAACCAAGATTTTCACCCCTTACCACCAATGCAGAGCGGGCAGCATTGTTTGGAAAATTTTCATACCGGCACAAACCCATTCAGGGAAATAGAGAGAATATTGAAGTAACAGATCATTGGGCGAGAGAGAATATCGTATTCGCAAAAGTTCCGCAGCTGGTTTCTATTAAGGGCACCGACAAAGTCAGTTTTCATAAAAAGGGTAAATCACAACTCGAACAGTTATGGAAAGACTGGGAGAATGGGGGGCTCATGCATTTGGTTTTAACCTGGGCCGGTTCCTACAACCCCAGATTCATAAGAGGCAGTAACAGGATATTAAGTAACCACGCATTTGGTTCGGCTTTTGACATCAATGTGGAATGGAACGGACTGGGCGTACTGCCACCTCTTGTTGGCCGAAAGGGCAGCGTTCGCGAATTGGTAGAAATGGCCAATAAAAATGGCTTCTACTGGGGTGGACATTTTACCAGGCTGGATGGGATGCATTTTGAACTTGCGAAAATTCTGTGATGCGAATGAGATAGATTTGCAGGCTGCCGCTTTTGATTAGCGGGTAACACAGTTTTTTGTTATGCTGAGAAAAAAACCAGATGTTGATGTCATCCAGGAAATTTTAAATGATTTTCTGGCCATATATCCTGAATCCGTTTTTGTGAAAGGGCTCATGCAGCAATATGATGAGCGGGGAGGGCTGAGTAAAAAACAGCTGGAAGGATTATATGCTAAAGCAGTGGAGATACAAAAGATTGCGCCTAACAAACTTGCAACCCTGGAAGCAGAAATAAAAAAACGCCCTTCGCGGTTTAAATCTGCTGCACCACCACCAGCTCCTCTGTACACTAGGGATGAAAGGGTTGGAGAAATGTTGAATTCAATTCTTCAAAAATATCCTGCGCATAAACGAATATTATTTTTAAAATCAAGGTTTGACAACAATGAAAATCTTACTGCCGTGGAGATTACAGAATTGGAGAAGTTGGTAAAACTTCTTGTCAAATAAGAAATCGTGATTAAGCAGAATTAACGATGATCGGTATAGGTTAATGCAGGAATTGTTGCCGCCAGTTTTTTATACTCGTTTTCAGAAAGAGATTTTCCTGTAATAGTGACTATTTGTTTCATTTGGTCGAGGCGGCTCACGCCTGTTACAGCAGAAGTGATAGCTTTATTTTTTAATACAAATCCCAGTGCTGTTTCAGGTTGATTGCCAACATTTCCAGATAAGGTCTTCACCACTTTAACAGCAGCAGCCGCACTTTCCGGAGTATGCTCCAGATAGGCTTTCGGGGCCTTTCCTGTAAGCAGGCCCTGTGCAAGTGAACCTCTTGCCAACACCCCTATATCATTAGACGAAAGCAGTTCGAGCATCGCTTCTTCGGGCCTCCGGTCAAGCAGGCTGTATTGCATCATCACACTTACGATATTTGATTTTGTTATATATTCTCTAATCACATTCGGACGAATGCTGGAGATACCATAGTAACGAATTTTTCCCTGGGCTTTTAGCATTTCAAACGCCTCGATCGTTTCTTCAATGGGATCCTCCATAGTGCCACCATGCAATTGGTACAGATCAATATAATCTGTTTGCAATCGGCTCAGACTCTTTTCAACTGATTGTATAATATGAGCTTTTGATGGATTCCATTCAAATCCGGATCCATCGCTTCGCAGTATGTTGCCCACCTTGGTAGCAATAAAAACTTCTTTGCGTTTTTCTCTAACTGCTATTCCAAGCATTTCTTCATTCCTGCCTTTGTGATAAACATCCGCAGTATCAAAGAAATTTATACCGAGGTCTATTGCTCTGTGAATGATCTGAACAGATTCTGATTCTTCGCCGGGATTTAGTGACATACATCCCAAACTTATCCGGGAAATTTCGAGGTCTGATTTTCCCAGTTGACGGTATTCCATTCATTAAAGGTATTGCATGTAGCGCTGGTAAGAACAATACGACACAAAACATTACAATAAATGCCGTTATTTTTACGCATGAAAGAAAAAGTTGATTTGCCGGAACACTGGCAACGTGGACCTGTGGAAGGAATTCCGGCTTTATTACAACCTGTTGCACACACTTTATTACAAGCAGCGGATGAAATCAAATCTATAACGGAAGGGTTTCCTGAGGCGCTGTTGTGGGAAAAACGGGCTGGTGTAGCGTCGACAGGGTTTCATTTGCAACACATCACCGGCGTGCTGGACCGCTTGTTTTCTTATGCTCAGAATCTTCCATTAACAACAATGCAGCTGGATTATCTGCGTGCAGAGGGAAAGGCTGATGATTTAGTGACGCTGGAAATTTTAGTACATCGACTGATTCAACAGGTAAACATCAGTCTCGATTTTCTAAGGCATGTTGATGAAAATACACTCACCGAATTCCGCGGGATTGGCCGAAAGCAATTGCCTTCAACGGTGATTGGACTTTTATTCCATGCTGCTGAACATACCATGAGGCATACGGGACAATTGATAGTAACAGTAAAATTTCTCCGGTATTATTCACCCAGGTTTTAGTTGGTAGACGGTAGAGAACAGCCAATACAGGTTATACGTTATAAGTATTACGTTTTAGGTTAAACAGCCAATACATTAAATTTCACCAATGATTTATTAACTTTTTCACCCCTTGGGGGCTGATCGATTCACGTCACGATTCACGCAGGTAACGGCTGTTACTTCCCACTTCACATTTCGTACTTCGCACTTCTTTATTGTGTCCCTCTGTGTCCAAAAAGGCAGTAGGCAGTAGGGAATAGCCAATACAGTTAAATTTCACCATTTGACTTATTCACTTTTTCACATCCTGAAGGATGATCGATTCATGTTTGACGATTCACGATTCATGCAGGAAACGGCTGTTACTTCCCACTTCACATTTGGTACTTTGCACTTCTATGTTATTCCTCTGAGTCTAATTTTCTAAAGATTAATCAAATTCTTTACCTTCCTCTTCTAACAAATTGCTATGCTCAAAACCAAATTGCTCTCGTTTTTCTTGACTGCCACAATATTCTCATTCGTTGTACTGAATAGTTGTTCACAAGCACCCGAAAAAAAGGAAAGCTTTAAGCCTTCTTTTAAGCTTGTTCCATCAGAAAAGTTTTTCTTCAATTCATTCGTGGATTGCAATATGGCTGAAGTGTGGATCAAAGACACATTTCGAATCTTTCCCGGAAAATACGGAGAGGATCCTGTATGGGGATATGCCACTGAACTTGAGTTTGCTGACGGTCGTAATGCTGATGAAGCATTCAGCAGCAAGGCGGATAAATTTATCAGGCCTGTTATGCCACCAAACGCATCGATTGGGCAAAAAGGATTACATGGTGCAGTGTGGTTTGAAACCGTTTACCAGGATATCAGAGATAGTTCAGAAAAAACACTTTTCGCTTTATATCATAATGAAAATTATCCTGCCACCCTTCCGTACGATTCATCAACTGGTGAAGGGTATATTGATAATAAATGGCCGCAGGGATTAAAAGGGCCGGCTTCCGCTGCGGCTGTGTGTCGTATCGGTATAATGAAATCGACAAATGGAGGAAGGAGTTGGGAAAACAAGGGAATTATTTTAGAAGATTTACAGGAAAGGATGATTCTCAAGCCCCATAATACTTCTGTAACATTTGCCGGTGGCGTAGGTGATCCATCGGCTGTGGCCAGCGGAGAACATCTTTATATTTTTTACGGTGAGTACGGATATCCTGGTGTCTACGATGAATCGAAATACAGTGACTCTGCCGAATGGACAGGTCAGTGTATCAGCATTGCACGAATACCTTTAAAAGATCTGGATAATCCGGTAGATAAAGCAAAAAGATGGGACGGAAAAGACTTTACAATACCCTATAACGGTATAGGGCAACCGGTAAAGTCGTTGCAGATTCCGAGAGGCATGGGCGGCAATGGTGCCTCCTCTGCAAAAACTGCATTTCATTGGGGCCCATCAGTAAGCTGGAACAGTTATCTTGATTGTTGGGTGATGTTGATGGGCAAGGTTACAGGACCGTCATGGCAGGGTAGTAGTTTATATATCTCCTTTAATAAAAACAAAGATTTTGATGTAGCCATGCAATCGCAGGAGTGGACTGCACCTGAGTTGCTGATTGATAAACCGGGCCATATTCTTTGGTACCCATCTTTACAACCTATGAATACTGAAGACGATATAAAAAACAGGCGCACCTGCTTAAACCTGGGTCAAAAAGCCCGCTTCTTTTTTAAAGATATGGAAGGCCCCAAAAATGAATATTCTTCATCGTTTACTGTTGAGTTCAGTAAATAAAACTATTTTCTGTCATAATAAATGCGCTTCCAGAATATTCAACCTTTTATTCATTTAACGGTTGTAGAAAAAAACCTGAGATGAAGTTTACTTTTCTCATCATTTCACTTCTATCATCGCTATTTGTTACTGCTCAGAAAAATCAATATGAGGTAGTTGCTGATAGTTTTTTTCTGAGTAAAAAATTTGATGGTGTGATACTTGTTGGGCTGAACAACAGAATAGTGTACCAGGAAGCAACCGGCATTGGAGATCGGCAAAACGGGAAAAAAATTACACCTGATTCCCGGTTTAAAATTGCTTCATTAACCAAAACATTCACTGCTGCATTAATAATGAAGTTGGTAGAAGATGGAAAGATTAATTTGAATGATGTAATTGGCAAACACCTTAAAGATTATAATGGTGAAGCAAAAGATAAAGTAACGATTCATCATTTGCTCACCTACAGTGCTGGTATTCCTGACTGCGAAGGTGGAAACGGAATGACAGTATACAAGGAAAAACTTCCGCTGAATGACTTTATAGAAAAATTTTGCAGCGGAAACCTCGAAAGCGAACCAGGCAAAAAATTCAATTATAACAACAGTGGTTATATCATCCTGGGCAAAATTATTGAAGTAGTTACCGGATCAACTTTCGAAAAATTCCTGCATAAAACCATCCTTCAGCCATTGAAAATGTACAACACCGGCACGGCAACTTTAGGAGACCGGGATATTCTGCCTTCTTATACTTACGACGACAGCCTGACAACAATTTATCCTGATGAACCCTATTTCATCGAAAACTTCTTTGCAGCAGGATCGATGTATTCCACGGTAAGTGATTTGTACGCTTTTAATAAAGCATTGTTTGAATACCGGATACTAAAAAAGTCTTCGGTTGATCTGATGATAAAACCTAATCCAGACCTGCAAAACGTGGGATATGGATTTTGGTTTAGTAATGGCTTCGGTTCTTTCAGCCGCGATTTTGTATATCGGCCGGGAGGAATACTCGGTTCCACCGCAAACTGGATTCATGAAATTGAGAAAAAGAGAACTGTTATAATTCTCAGTAATACAAACCAGGCTAATCTATTTGAACTTTCATCATTACTTGCAGCAGTTCAATCTGAAACGAAATAATATACCCATTAATAAGAAAAGGCCCTGAATGTTCAGGGCCTTTTGCAACATTAAATTTTACGCTTTTAAAAGCTTCATACTCTCAGGATCCCAGTTCACAATTTTTTTACTGAAGTAACTATCATTACAAGCTAATGCAGGTGCTGCGGCTCTGAATCCAAAGGCAGCGTCTTCTACAACCGGCTTACCCGAGCGTATTGCATCAAAGAAATTCGTGAAGTGTTCTAGATGTTCGCTATATCCTTGCGGAGCTTTATATTCTATATCATCTTTTGTTGGCCGTCTCTTTTCTTCTGCTGAGTATTTCGCATCGTATGCAGCAGTTAAACTGTCCTGCATAGATTTGGGATAAGTAAATACTGCGTCATATCCACCGAAACCGGGTGCCTTAGGCAAAATGCTATGTTTTACTGTCAATCCGCCACCTCTTATTTCAATTACACCTTCGTCACCTATCAATTTAATCATCTCCTGACCGCCGGTTCCGCTGATGAAATTTACCTGAAGTGTTAACTGAAAAGCAGGATGTGCAGCACTATCTGCATAATCCATTGCGCCAACCATTACATCCGGAATATCTCGACCATCCTTCCAATACGACAACTGTCCCGATGAAAATATCCTTTTAGGGCCATTTGAACCGGTAATGACATGCGTTCCGGAAATCAGGTGTACAAAAAGATCGCCGGCCACACCGGTACCAAAATCCTTATAGTTTCTCCACCAGAAGAATTTTTTCGGATCGAATGGTATTTTGTTTGCCCCTTCTATATACCGGTTCCATGCGGTTGTTTCAGGCGAAGCGTCTGATGGCATGGTATACTCCCAGGCGCCGATTGCACTCTGCCTGTCGTATGCCGCATTCACCATATTGAGCTTGCCTATTTCCCCTGATTTTAAAAGCTCCTGCGCTTTTAGAGTAACAATACTGCTCACTCTCTGGCTACCTACCATAACCACCTTGTTCGACGCTTTCTGTGCCTGAACCACAGCCATTCCTTCACTTATTTTATGTACCATGGGTTTTTCACAGTACACATGTTTCCCTTTTTTCAATGCCTCTTTTGTGATTCTTGCATGCCAGTTATCACTGGTACAAATCAGTACGGCATCAATATCCTTCCGATCGAGGAGCTCCTGGTAATTACGGGTGGTAAATAAATCCTTGCCGTACAGTTCCTTCGCGTTTTCAATACGACCGGTATACAAATCACATATACCAGCCAGCTCAACACCAGGTACTTTTAAAGCAGTGGCAAGGTCGAAATGACCCTGGATACCAAAGCCAATGACCCCAACCCTCACTTTGTCGTTGGAAGAAAATTTACGGTCGTAGCGAATAAGCCGCTCTTCAGCTTTCTTTTCAGCAGCAAGGGCCAAAGCGCCGCCAGCAGCAAAAAAAAGTCCTGTTCCTCCCAATTTTTGCAGGAATTTTCTGCGGGAAGCCTGAGAATCATTAGACATGCCAATCGTTTTAATTGAGTAAGAAAATAATTTCAAACTCAATTTACGGCATTACAATGAATCATCTAAAGGCATAAAATTGCTTTATGCGTCATCGGTAAAATACCGGCGCATCATAAATGCAGTTGATATATCCTCTGCACTTATAAACAGAACATATTGGCTAACAATCAGTGGGAAATGAAGGGCTATTTACCGCCTTTAAGCTCGAGCTGCAATTTTTTCAGTTCATCCCATTTACCTGCAGCAGCAAGTTTGGCTTGTTTGGGCCAACTGGTTGGATCAAACATTTTAAACTTGTTACCGCCATTTTCCAGGATAGACTTTAATTTTTTTGCACTGGCTTTCGACAGGTCCGTGAAGGTGTGGATGTTTTCAGACTGCAGCAATTCAGCAATCTTTTTACCAATCCCTTCAATTTTGGTGAGTTCATCAGCAACGGCCTCTGATACAATAGGAGCGGGTGTTTCGGCAGTTATTTTTACTTTGGCTTTGCCTGGTTTCACAGCTTCATCCTCAGCTACAGTAATTACGCAGTTTTCTACATTGAGGGCAGGAATTGGAGCATACTGCCGGGCATTTGCATCATTCACCCAGCGACCATCGTTTAAAAGGTAACGATATTCATAGGTTTTGCCTGTTTCAAGGCTAACAGTTGTTTGTAAAGATCCGTCTTTAGCTTTTTTAAGCGTAAAGCCATTGTCTTTATCCCAGTTATTGAATTCTCCTAATAAAAGACCTTCGGTAGCATCTGCAACGATATCTGCAGATAAAATGAATTTTACTTTTTTGCTCATACTGAATATATAAATGAAATAAGCTTTGTTCAGGTTTAAATATCAAATTCTCAGCCATTTATATAGTATTCACTAAAAGGTAACCCGAAAACGGGAGGAATTTTTACACCATAGGGTTGATAAGTTGTTTTGCCTGCAATAAATTTTTTACTATGACCGTTTCTGAATAATCACCTGAGAATCTGTGTTTAAATTCAACGGGGATGTTTTTGAAAGTGGAAAAATTGTGGTAATTAATATCCACAAGATCGGGGAAAGCTCAGGCATTTAAATTGATCTGATTAATAAGCTTAGCCTATCCGTTCCCGCATTGTTGAAAAGAATAAAGAACCAGTTTGATGTTACTGATTTTAGAAGGGGCAGCCGTTAAACAGCTTATGGGTTTAACAAATATTTGCAACGTTTGAATGTCACCTTAAGCTTGATTAAACGTCATAATAAAGAGAACCATAAATAATATTAAGATGGGAACAAGATCGGCACAGCAGGAAATACTTCTCGTAAAAGGAAACAGTTTTACAGCAAGGCAATATCATTTTAAAAATGAAAATGAAAAAACTTCATCTCCATCAGAACAATTGGAAGAAGCTTGCTGGAACGGGCTCATTCATGAGTTAATTCCAGAATTGAGTGAACATGCGGGCGAAGACAAAACAATGTTTCTGTGGAAAGTAAAAGAATCAAATTCATTTCTTGAACTTGACCTTAGTGAACAACTACCTGAAACGAAGGATAATTATTTTTCACTGGACCCTTACACTTTTATGCCCGGCAGGTTGATGTCATGATAGAAAATTCCTGAATTCCTTTTCACGTCTGTACGTACCCGTGATTGTGTATTTGTGCAGGTTTAAGTTTATCCTCCTTGTATTTTCCTTTTTTAATACTGCTTGAAATGAGCTGTTGCAGCAAGAGCAGTCATTCTTTTTAAGTTAAGCGAAATGTTTTCTCATCATTGCTGAATAGTGCGCAAAGGCAACTTCAGGTTCCTGTATTTCCGGATGCCAGAGTTTCTCCCATTCAAAACCATAATATCCTTTGTAATTATTTTTATACAGGAGATCTACCGCCTTCATGACAGGTGATTCACCTTCCCCTACGAGTGTGTAGAGATGTTTCTTTTCCACTGACCTGAAGTCTTTAATATGAGTGTGCCGGATATACTTTTTTAATTGTGGATATACCGCTTCCGGCGCTTCCTGTGTAACACTCCACATATTCACAATGTCCCAGATCAAACCAACATTCGGATGATTTGCCCCTTCCATTATTCTTACCAAATCAGCAGTGTATACAACTTCACCGTGCGATTCCAGTAATACCACCACTTTGGTTCCTTTCGCATAATCACCCAATTCTCGCAGACCGCTTATTATTCTGTCGATTGTTTGGTTTCTATCCTGATCTTTGGGAAGGTCATTGGGGAATACCCTGATGTGCGGACAGTTAATAGCTGCAGCAAGGTCAATAAATCTTTTCGCATCGTCCAGGTTTTGTTTGCGTTTTTCTGGCTCATGATGATGCAAGGCGGCAGAAGATCCAAGATCAACAAATGAAAGATTTTTGTCTTTCATCAGCTTTACTGTATTCGCTATATTCAATGTGTTGCTAAATGGCGAGCATTTTAATAAATTGAGTTCTCTTTGAATTCCCCTGATCTCAAGCCCCTGGTATTTGTGTTCTACTGCGAATTCAACAATTTTTTCAAATGACCAGTCAGGACATCCTAAAGTTGAAAAGGAAAGTTTAACTCCTTTCTTAAAATTAGCCGGGGATCCGAGCGATAATCCCGCTATCGCGATTGTAGAATTACTGATAAAATTTCTTCTTTTCATAGCCAAAACCTATTGGTGTAAGTTACAAGTTTTTATAACCCCGATCTGTATCTCATTTCGCCTGCAACAACGTTCACTTGAAGCCTGTTTTGTCGCGGCGGTACCGGGCATGTAGCGAATGGGGTAAACACGCAGGGAGGATTGATTGATTTATTAAAATCGATAATTAAATCTCCGTTTGCGTCTGCTTTTGAAATATAAATATATCTGCCGGAGCCATAGGTTTCCAAACCATTTGTAAGGTCTGCGAAAATGATAAATAAATCATCTCCGGTATTCTCCAGCGCATCTAGTGTATAATCAACTCCAGCTATTGTAAAATGAATTTTTCCCGGCGACTTTTGCATATATGTTTGACCCATCATATTTGATATCCGTAAACTATCGTTTTCCTTAGCCACGAACTTTGCATGAATCCGCCACATCGTATCCAATGGATAATTTTCAATCGCGGTAAACTGTGTTAACGCAGGATGATCAAGGTCGCGCAAACGCACCCCCAAAAGGCTGTCGCGTTTAATAATACTCCATCGCAGTGAACTCAACGCAGCCACCGGCGGTGTATGAGAATTACCATCGTAAAGTGTGGCACGGAGGATTAGTTTATTATCTACTTTAACTGAAACACCTTTACTGCTAACCCATTGTACCTTCCCTTTTTTTAGGAGAAAATAGCCTGCTTTTGGCGGTACTGCATCAGCTTCATATACAAGTTCATTCGAGGAATCCCTTCCAAAATAATTTCTTCCTTTTTTAAGCCAGTACAATCCCGCGAGATTCAACCAACCATTTGGCGCTTTTAAAAAATGTACACGCTTCTGGTAAAACTCATTCATTTCCATTTTGTAACTATCAACGTCTAACGGCTGAGCAGATGTAACTGAACATGACAAAACAACCTGGACAATACTGATAGTGGTATAACGGATTAGCTTTTGAGTAAAACCCATATTTAAAAAGGTGAATGAGTGAATTGGTCAATGAGTGAATTGGTCAATGAGTGAAATTGGTGACAACGGTTTCAAAGAAAGCAAATATTTGCGAAATATCAGACTCAGTGTGCAGTAAGCAGTGAGCATTGAGCAGGAACGGTCATTATCTGTGTATCAAGGTTTCACGTCGAAAACTTGCTGTTCATTCACTCATTCACCCCTTCACAAATTCACTTTCCGGGGGCTGCTTCAATTTATGTTTCACGATTCAATGTCTTTGAAATAGGACACGGATCGGATCAAAATTTTCAGATTTTGTGGAAGGGTCTCCCAAGGGAACATCCGCCACATAGGCATGGAAGGCACATAGAAATTTCTTTTGTATTTAACTATGTGTCTAATGTGGTTCAAAAAAGCACCGCTAAGAAGGTTGATCATTCTTATTTCAACTACATTGTTTCACGATTCACGATTCAAGCAGTCGACGGCTGTTCATTTCGCACTTGCCCTCGAATTCACTCATTGACACATTCACTCATTCACCTTTAGAGAAGGCTACTCACTTCGCATTTCACACTTCGCACTTCACATGGCTGTATCATCATACCATCGGCCATTTAAAAGTTGATTGCAATGTAATTCGCTTTCCTGTCGCAGATGAATTTCTTGCGGCCTCGATAATTTCCAGTACATGCAATGCATGCTCTGCCGCAATCTTTGGTTCAATCTGTTTTACCATCGACTCAGCAATTACAGAAGCCCCTTCCTGCCAAACATAGCCCTGCGTATCTTCAACATATCGCTTCGCTGGTTCATCCCACGACGTTCCGAGATCAACACCAAATGGCGCCCAGTCATAACCCACCAGCCCCATGTTACCATAATCTCCCCAAATTTTGATCGTATGCTGCGTTTGTCCCTTGCCTTCATGGCCGTGCGGATCAAAATAATTAAAACCACATTGCACATTAGATAATACACCATTGGCGTGTTCCATTACAACAACGGCATTGTCTTCTGCTTCCACTTTTATTTTCCCTTTATCATCAACAGTTCGTTCCGGATTTACGATAGTCGTCATGGCCATTATCGATTTTGCAGGGCCGAGTAATCCGGTTAGGGTTGCCAGATTATACACGCCGAGATCAGGCAGGCTTCCTCCACCTTTTTCATAAAAGAAAGCCGACCATGTGGGGCCTGTATGACCATAGTTGCCATGAGCGGCTGCAACACGGCCAAGTTTTTTTTCCTGTATCGCTTTGCTCATAAACGCGAACTGCGGACTGTTTACCACTGCAGGAGCGCCCCATATTCTCAGGTTTTTACTTTTAGCCAGATCAAAAAGCGCCTTTCCTTCCTTGTATGTGTTCGCCATCGGCTTTTCACTCCAAACATTACGGCCGGCCTGCAATGCCTGCCTGTTGAGCTTTCCATGTTCCTGCATATTGGTAAGGTTTACCATAAGGTCAAACGCTGGCCCGGCAAACATTTTTTCAATATCAGGATAACTATTCGGAACATTATATTCTTTAGCCCTTGTTACTGCGCGATCGTATTTGATATCGCAACAGCTAACCAATTGAACATAAGGTGACTTTGATAAATGCGGAAAGTATTGAGTGGATACGCTTCCGCAGCCAATCACTGCAACTTTAAGTTTTTTATCCTCACTGCTTTGGGCAAATACTTCCAGAGAAGATAAAAGCATAGCTGTTCCCGCCATAGCGGTACTTTTTAGAAAATCTTTTCTTGACACATTTTTATTCATATAGCAAATTAAATGTTGAAAAATATTTTTATCGGTAACTGACGAATTCACCGGGTAGTGTTCCATTAAGTATGGATTTTGGCCCTGATTCGTCGGGCAAGTCTGCAAGATTTGGATTGACGGCAACTAACGCATATTGATCGTAGATCGAAACAATATATTTTTATCAGACGGGAGGGCCGTACAATCTTAAGATTTCCCCTAATCATACTTCGAATTTAGTTACTGTTAAGGTGGATAAAAAAAAGAAATGGGCGAAAGTAAAAACGGAGCGAATATTCAACAAATCTAAGCAAATCAGGAGCTTTATTAAGTTCAAAAAAAATCCCCAAAGGGATGAAAGAAACGGATGTTGATTTATCAGACTTATAAACCCTGATGTATATATTATAAGAATTTTCGATAGCAATAATTGGAACAACCAGAAAGTGGTGGTTCGATAATCTAAATTAAGTTACTCGTATAATATGCAGTTGATAATAATAGTATTTTTTAGCTTAAAGCAAATAATATTTATCGATAGTTCCACTTAAACGTTTAATAGCTGAGGCAAAAAAAATGGCCTTATCGGCCACTTTTAGTTTTTGTAGAATCTCTGGTGATTGTAGAATCGGCTTTTCTGAAATTAGTATCGCCACAATACCACTCTGCTTCATCCAGCGCTGCGAAGTACGATAACCAGTACTCTCTCACGTCGGCTTGAAAAATATATCCCTCACTACGGTTGTAATATTGGCCCGCGCCATAATTACTAAGATTACCATAGATTACCGAACCCGGAAATGGTGAGCTTCCTCCCCAGTTGCGAAGCACTGAGTAACCTCTTGGTGTTTCTATAACAAAATAAACACAACTGAAATCAGACGCTACAACAAGGCCACGTTCCTGACGAAGCCAGTATCCTTCGTCTACAGGTGGTCTGACTAATTCCTGTTTAGAACAAGATACGAGTAACAACAAAACCGGAGTAACAAGGAGTAAAATCTTTTTCATTTTGCTTGAATATTGCTTCAGAAGTTAGACGGCTAATAAGCCAGGGGTTTAATTAAAGGGTTGTTAAGATTAATAAAAGGAAGGATAACGCGAACAGATAAGTGGCATTGAAGACCAACCTCACTGTTCAGGATAACTGATTGTGAACCGTAGATGTCTGGTTTAATGAACCTGTTGTGGATGAGAATCGTACAGGATATATCTCCCGGTCAGAAAAAAATATTCAATTAAAATAATTGCAACAAGTATTAACGAATGTGAATTGAGTATCTGGTTTTTTATAAATACAATTATGATAGGGGCCTCAATACTTTTTCACATCAAATGTCAGCGGCAGTTTCCCTTCTCAACCACATCATGTCCCAACGTTTTGAAATTTGAGTACAGTGTTAAAATCCATTACCTCATTTTGCACCCACATCCTGATTTTATTTCTTCAGCACCATATCTTCTTTTGCTGCCCACATCGCAATATCCTGTTTACTTAAAGCAGCTGCCATCAGATCAGGAAACTTATCAGGTGTGCAGGCAAACACTGGAATACCAAGGTTAGAAAGAAACTGCGCATTTCCATGATCATATGAAGGGGCTCCGTCATCGTTGAGTGCCAGCAGTACCACCACCTGCACTCCTGCTGCAGTAAGTTCCGCCGCTTTTTTTCTCATTCCTTCCTGGTCACCACCTTCATATAAGTCAGTTATCAGCACTAATACTGTGTCGAGAGGTTTTCTTATAATCTGCTGACAGTACGTTAGTGCCAGATGAATATCAGTGCCGCCACCCAACTGAACGCCGAATAATAGTTCCACCGGATCATCAAGTTCTTCCGTTAAATCAGCCACCGCAGTATCAAATACCACCATTTTTGTAGTGATAGCTGGTATAGATGCCATTACTGCACCGAATATTCCTGAGTAAACAACAGAAGTGCCCATCGAACCGCTTTGATCCAGACATAACACGACATCTTTCAGTGAGTTCCGTTTACGGCCATAACCAATCCTTGTTTCCGGAATAATTGTTTTGTATTCCGGTTGATAATGTTTCAGGTTTTTCTGGATAGTAGCATGCCAGTTGATTTCATTGTGCCTTGGTCTCCTGTTTCTGATGGAGCGATTCAGCGTTCCGATAATTGCCTGCTGCGTAGGCTGTGTGAGCTTTTTCAGTAACTGGTCAACAACTTTTTTAACAACCTGGCGTGCAGTGGCTTTTGTTTTATCTGGAATTACACGGCTTAACGTCATTAATGTTGCCACAAGGTGAACATCGGCTTCCACATTTTCCAACATCTCTTTTTCCAGCAACATCTGCGACAAATCCAGTCGTTTCAGCGCATCCTGCTGCATCACCTGTACAACAGTGTTGGGGAAAAATGACCGGATATCACCAAGCCAACGATTAACGTTAGGCGAAGATGGACCCAAACTTCCTTTTCGATCATTATCGTACAAAGCTGCTAAGGTTTTGTCTATCTGAAGGTCTGTTCCGGTAATCGAAGGTGCAGTTCCGCCATCTGCTTCACTACCCAAAATCAATCGCCATTTCCGCGTTAACTTCTCATCAGTCATTTTTATAACAATTCAATTGAACTTATATGTATACCAAAAAAGTATCCAATGCTTTTCAAAATAACTTCATTCTCTTTTTTCTTAGCTCCCTCTTTTTAATAACCCAACATTTTCATCACCACTTCTATTCCTTGCTTTGCCCTCTCCGTATTAATATTACTGTCGGTTTTCACAGCAGT
>JANPJC010000035.1:0-46220 GCA_031425315.1 Chitinophagales bacterium
AGTAGGCAATAGGAAAAGCCGACAATGGTTGTAAGTTGTAGGTTTTACAGTTGTAGGTTAACAGCCAATACAGTGAGTATTGATCTTAAGCATAATACAGCCTACAGAGCATGTAATTTGAAAATTTTATATAGTTTGTTATGGGTACGATAACCGCAAGTGTTCAAAGTTTTACATTCCAGATATCTTCCGTGAATCTTCTTTATTTAATCTCCTGTTGTTTCTCCGTGTAACACAATACAGGTTTTACGTTTTATGTTATACGTTCTACTTTAACCTACTGTATTGATATGAACTGGAGTATATCTCCGTGAATCTCCTGTATTTAATCTCCGGCTGTTTCTCCGTGTAACAAAATACAGGTTTTACGTATTATGTTATACTTTGTACGTAGTTACACAACTTAAAGTATTATCATAAATTGGAGTACATCTCCGTGAATCTCCAGCTCATCAACATTAGTAGAAACCAACGACTCATGACTTTTGACTAAAGACTTCTGACTCAAAAAATAAAGGGCTGGAACTTTCGCTCCCGCCCTTTTGTTTCAACTTCAACCTGTCTATTGAAACGATCTTCCAATCTGTTCTATCTGGTGCCTATTTTAATTAAATCAAGTACTGAAATCATCGCTCTGCCGTAATTGCTTTTTGTGGATTTTTTACTGACAGTGCTTTCGACTATCTGATCTTCCTGTCCTTCTTTTTCCCTTTCTACGTTGATATCAGTATTGAGTTTGATGTTAATTGTGGTATCGTCCTTTTTTATTTTGATATCTATAGTATCACTTTTATTCCGGTACCTGTATTCGCCGCCGTTTTTGTCCTGTTGAATTTTCAGCTCCTCCTCTCCTTTATCATTTGATGGCTCATCTTTTTCAATTTCATCCAGTCCATCTGCAGTCATCACATACCAGGTGTTACTGCTCCACGAATATGTATTGTCCCAGTTGTCATCGAAATCTATCTGCAGTCCTCTTCTGTTTGAATTGATATTAAACCAACTATAATCTGAAATACTGCGATCAATTTTAATTGCCTTTCCAACCGGTACTTCTACAACCACCATCACCTGCTGATTTCTGAATTTACTTTCCTGCGAAATGGCAAATCCTTTTGGCAGATAAAGCACAGAATCAGATTGAGTGACCGGGAAGTAAATTTTGGTTGCAGTTTCTTCAGCAGCTATTGGCGAATTACCTCTTGAAAACTTTACCTGATATACATGGTAATTTGAATCCTTGCTTTTTGCCACTTTTAATTTTACTGAGTTCAGCAGCATACTGTCCTCATTAGCAGAAAGTGCGGGGAAATCATTTTCATGATCATCAAACCAAACTATTCCGTAGTATTTTCCTGTTGCTTCAGTGGCATCAACGATCATTCGATCTTTGGCAGGTTGAGCAATTGCTACATCTTCTTTTACATACCCGGTCCGTTTAAACTGACGTGAAATCAATCCTGCCAAAGTAATTGCGCAAACCAGTCCAATTATCCAGAGGCTGCCAAATGCATAACCGAGATAACTGTTTTTTGACTTTACACCAGAGATTCTTCTTATCAACCAAATCACTGAGGCGATGATGGGTACACCAAGGAAAAGTATAAGCGCACCCCATGCCATTGTGTTCTGCCAGAATCCGTCGATCATGAATTTCTTTAAAGGAAACACTCCGACTCCAGAAAAAATCATTGCCATCAAAGCGATAAAAAGCGCGAAAACAATTATTCCTGCAATGAAAAGAAAGAATGCTTTGAACAAGACTCCAATCGCATGGCCCAGTCCACTACCTGCTCTTCTGGCTACCGGCCCTGCCTGTGATGCAAAAGCCTGGCTTCTTTCCCTCACTTCTTCACCCCACTCTGTTGCGCGTTCTTTAAAATCCGATCCCATTTTTTCAGCCCTTCCTTTTACACCCTGCATTTCACCCTGAACTGTATTTTTAATGCTTTCAAGATCAATTTTTTCGCCCCTCATTTCCAGTTTTTCGGTCGCTGTATTCGCGAATGGGACCACAATCCACAATATGATATAAGTAACTATTAAAGTGCCTCCGAAAGAACTGAACACCACATCCGGGAAATCGTCGAAACGGCCCCAATGATTACCGAAAATATTGCCCAGTAACCCTATAAAAAAAGGCAGCGTGAAGATTACTCTCGGAATCCATACCCCTACATTAAAATAACTGCTGATACCTGAGCACACACCGCCAATCACTTTTTCATCCGGATTACGATACAATCTTCTTCTTACATTAAATTCCATTGAGCGGGCAGGCAATACAATCCACAAAACGATATAAAGGAGTACACCCGATCCAAATCCACCAAATGTTATTAATGCGAACAGCATTCTTACAACTGTTGGATCGATTTTAAGATAGTGGGCAAGGCCGCTACAAACACCACCCAGCACTTTATCATTTTCATTTCTGTACAGCGAGCCCCTTGGTTCAGGCTGAGCTGATGCAGACTCCTGTGGTCGGGGACCGGTACTTTGTTTTCCAGGCACCGCTTCATTGATATCACCATCAAAATCTTCGGGCCTGCCAATGCTTGCCACAATGCTATGTATATCTGCTTCAGTGATACAGCCGGCAGGATTGTTCTTCAGCCTTTCTATAAATAACTCCGCAATCCTGTTTTCTATATCATTGATAATTTCATCTTTACCCTCTTCTCTGGCAAAATAGCGCTGCAGACTCTCTGTATATTTTTTTAATTCTTCAAAGGCAGACTCCTCAATGGGTATCACCCTGCCTTGAAAATTTATACTGATTACCTTTTTCATTGTCTGATCTGTTTATTGGTTGAAGTTGCTTAATGGTTCTGCTATCATCTGACCGTTCTGTGTAATCTGCTGCACTGCATTTGCCAGTTCATTCCAGGTTGATTCCAACTCTTTGTAAAAATCGGCACCTTTATCGGTGAGCGAAAAATATTTTCGGGGAGGGCCACTCTGACTTTCCACCCAACGGTAGGTGAGTAAATCTGCATTTTTTAATCGGGTTAAGAGCGGGTATAAGGTACCTTCCAAAATATGCAGGTTTGCTTTTTTCATCTCCTCAATGATATCACTGGGATATGCCTCGGCACGCTTGATAATGGAGAGTATGCAAAACTCCAGTACGCCTTTACGCATTTGGCTCTGGGTGTTCTCGATGTTCATACTACTTTAATTTCTGGGTTCATAATGATTTACTTAGCGTCCTTTCTCTATGCGTTTTTGCGAATTGGGGAATGGACCATTTGATTTTTCCTGTTTTTCTTTTACTGTCTGAAAATATCCCGGCTGTCGTTTTTGTCCTTTCCATTCATTCACCAATCCGCTTTTCCGCTAATCTGAAATCAAAGATATGGCAATAATTGATACTAAGCAATGCATAGTACTGCTTTTTTACCAGTACCTGCCTGTCTTTAATATCAGTTTAAACCCAGAACACAGTGTTTTCAATGGTTTCAGGGAAATAAATTATTTTCCCTCCCAAATTGTATTTGGACGGATGGCACTATTCTGGGATGAATGGCAGAAATTTTATTAGTCCTCGAAGATGATTTTTTTGAGGTAGAACATTTTGGGATCAACCTGGGGCAATGAGGATGATTGCAGCTTAACCCCTTTACCATCTACCATTACCCTGGCAGATCCTGATGATGTGACCACATCAATGGGTAACGGCATGTTCAGATTGAGCGTTTTAATCATCCAAGTGCCTGTATCGGTTTGTTTGATCGAGAATTCAAGTTTATTGGTGGTGCGCAAAAACAGGTTGAACAGAGGAGTCAGGCTCTGGCCATAGGCTTTACTGAATAAAGCATCGAGGTCGTTGGTTGTAACTGTATTATGATAAGTGTAGGCAGTGTCAGTAGCGAACTTTAATAAAGTCGGGAAAAAAACCTCATCGCCCATCATATACCTTAGGGTATGCATGAAAAAAGCACCTTTACCATAAATGTCGCCATGGTACACTTTGTTGGCGTCCAAACCCTCTTCCCCCTGAACTATAGGTAATTTGTTCTGGGCCGCGCGGCCAGTTCGTTGCATCCGGGTAATATATGCCTCTTCTCCTTCTATTTCACGGGTATAGAGTGCATCGCCAAAGGCACAAATTCCTTCCTGAATCCACATATGTGCCCAATCGCGGTTAGTGACCTTATTGGCCCACCATTCGTGGCCAAACTCGTGGTGCATCAGCCAGTCAAAGTCTTTTCCGCCAACCTGAGTATACTTGAATTTATTTCCATAAGCATTCATTGTTTGATGCTCCATACCCAGGTGAGGCGTCTCGGCGATGGCAATTTTTTCTTTTGCCCAGGGGTATTCACCAAAGTATTTTTCAAGTACCCTGGCAGAATTTTCAAGTAATTCCAGGTGGTGAGCAGCTTTTGATTCATGCTCTTCCAAAATATAGAACTGCATGGGTACAATATGATTATCAATCGTTTTATAATTGCGGCTGACTACCTTATATTTCCCCACATTAAACAAGAGGCAGTAATTACTGATGGGATATTCTGTTTTCCAGAAATAAACAGATTTCCCGCCCTTTTCAGATTTCTTTTTCAATAACCCGGGACCGGCTACCACCAGGCCTTTTGGCACACTGATGATCATATCGGCACCATTATCCGGCTCGTCGCTTGGGTGATCTTTACAGGGGAAATAAATTTTCCCGCCTTCACCCTGGCAACTGATTGAAATCCATGGATTACCAAGAGAATCCTTTTCCCACTGAAAACCTCCCTCCCATGGTGGCCTCTTAGCAATGGCAGGCTTGCCGCTGTATTCAAATTTTACACTATATGATCCAGGAAGAAACTCTTTTTTTCCTGTTATTTTCACCAGCTGGTTTTCATGAGCAAAAGATTCTTTTTTCCCGTTGACGGCGATCGCGGACACTTTCATTTCCTGCACCAGGTCAAAAATCAATACTGGTTGCACTGAATGCAGTACAAAATCAGCTGTTGCAAATCCTTTTATTTCTTTCTCCGTGGGGTTTACATCCAAACTGATGGTGTAATGTTTGATATCCATTGCCGCCTGTTCCGGTTTCAAAGGGCCTCCGGATATGGTTCTCTGCGCATCAGCCTCCGTTGTTAAAACCAGTAATATCGAAAAGCTTAAAATAAACCGCATTGTTTTTTTTATTTAAATTAGGCTTTTATTGAAGATTGATAAAAGTCAGTCGCCAAAATCACTTCTATCTTTTATCTTTAGCGCCCTAAATTTTGATTATTTCATTTCAAAAAAGCAGTTGTATGATTTTTAAAAAGGTTTTATTTTCTACGGTGCTGGTTGCATCATTGTTTTCCTGCGTCAGTTCCAAAAAATTCAAAGCATTAACAGGTAAATATGATGAATTGAATACCTCTTACACAGGGGCACAAAATGACCTCAGGACTTGCCGGGACGACAAGGCCGCCTTGGAGAGAAAAAATGCATCATTAGAAGCTTCAATTACCGGACTCAATGAGCAGGTTGATTTCCTGAAAAAAAATAACAACCAGTCATTAAAACAGCTGGAAGATCTTTCAGTAATCACTTCAGCGCAGGCAGAGAGCATCAAAAAGTCAATGGAAAATATTGGAGCAAAGGATTCATATATTCAAACTCTCCAACAACAGATGGCCAGAAAAGACTCCCTGAATATGGCTCTCGTGATGAACCTCAAAGGCGCTATCGGCAATATGGCTGATGAAGACATCAATATCAAAGTAGATAAAGGAGTGGTATTTATCGATATTTCAGATAAACTACTGTTCAAAACAGGTAGTTATGATGTAACAGACAGGGCTAATGAAGTACTTGGAAAAGTAGCAACTGTTTTGAAAAATCAACCCGAAATTGAATTTATGGTTGAAGGCCACACCGACAATGTAGCTTTTAAAAGAGGTGTTTTGGTTGACAACTGGGATCTGAGTGTAAAAAGAGCTACAACAGTTGTAAGATTATTGCAAACCAAATATGCTTTGGATCCTGCAAAAATGGCTGCTGCAGGTCGTGCAGAATATCACCCGGTAAGTGATAACACCACTACAGAAGGTAAAGCGGCTAATCGCCGCACCCGCATCGTTATTCTTCCGCAGCTGGATCAATTCTTTAAATTGCTTGAACCCAAAGGATAAGAAAAATATTATGAAAAGGGTGGCCGGTTTATATTGGCCACCCTTTTTTATTTCAATTCTTCGAATTCTCCCGTCTTTTTGTTTTTCCGCACATTGTCCCAATTAAATATTCGGCCATTCATTGCAATGTAAACACCATGTGGCAGCGATTGAACAAAACCCAACGCGCTTCCTAAATTGAATAAACCATCCGAGCTTCCGAATTTATATGGAATCATTGCTCCAGTTATAACAATAGTTTTATCAATACCTTTTTTGGCAAGATAAAGAGCAGTATCAGACATGGTGTCGGTACCATGAGTAATGATTATTTTCTCCTCCTGTGCCTTTTTACACTGTTCTGCAATAATCATTCGGTCGTTATCAGTCATATCAAGACTGTCGATCATCATTAACGTTCTGATCTGTACATCGAGCCTGCTTCTTCCCAGCCAAAGCATCTCCTGCAGATGGGTATCTTTAAAATATAGCTGTCCTGTAATTTCATTGTATTCTTTATCAAATGTGCCTCCCGTAACAAATATTCTGATTGGCATGCCGGCTTTTTAAAGCCAAATTTAAACATTATGTCACGGATAAAAGTCGAAGCCGGTATTTACAGATAAGAAGTTCCGCAAGAAATCAAGGCTGCTTTAACCTGGATAATAAAATGGCGGAAGTAACAGGCAGCATGAATTTTAATAACGGAAAACACATACGCAAATCAATTAGAAGATAACAGAATTAGTGTATAAGCGTAACCGTACCTTTTTTCAATACTATTTTTCCATTATAATCGGTTCCTTTAAATACCCAAACAAAGGTACCTGAGCCCTGCAACACACCATTAATTTTACCATCCCATCCTGCTCCTGGTAAAGAAGTATTGAATAATAGTTTGCCCCATCGGTTATATACTTTAAAATAATCCATTTGCTGAATGCTAACATTAACCGGCCGGATAATATCGTTTATTCCATCGCTGTTGGGAGTAAAAGCATTTGGTACATAAATTTCATCTCCTTCTTTGAACACCTTGACTTTTATGAATGCAGTTTCAGTACAACCGGCCTGATTACTCACAGAGACGGTATAACTGATACTTTCAGTTGGTACAGTATAATTGGCCACTGGATTGGAAATAGCATAATCTGATAATCCGGTTGCCGGCGTCCATAAATATCCGGTGCCACCGGATGCTGTTAACTGTAACGGCTGCCCCACCATAACTGCAGTATCACGACCCGCGGTGGCAAATAGCGGAGGCAGTACAGTTACAGTAACCTGGTCCATTGCAGGTTTTGGACAACCTTTATTATCGTAAGCAAACAAAGTATAGGTAGTTGTTGAAGGCGGACTAATAGGTGTATTGAGCTGACCGGGTTGGGCTACTGAAACTGATGGTGCCCAAACAGTACTGATACCGGTACTGGTGCCTGACAGAAAAGCGCCGGAATTAAAACAAATCATTGTATCAGACCCGGCATTGACAAGCGGATAAGGAACAGTGATAATATTAATTGACGATTGTGCCACACAGCTTCCGATATTTGCCCGAATAGTATATCGGGTATTCAATGGCGTTATAGATACCGGTTGTGGCAGATTAGGATTGTTTAGCTGAGAGGCTGGTGTCCAGGAATACTGAAGTGCGTCTGACTGGATACGTAGCTGAATAGTATCACCGGCACAAATGGTTGTATCATTCATTACTGAAAGATTAACCTTATCGGTCACCCGCACACGAAGTGAATCGCGATTGGTGCATCCATTATCATTAAGATCGGCATAATAAACTGTAGTTACGGCAGGCGAAACTTTAGGGCTGAAAGATGGAGCCGTTTGCATTCCTGTTGAAGGCGTCCATGCAATCTGTCCAATGGTACCTGCAATTAACTGTACCGAGTCTGTCAAACAAATTAATGTATCGGTGAAGGCGAAATTAAGTGGTGGTTTATCCACTATTGAAACGAACCTGCTTATCGTATCCTGGCAGCCTTTGGAGGTTCCCGTGATCAATGACACCGACTTAGGACCTTGAAACGGATAAGTATATTCGGGATTTTTATCCGAAGATCGATCAACAATTTCGGTTGGCTCTCCAAAGTCCCAACTCCACGAATTAATCGTACCATATACGGTAGTGCTATTATCGCTGAATAATGTTGGTTTAGTAAAACAAATCCCTTCGGTAGTAAAATCAGATTTCAATCCCGGATAAACTCTAACTACAGAAATTGCAGAGTCTGTGCATGCATCACCTCTGTTAATGGCCAGTTTTATATTGTATAATCCGGTGTCCTGAAATGTGTGTGTGAACTGATTTTGCGTTGTGCTGAAAAATGGATTGCCGTTTTGATCGCTCAATTCCCAGAAGTATGTTTTTATCAGTGGATTGGAAAAATTATTGGCAAAGGTGATGGTTTTAGTATCGGTGCATAATTGATATTCAGGCGGAAGATTTGCAGCTATTATGGAGCAGCTGGTGATATTAATCTGAAGATCTTTTCGTTGTATGGCTATTACTTTTCCATCCCGTATTTCTTCCACACAAACTGTTATTACATAGATGCCCGATTCAGGTGCGATCCCTGTAATTAAACCGGTTTTGGGATCGATCTTAACTTTATTTCCCAATGGAACAGTTGCTGAAAATTCAGGTGAACGATAGGGAACCGATCGATATGGTGGCGCAGGCGGTGCCACACTTCCATTTGCGCCTCCGGCCCCAATCCCGCCACCAGAACTTGCATAAGCTTCACAAAAACTGTATCGAAGCTCGTCTTTGTCAGCATCTGTGGCAGCAAAACTATAACTGAAACTATTATTCTCGCAAACGACTACAAGATCGCTGCCGATAAAATGAGCGCTATTGTTTTTTGCTGCACCTGATACGACCCCGTTACCGGGAACATCGCCTGTATACGTTGCACCAATATTGTTATACCCCTGGATTAGATTGTTAATTCCATTGATCCTGAAATTTACCTGAGCAGCCAGCATATAGCCCGCATTATTTTCGGGTAAACTGACTGTAAAATTATAATACCCCACTTCATAACAAACTGTTGGAGGGTTAGTAATACAATCGTCCTGTTGCTGCAAACTTAAAGTTTGCGTTGAAGTGAGCGGCACTTCAATAACAACGACCTGGCTGCTTGTTCCTTTATCATATACTGCCACTCTTGAAGGATTATTAAACTGACGTCCGCTGTTACATCGCATATAAAATTTCAACGTTACACTATAACGGTGTTGGCCATTTAAAAATCCCTCGTAAGAATAATACATTTCACCTCCACTGATATGATCTGCATAAACAGTGATGGATACTGCTATAAAAACAATAAATATGTAGAACCGTTTACTCATGTGGAAAAGCGGCTAGAGAACACAAAAGACAGATCTAGTACATTATAAGGCAATACTACTGAAACTACGTAAATCCGGGCGTTAAGGTTGTAACTGTTTAATAATTGATTTGGGATGGGGATTTATTGGATTAATGGATTTTTGGATTGGGCGAAGAAATCTTTATAATAAATCCAGTTTAAAAATATATTAAGATTCTTCGCGGGAAGAATGCTACCTGCCATATTGCTTTACATTTAGATTGAAACTAAAATCAGCCTTAACCATAATAACTGTTCGGGCCGTTCATGCCAGCTCCTCCGATAAGCTACAGGCCTTTGCCCTGCATAATTGGAATATTTTTATGTTGAACTGAATTTGACTAACTACCTACCAATTGCGATCAAAGAATTTATTAAAGTCTGGATTTGATAACCGGATGTGAGTTGAAAATATTTTATCATTTATTATCATCAACTTCATTGAGGTAGTATGTCAATGCCAGAGAAGGGCATTTTTTTACCTGCTCAATTATTCTTTCCGTTGAAGCACCCTCAGGATTTATCCATGGTTTAACCTGGGGGTTAAACACTTCAGGTAAACCGCCTGCGCCGCGCCAGCAAATAGCGGAATGTTTGCAAATAGCTGGTTTCCATACAATAGTCACTTCGCCATTAGAATACCTCTTTGTGATATCCTTCATAATGATACTGTTGTAATTGTTATGGGATTAGAAAGCATTTTATGGGTGGGACATTTACCTGCAATCACAATTAGTCTTTCTTTCTCTTCATCGCTGATATTGCCTTCAAACTGTATCGTTTTTATAAAGTTTGTCTGGCCGATCTCCTTATTCCATTCCACAGAAACGTTTACTTCTATCTTTTCAAGGTCCATTTTTTTTCTGTCGGCATACATTCTAATCGTAATAGCTGTACAAGATGCAAGTGATGAAGCCAGCAGTTCGTCAGGGGAAAATCCCAGATCAGTTCCGCCAACCGACAATGGCTCATCTGCCACCTGGGTATTGGTATCACTGTACAAAAAAGTTTTATAGTGATCTCTTCCGATAACTGCTTTTACCTGCTGCATAACTACGTTTTAAATTATTATCGACATCACCTGTTCATCTATATACCTGTTTTCGGCGGCGAGGAATGAATAGTTTTTCAACACTCCTTCATTGACAAAGCCAACTTTTTCATATAACTGAATGGCCCTGTTATTTTCAACTGCCACGGTTAATTCCACTCTTGTAAAACCGTTTTGCTTTGCGATCTCGATGCTTCTGTTCACCATTAATTCGCCATATCCTTTACCTGCAAAATCAGGGTGAATCGCCACTCCTCCAAGGTACATAATATGACTGTTCCGATGTTTTTGCGGAACCAGTTTAAACATGCCCGTTGCAAGTCCATCCACTTCAAAAATATAAACAGCTTTCTTATTAATCAGATCATTGAATACAGGTTGAAATTGTACCGGTTCCATTGGCTCATACAAGAGCCAGGGATTGACCTGCGGATGCATATAAAGAGAATAAATAAAAGTAAAGTCGGCTGCGCCGGCGATGCGTTCCATAAAACAGCATTTGCATTAAAGTTAATGCCGTAACTATTGAATTAGCAAAATGATTTAATAATCGACGATCAATCTAAAACCTCGTAAATCATGATTGGTTTGGCCTTATTTTTCAGCTGCACTTCTCTCAATTGTCTGCAGTTAAATGATTCTTTTACGAGTTGATAAGAAGATTCTGCGATAATGACCTGTCCGTCGGTAGCGGCGCCCTGGAGCCGCGAAGCTGTATTGGCAACATCGCCAATTACTGTATAGTCGAGCCTTCGCAGTGAAGCTGAACCTATATTTCCGGAAATCAATTCACCCGAATGAATCCCGATGGAAACTTTCGGCATAAAGGTAATACCATGGTGTTCGGATGCAGAAAGGTTGTTGATACGCGATCTCACATTTAATGCTGTTTCAATCGCCCTGTCAAGATGAAAGTCACCCCTGAACACCGCCATCACTGCGTCGCCAATAAATTTATCAACGTGACCCTTTGAATCAATGATGGCTTTAACCATCACATCAAAGTAGCTATTCAACATATTTACAACGATATCGGCCGGTTCATTTTCTGTAATGGTGGTAAACCCACAGATGTCGATGAATACGACTGTGGCTTCAATGGTTTCATTTACAGTGAGTGAATTTTCAAAACCACGCTGAGCCATAAACGAAAGCACGGATTCATCTACATACATCCTGAGAATATTATTTTCCCTGATGGCTTTTAATGTTTCTCTTGTTTGATTAACATGTACCATTGTTTTGGCCATCGTTAATTCCAGGTCCTCGAAGTTCAACGGCTTGGTCAAAAAGTCAAAAGCGCCGAGATTCATTGCCAGGCGAATATTTTCCATGTCGCCATATGCCGATACAATAACTGCTTTAATAAGTGGACTTGCTTCGCCGAGTTTACTCAGCAGGGTCAAGCCATCCATTTCAGGCATATTAATATCACTTAGAACAATATCAATATCCGGATGTTCAGCTATTTTTTGTAAAGCATCACTTCCATTAATTGCAAAAACAAACTCGTATTTCTGTTCCCTGATCTGTTTACGAAACTTTTGCTTAATCAGCATCTCCAGATCGGTTTCGTCATCTGCCACCAGAATCTTCGCCATCAGAATAATTTTTTTAGCTTGTCCTTCAATATTGAAAAATCCAGCGGTTTAGTCAAGAAGTCATCGGCGCCTAATTTCATTGCCTGGGTATAATTTTCTGCATCACCATATGCAGTAATCATCATCACTATCGGTGGAGGATTTTCGAAATGCGTTTTAATTTCCTTCAACAAATCCAACCCGCTCATGCCTGGCATATTTATATCGGAAAGAATCAATACAGCTTCGTGTACGTGCTGAGTAAGATATTGCAATGCCTCCTCGCCGGAATAAGCAAATGCAAAATGTAATTCCTGTTCCCTGATTTCCTTTCTAAAGCGTTGCTCGAACAGGGTTCTTATATCCTTTTCGTCGTCAACAACTAAAATCTTCATTAGTATTATTTTCTGCGTTCAAGTTAGGGATAAAATAAATACTCAGAAGGGAAGACGTATTATAAATTCTGAATATTCGCCCTTTTTCGAAGATACCAACAGTTCGCCGCTATGCCCGCGGGTTATTATTTCGTAAGCCAGTGACAATCCCAGGCCTGTGCCCGACCCTGTTGGCTTGGTGGTGAAAAATGGTTGAAAAATTTTTCCGATGTCGGATGCTGAAATACCTGTTCCGTTATCTTTTATCCTGATTTCCAGGGAATTTTCATTCCGTAAAGTTGTTATCCAAATTACGGGTTCATAACTTTCTGGCAGTAAGGCCTCTTTTGATTGTCGTTTAAATCCATAGGATTTTGTTGTTGAAGCTATCAATGACCCCGTTTCAAAGTGACCAGTTGAGAGATTACTTTGCCATTCCTTATCAATCATATCATCAGCATCCTGATTTTCTTTTTGGCCGGGCGCTACTAGTTTTTCAGACAGGGCATAAAATGCGTTATTCAAAATATTCAGCAATACCCGCGATATCTCTTTTTTATATACAAAAACTTCTCCTGCAGAGTGATCATAGTCAGCAATGAATTTCACTTTCAAGACATTGTTTTTCGACCGGGTCGTTTGATAGCTGATGCGTAACATTTCTTCGCACAACCAATTAATATCAGTGAGTTCTTTTTCATAATGGTTGACCTGGGAATGTTGGAGCATCCCTTTCACAATGGCATCTGCCCGTTTACTATGAAAATTTATTTTGCGGGTATTTTCATTGATGTCCCTGATTAATTCTTCAACCAAAGATTTATCGTCATTCATCCAGCTCAGTTTCATTTCTTCTATCAATTCTTCGTTTACTTCAGAAAAGTTGGAAACAAAATTAAGTGGATTTTGAATTTCGTGTGCGATGCCTGATGTGAGTTGGCCGAGTGCCGCCATTTTTTCAGCATGAATCAACTGGTTTTGCGTTTTGGTTAATTTTAAAAGACTTTCTTCCAACTCTGAGGTACGCAGGTTTACCTGGTTTTCGAGTTCAATTTTTTGTACAGCTATTAATGCATTTCTTTCCTGTTCTTTTTCTAACTCCTTCACAGCAATTGCTTTTTTCTGTGCCTCAAAACGCCTGAACAGTATATGCGCGAAATATAAAACTGCCCAGCTGATTGCAATATTGTTAATTAAATAGGCCCATTCTCCCACCCATTCAAAAAACTGATCCAATGAAGTATTGCCAGTGACTGAAAAAACGATGTAAACAATTGCAACCACAAATAATGAAAGGAAACAAACCAGGAAAGGCATCATGGCACCCGCAAATAATTTTCTTTCCTTCCCGGGCACACGAAACAAATACACTAATGTGGCCAGATAGAGGCAGGTTGCTCCAACGAAAATAACTGATCTGATTAGTTCAACTGTACTGTTACCATTGAGCAGTACCTCCGAAATTATTGACAAACTGAGGGCAAAATTGACAACATACAACACTTTGTCCCATTTTCTGATCCTCAATCTGGTATTGAAAAAATGTCTTACAAACTGAAAAAGGAAAACTAAATACATTAATCCGGCTTCTTCAATTTTATGGGATAACCAAAAGTTTTCACGCGCGAACACTGTTGTAAACCAGGGATTCATTTGTATAAAAAGGAAAAATAAAAAACCTGCCAGCAGAAAGTATTCCCGTTCTTTCGTAACCTTATATAGCAGCAGATTAAATAATGCAGCCAGAAGAAAAAATCCCGCAAAAAATATGTTTCCATAATGCGATAAGTCAATCACCTGCCTTTCCTTTTCTATAAACTCCGTATGAATGATTTTTTGTGTTGAAAAAATACCAACAGCGATCTGTTTTTCTGGAGATAGTACAGGGTTTTTTAAACGCTGGTAAACATGAAATGTTTGATTCGCACCTATTTGTACGGGAATCAATTCTGATTCTTTAAACCCGTCTTTTTTGCTCCATGATACTTTTTTTCCGGAAAGAAATTGAAGAGTGGGTTTGGTAGCATTACCCTGAAACAGGTATGTCAAAACAGTATCTGCTTCTGTACCAACACTAATGTCAATACTGCTGCTGGAATTGTTTATCAGTTGATACTGAACCCATATAGCTCCAACCTTTTCCGCATCAGCTATAGAACTAGTGTTAAAAACAAACTGGTTTGACAGAGCTGATATTTCCTTAATATCATTTGTTCCTTTTTTGTCAATATAAATCTGAATCTGTGTGCTATCAAGTAAAAAACTTTCTATTGAGTCTGTTGATAAAGTAACGGGAGAAAGCTTCGACTGCGATAATACAGTAGCCGTTAAGCAGGTGATTGTCAAAAGCAGAAATGCTGTCTTTTTCATTATAAGTCCGTTGGGTGAGGCCATTTCATATTGGCGGCTTATCCTAACGGGACATTTAAATACAGAGATTGTTACAAAAAGTCGAAATAATATGATTTGGGTGGTGAGTAGGAGGACTAATTATCGGTTGGAAGCTCTATTATAAATTCTGCATATTCACCTTCTTTGGTTTTAACTTCCAATGAACCGCCATGCCCCTTGGTAACGATGTCGAAACTGAGAGATAAACCAAGTCCCGTACCCTGACCAGTGGGTTTAGTTGTAAAAAATGGCTGAAACATTTTATCCAGAACCGATTCAGGAATCCCGGTACCATTGTCTCTAACCCTGATTTCCACATGATCGATATAACGTTTAGTACGAAGAGTAACCGTTGGTTCATATCCCGGAAGATTCAGCCTTTTTTTCTCAGAAACAGCATAAAACGAATTATTAAAAAGATTCAGCAAAACCCGCCCGATGTCCTGAGGGATTAGTTTTACTTCACCTACTGCAGGATCCAGATTCGCACTGAAGCTGGCATTAAAAAACTTGTCTTTTGCTCTCAATCCATGGTAAGAAAGGCGCAGGTATTCATCGCAAAGTTCATTCAGGTCCACCACTTCTTTTTGACCTGTGCTGGCTCTTGAGTGCTGAAGCATTCCTTTGACAATTGCATCCGCCCGTTTTCCGTGGTAGATGATTTTTTGCTCATTGGCCTGTATATCGGTTGCGATAGCTTTTGCTTCTTCCACATTCCCTTTTTCAATTTCCTGCTTCAATTCTTCCAGCAATTCGTTGTTGAGATCAGAGAAATTATTGACAAAATTGAGGGGGTTCTGTATTTCATGCGCAATACCTGCCGTGAGTTCGCCCAATGATGCCATTTTTTCTGCATGGATCAATTGCACCTGGGTGGCTTGCAGTTCCTCAAGGGCATGCTGCAATTCATTTTTTTGAATTGTGAGTTCAGAAGTTCTTTGCGCCACCTGAATTTCAAGTTCCCCTTTCAGGCTCTCCATCATTCTCTTTTTCTTTTCTTCCTCTTCTGCCTGTAATCTTACATTATTAAGCGCCTTACGCTGCTTATTGGTAATGATCATCATTGCAACGAGCCAGATGGCAGCAAAAGTATTAGCTGTATCAAACAGGCCCTTTGATCTTTCATAGAAATCGGGAAATAAAAACTCTGTAGTATCGCTTATTATTGAAACGCCTATAAAAGGCCACCAGGCATGAATATAAGCACGCGCCGGCCGAAATATGGGTTGCAGATAAGTTATTGCCACCAGTGCCACAAGGATAGTATTGGCGATGGCGGTGAGCCGCATGTCAAAATTTTCGCGAAGGGGGATTTCAACTACAAACAAAACGATAGAAATTATCATTGTGTTTTTCAGGATGCGGTCCCAGTCAGGATAATACAAGCGCGTTTGCAGGGATTTCCGCAACTGTACAATAATAAAAATCGCCAGGCCAAATTCAATACTCATAATCTATGGAACAATGTCGTTTAGCTAAGAAAGATGCCAGATAATACACGCCTGAAAAACGGTCTAGCCTCAGGCTGGACGGTAATTAATACACAGGCAGTACAATTAAATAAAGCGCAAATATTAAAGAATGTTTGCGTTTACCAATTCTTAAACAAACAACATATATGAGTTGCCAATTTAGTCAAGTTTCGACAATTTCTGATCTACAATATCAACCGGATATTTCAAAGCTAGTTTCCGAAGTTCGAAACTAAACGCTGCATAAGTATCGGCCCAACCTTTAGCTTGTTCAGGAGTATAATTGTAAAAGCCATTACCATTAATGACACCTGTGCCCCCTTCTTTTACAATTTTATCGATCAATTCCGGCACTTCAGTAGCATTTGATAAAGTGGGAAACAAATCTTTCATCACTGCATGATAAGCCGGAATGCCGGTAAGATCCATCCATCTGAAAATGCCCATCAATGTGATCCAATAACCCGGTCCGTTTCTGACTGCCCTGTCAATGTCATCCACGGTTGCATAGCCATTTTCAACAAGATAAAATGCTTCACGGTACATTGCGTACATGAGGCGGTTATTTAAAAAACCTCTTATGTCTTTCTTCATCAGCGTTGGCTCTTTGGCCCAAGAGTGCGCCAGTTTGTATAGCCACTCAGCATTGGCGATCTCACTTTTTTCACCACAAATGATTTCGAGGAATCGGGTGGTATGCGCTGGGATCATCCAATGCAATCCATAAAACCTTTCGGGATGAAGCGTGAGCCGCTGCAAGTCACTGATAGGAATAGCCGAAGTATTGCTTGTTAAAATAGCGTCCGGTTCAATAACTGCTTCTATTTTTTCAAATACAGCTTTTTTTATCTCAATACTTTCCAGCGTGCATTCAATGATTAGTCTGCAAGGTTTCAATAAACTGTAGTCGGTGGATATAGAAAGCCTTTGTAATATTGACTTCGGATCCACTTCAATCAGTCCTTCCTTTAATGACAGCTCAAGATTTTCTGTAATTCTAATCTCTGCATTTAATAGATCATCAGCCATCGGGGCAATGCCTACCACTGGATGGCCCGCAATGAGCAAACAAGTGGTGATGGAAGAGCCCATCAAACCCAAACCCACAACCGCTACCGGAATTTTGCCAGTTTCAAAAATTTCGTTCATGTATTAAGATTATATAGTGAGGTCAATACGTAGCGCGGCCGCCGGAAAGATCAAAGGTAAATCCGGTTGTAAAACTACATGACGGAGAAAGGATAAAGTCAGCGATATCAGCCAACTCTTCAAGCGTCCCGCAACGTTTCATTGGAATTTTATCAGTCATATACTTCACCTGTTCTGCCGGCATTTTATCCACCAAAGCAGTTTGGATTACGGCCGGAGCAATTGCATTTATTGTGATCCCTGTTTCAGCATATTCCTTTCCTTGTACTTTGGTCATGCCAATTACAGCAGCTTTTGAAGCTGAATAAGCCAGCATGCCGGCATTACCTTCCTTACCCGCAATTGACGCGATATGAAGAACACGACCATACTTTTGTTTAAGCATCACCGGCAACACATATTTTGAAGTAAAATAGGCACCCATAAAATTCACCTCAAAAACCTTCCTGATATTTTCAGTATCCGTTTCATGGCTTTTCAGATTTGTCAAACCGGTAATACCTGCAGCGTTCACCAGGCAATCGATTCGGCCCCACTGACTTTCAACCAATTGAATGGCATCAGCAACTGCCATTTCATACGTAATATCAACTTCCAGTAGAATCGTGGGGCAGGACAATGTTTTCGCCACTTCTTTCAATTGTGTTATGTCAATGTCAATCAATGCAAGCCGCCTTCCTGTAGCCATTTTCCCGGCGATCGAAAGACCAAGCCCTGACGCCGCTCCCGTAATCAAAACGACCTCCCCGGCAATATTTTCAGCTGACTTATTCATCTGTTTAATATATAAATGAGTAAATACACCAAAGTTTGAATACTTTCTTCAAAATCTTCCGGCCCATTAAAGTACTTTATCCCGGCAGAATAACCATTCCGATTGTGTTCTTTTTTAACAGCAACTTCAGGAGCAGTAATAACTTCAAATTAAGCCTTTTCGATCGACCTCATTGTAGTAATGATTAAAGAGTGATGATCCCGTTTGCGGTTATACATACTAAGTGTAAATTATTATATCCAAACAAGGGTAAAGTCAATTTAAAATTTTAAATTTCTGTTTTGTTATGTTCCCGTTATCAATGTGAATTAGAGGATTGTTTGATGAAGAAATTATACTTTCCATCGATACTCCGTTGGTATACCGAAATCCTTTCTCCTGTCAAAAACCGCATTAACCAACGATCTGAAAATCTGAATAATGTTTTCATCCTCTCATACCGGTGATACACCGGGCTTAGAAAGTATTCCGGGTAAGTTTCCTCTATACGGGCATTGTAACAGCAAATTTGCATTTACCACTGTTGAGGCCAGTTTCGTTCAATCTCTTTTGCCTGCCGAACTTGAACTGGCACCACAATCGTATGCTCCCGAAGGCTTTCACCCGTTGTTGCTGATGTTTAATGATACGTATCTGCAATCCAACAATGAAATCAGTCGTATTGCAAAAGAATTCCACCTGCATTTGGATCTGCATTATAATGAGTTTATTGTAATGCTGCCCTACGTACAGTTCAAAATGCCCGCATCAGGTGCAACCGGTCCGTTTTGTTTCTTGCCGGTGCTATATCTGGATAGCATACTCGCTGTTTTGGGAGGGAGGATTTTCTGGGAATTTAATAAACACCTTGCCCGGTTTGAAGTAACCCCGGCAGCATTTAATGTATCAAGTGAAATAACAGATTCTCCTTTATTTTCCACCACTTTCATGATGCAGGGCGATCCTGTGATTGACCAGGAACTCGCCAATTTTAATGTTATCGCCCCGATATTAAACTTACCTGTAATTGAATACGGAGTATATGGTTATGTCAGTTCAATTTACTCAGTTGCCTACCAAAATGTTGAGATTACCCCGATGTCTTTAGAATTGGTGAATTATTCCTGTATCTATCTGCCTGCGGGACCAATTACCGTTCCCGGCATACAGTCATCGCCGATGGGATGTTTTGCCATGAGTTACGACTGGACTTTAACTTATATCAGTTTTATAAAAATTTAATACATGCCGGCGAAAAAGATTGCAGTGCTTGGTGGTGGGATGGGATCTCTCACAACAGTTTATCAACTTACTTCAGATCCGGACTGGAAAAGCAAATATGATATTACAGTTTATCATATGGGTTGGCGCCTTGGCGGTAAAGGTGCAAGTGGCAGAAATAAAAATGTGGCAGAAAGAATTGAAGAACATGGACTGCATTTGTGGTTTGGTTTCTACGATAATGCTTTTAATCTTATTCAGCAATGTTATAAAGATAACAACCGTGCACCTGGCGACCCATTAGCAACCTGGCAGGAAGCTTTCACGGGCTATAATATGATTTGCCTTGAAGAGAATATTAACGGACAGTGGTTGCATTGGCCGTTTGAAATTCCGGCTAATGACCTTACTCCGGGTTTAGGTGATAAACATCCGACTATCCAGGAATCAATCTTTTTACTGATTGAACGGCTGAAAAAACATCATGAAGATTTTCAAAGTAAAAAATCGGATGCAGTAAAAGCGAATATTGAGGCACATAAGCAAACAGAACACATGTGTCTTTTGCGTTCAATCATTCATAAAGTAGTATCAGAAGGGGAACATCTTTTTGTTGATATCGGCGCTTTTTTATTACACACTGCCAGTGTGCTGGCTAAAATTGGTAATCACGAAGCGGCCACGCTTCATTTGCTGAAATTTAAAGAATGGCTCCATTTGATTGGCCATGGAATACTTGACAAGGATACAGAATTGAGAAGATTTTTTATCATCGCTGATTTGACTATAGTAAGTATTAAAGGAATGGTGGAAGATAAAGTTGTTGAAAACGGATTCGATGTGATCAACAACATTGATTATCGTGATTGGCTGCAAATTCATGATGCTGCAGAAGTAACTTTAAACTCAACAATTGTTCAGGCTGTTTACGGATTGGTTTTTGGCGGTAACCGGCAATATACTTTTGAGGCCGGTACTGCCTTGCGTGGTCTGTTAAGAATGGCGCTCACTTATAAAGGTCATGTGTATTACAGGATGATGGCAGGTATGGGGGACGTAATTTTCGGTCCTATGTACCAGGTGTTATCAGCCAGGGGAGTAAATTTTGAATTCTTCAATAAGGTGACCAACATTGGTTTGTCGGCTGATAAAAGCAGCATTGCTAACATTTCAATTAATGTTCAGGCTACCGTTAAAAGCGAATACCCGGTTTATGATCCTTTAAGAACTGTCAACGGACTGCCTTCCTGGCCTGCTGAACCGAAGTATGAATACCTTAACGAAGGTGAAACCATTCAGGCGCAGGGCATAAACCTGGAGTCCTATTATAGTACCTGGAATCCTTATCCCACAAAAGTTTTAAACGTGGGTACCGACTTCGATGAAGTGATACTGGGAATATCGATTGGTGCATTACCGGCTGTTGCAAGCGAATTGATTAATGCCAGCACAGCGTGGCAGGCGATGATTAAAACAGTGATTCCTATTTCAACGATTGCCTACCAGTTATGGTTAAAGCCTTCTATTGAACAACTTCAATGGCCTTATATAAATATGGGCCTCGCATTATTAGGATCTTACCAGGAACCTTACGATACCTGGGCCGATATGAGTGATGTCATTCCAAGAGAGGCCTGGCCGGCAGAAAACGCCCCTCAGAATATTGCGTATTTCTGCGGGCCAACTCCACAGCCATATGCAGATCAGATTTTAAATAATGCATTAACCGCCAATTTCAGCGATACACAATTTCCGGCTACTCAAAACGAGGTCGCAAAACAATATGCACTGGAATATCTTCAAAAGTTGAGCGCACATATCTGGCCAGGCATCTGGCAGGGACAATCATCATTTGACTTTTCACAATTGATAGATCTGAATAACGGTGTAGGGCAAACGAGATTTGATGCGCAGTTCTTCAGGGCAAATATAGACCCTACAGAGTTGTACGTTATGTCGTTTACAAACAGTTCGCAGTTCAGGATAAAAACTGATAAAACTGGTTATACTAATCTTTATATTACAGGTGATTGGATAGACAACGGTTTTAATGCAGGTTGTATAGAAGCGACTGTGATGTCGGGATTACAGGCAGCAAGAGCCGTTAGCGGTGTTTATTTTGAGATTCCCGGAGAAAACGACTATTAATATTGAGTTATCCTGAAGATTATATATCGACCAATGAACTGGTGAAAACCGGCTACTATCAATTGAATGCCGTGCATCACAAAACTGCTGGCACAAAGTACCTGCTCAAGAAATTTTTCAGGGTGGATACGCAACAGGTGGCGGCGTTACGAAGTGGTGTGGAGTTGATGCGTGAACTTCAACTCGACATCTTACTGGAGCCGGTAGAACTGTTTGAACAGGGTGTGCAGGCCAGTATTTTGTATACTGATTTCTCTGCGATCTCTCTGCGCAGATTTCTTGAAGAAAATAGAACCATTTCCGCCGAACTATTTATAACCATTGCAAAAAGTATCACACGGCTGCTTGCAGGATTTCATTCGCGCGGATGGATCATAAAAAATCTCAGCCCCGAAAATATACTTCTTAATACAAATGACTATAGTTGTAAACTATCTGACTTACGTACTGCAACAAGAATATTTAAGAAAGAGCAACAGCAGTTTTCTCATCAACAGGATATTCTTGAAATAAGATATTATAGTCCGGAGCAAACAGGCCGCATAAGCCAGATCACCGATTTCAGGGCCGATCTTTATGCTTTTGGTGTAATTCTTTTTGAACTGCTTACCGGTAAACCGCCTTTTGATTTTAGAGATCCTGTTGAGATCATTCATGCGCATTTAGCCATTCCACCGGTGGCGCCTAATAAAATCAAAAGCGATATACCGGCAGTTTTGAATGATATCGTTATAAAATTGTTGGCGAAAAGTCCGGAAGAAAGATACCAGGGATGTGAAGGGTTGCTATATGATCTTGATAATGCAGAAAAAATTATCTCGTCCCGCGAAGGATATAAATTGGGTACAAAAGACCGGGTGAGCAAGATAGTGCCGACATCAAAAATGATAGGCCGGAAAGAAGAGCTTTATCAACTGGAAATGGCTTATGAATCAGCCAGGAGAGGAAAAAAGCAGGCTGTATATATCAGGGGATATTCAGGCGTAGGCAAAACCCGCATCGTAAAAGAATTCCATCGGAATAAATTGACAGACAGGGTACCGATGGTTAGTTCAAAATTTGATACGCTTCAACGGGGAACGCCATATAGTGCCTTACTGGAAGCAATGAAAGCATTGATCAGAAAGATATTGCTCGAGGAAGATGAACAGGTTAATTATTGGAAGAACAGACTAAATGCTTATCTCCGAAATAATGGAGAAATTATTGCAGAAGTGATTCCGGAACTGGAAGTACTTGCAGGCAAACAACAACCTGTCAACCCTCTTCCTCCTGATGAATCGCAAAAACGCTTCCAGCAAACGTTTATCAGTTTCATCAGTTGTTTCACTTCCGATGATCATTCCCTGATATTATTTCTTGATGATTTGCAATGGGCTGATATTGCATCGTTGCGTCTGACCGAGTTAATATTAATGGATGAGTCCATCAAAAACCTTTTGTTTATTGGTGCATACAGAGAAAATGAAGTTGATGCCACTCACCCTTTATCTATTTCTTTACAAAAACAGGAGAAATGGGTGCCAGTTGTACCGGTTCAGATTTTACCGTTACAAAAAGAACAGACCAGTAATCTGATTCTCGAAACACTTCATTATCCGGTTATGCGCCCTAATGAATTTGTAGAACGGATATTCCAAAAAACCGGGGGCAATGTATTTTTTACCCTTCAGCTACTTACCTCCTTATTTGAAGAAAAACAATTATACCGGAACGATGAAGGGGTATGGGAGTGGAATGAAAAATTATTGCAGGATGCCTCGGTTTCTGCCAACGTTGTAGATTTCCTGGTTGAGAAAATAACTAACCTCAGTAAATATCTGCAGAATCTGTTGCGCACAGCAGCATGCCTGGGTGACATTTTTGATTTAAATACGCTCGCCAGCATTGTAGCCGAAAAAAGGAATACGGTTGCAATGGAAATCGCTGCCGCGGTGAACATGGGTTATATTGTTTCCCTCGATGAGCATCTTGATGCTTTCTTCAAAATGGTGAGTGATATCAAAGAAGAGGAACTGGCAAAATTTGCCAATACGCGCTTCCGTTTTTCTCATGATCGCATCAGGCAGGCTGCGCTTGTTTTGGTAAGTGATGATGACCGCGCCATCATGAACCTTAAAGCCGCGAGAATTAAAACCACCAGTTTAAGTGCCGCTGAAATTGAAGACGAAGTTTTTTTTATAGCCAACCACTATAACGCAGCAGGAAATTTGTTGACAGACATCAAAGAAATTCAGCAAAAAATAAGTTTCAATTACAAAGCCGGATCCAAAGCAAGGAATGCTTCTGCATATGATGCGGCGATACAATATTTTGATGCTGCAAAAACACATCTGAATTTTCAAACTGATTATAAGATTTTATGCGACATCTTTCTTGAACAATGTGAATGCAGGTATTTGTCGGGCAGATATGATGAAGCAGAAAAAGATCTTGATATTTTATACAGGGAAAGCAAAACGCCACTTGAAAAGCTGAATGCCCTTTTCGTAAAGGTATATCTATATAATATCCAGGATAAGAAAAAAGAAGCGATTGAAGCAGGGCGAACAGGTTACAGGTTGTATAATGTTTACATGCCTCGCAATAAAGCATTTACGCTATTATTGGTATTAAAAGATGTGATTACAGCGAGGATGATGTTACCTGAGAAAAAAATTCCGGCATTGATCGACAGGCCATTGATGAAAGATCCGGAACTGATCAGGTTACAGGAATTTATGCTGGCGATGTCCCCGACTATTTACCAGTATGATCAGAACCTTTTTGCCTGGAATTTCATGCGGCAGTTTTTTGCTTCCATGAAGTATGGGAACAATGGAATTTCCTCAATATGTTTCATTGGGTATGGTATGCTGGTTTCGCAGTTATTTGGCAAATATCAAATGGGTAAAAAACTAGCGGATGTTGCATTGGCTTTGAATAATCAGTTAGGATATACCGCGTTGAAATGGAAAGTGCGTTTATCTTATTACAATTTTGTACATCATTGGACGGAACCTGTTCGACCGGAAATTGATCATATACTGGAAGTGGAAAATGGTGCATATGCCAATGGTGATCCAATATTTGCCGGGTATGCAATTTTTATCTATCATCAAAAAAAGTTTGCGCTTGGTTATCTGCTGAATACATTACAGGAATCTTTTGAAAATTATATACGACTCGTGGATCAACGTCACGACGTAGAGACCCGTCGGTTTCTTGAAGGGTATCTTCAATCCATATTATGTTTAAGAGGAATAGAAAAAGATACATTAACCATGGGCAGTTATAATGCTCCACAGGTTTTAGTCGATAGTATAAAATCCTCTTCTTTTACAGTAGCTGCAGATACTTTTATTGCATATATGAGTACGTTATATCTTTTTGGTCATTATGACCAGGCAGCAGAAAGGTATGAAGAAGGTAAAAAGTATATGGCGTTTATTCAACAACGTTATGAGTTTGCAGAATTTAATTTCTTTGCTGCTTTAATTTGCGCAAAAGCTGCTGAAAAGAAAATACATGGGAAAACCAATTTCCTGAAAGCATTGAAAGGGCATGTTAACAATCTTAAAAAGTGGAAGGAATTATGTGCGGCTAATTTTGAACCACAATACCTCATTGCATCAGCAGCACTCGCCCATGTAAACGGGCAATCGGAAAAGGTATTAGGTATTTTCGAGAGAGCCATTCATAGTGCCGAGAAGTTTGGATTTATCAATTATAAAGCACTTGCACTGGAATTGGCTGGCCGCCATCAATTTGCAGCCGGCAATAGTTTAATTGCACAGACTTATCTTGATTATTCGCGAAAAGCATGGCTGCAATGGGGTGCCAATGCGAAGGTGATGCAGCTGGAAAAGGAATTTCCGACGATACTGTCTGATACGATCCTCGAACAGCAAACAGCTGACGAACTCCAGGACACAACATTTGCAGGCATGGATTTAAAGCTGTTGCTGAAAGCCACCCGTGCGGTAAACAGTGAAAAAGATATCGACAGTTTGGTTGAGCAGTTGATGAAAGCGATTATACAATACAGTGGTGCAGATACCGGCTATCTGCTGGTGAAAACCGGTCCCGATTTTATTGTTAAGGCAAAATATAGTGCTTTATCAGGAATGCAAACACACGATCTGTATGCCGATAATGATACTTTACCCATGAGTATTATCAGGTATGTGATCAGGTTGAAAGAACCACTGATATTAAATCAACCGGCACAATCTTCCGACTACAGCAATACTGCATACTTCGAAAAATTTAAACCGAAATCATTAATTGCTTATCCCATATTGAAACAGGGTGAAATTTTCGGTGCACTATACCTTGAAAATTTCCAGCAGGAATCTGTATTCGATGAAAAGAAAATGAATATTCTGAGTTTGATTTCCGCACAGGCAGCTGTTTCGCTGGATAATGCATTTTTATATGAAAACCTTGAATCCAGGGTGTTGGAAAGAACGGTGGCCATTGAACTGGAAAAAGGAAAGGTTGATGAGATGCTTGAGAATATTTTGCCAAAAGCATCGATTGAAGAATTGAAGCGCACCGGTAAAACAACGGCGCAAAAATTTGATCATACTACAGTATTGATTGCAGATATCAAAGGCTTCACTAAAATTGCCGAGCGGCTTACACCGGAGGAACTTATCAAAAGAATAGACTTCTATTTCAGATCATTTGATGAAATCATGCAAAAACATCAATTGGAAAAAATTAAAACAATTGGAGATGCTTATGTGGCTATTGGCGGATTGGATGGTAAAAAAGAAGAAGGGGCTGTGAATATGATAGCTGCAGCACTGGATATGCAGGATTGTATTTCAAAAGAAAATGAAGGAAAATCCGAAGAAGAAAAACTGCAGATGAGAATAGGTATTCATAGCGGTACTGTTATTGCCGGCGTGGTGGGCATTAAAAAGTTTCAATATGATATCTGGGGAGATACTGTAAATATTGCGGCGCGCATGGAACAGGAATCTGATCCCGGGCGCATTAATATATCTACGGAAACTTATCAACTCACAAAAGATAAAGTAGTAACGACTTACAGGGGTAAAATTGAGGCTAAAAATAAAGGGCCGATGGATATGTATTTTGTTGATGGACTTAATAGTGAGGAGTGAGCAGTAAGTAGTAAGCAGTGAGTCTATAGATTAACACCGCGCTAATTTTTCAGCTGAAATAATTTTGAAATTTTTGCTTTTCTCTGTTAAACTCAAATGCTCCGCTCAACTCCGTGGCCAAGAAAAATTACAAATAAGAGATTCCAGGTTTTTTAATACAGTCCACTGAGGTTAGCGGAGGCTTTGAGATGAGCGGAGAAAAATTATAGGTAATTCTGATTTCATCTATGAAATTATAATTTGTCGATCAATGAATCGATAAACCAACCCAGCGTTTAGATTTACAAGGTGGTACATGACACGAAGGCGGTGAACCGGAAGAAATACAGGAGGATTAGCTCGATTATAAATTGGGATGCAAATTCACGATCAATATTGCTGTTAGCACAAAAGTTTCACCGCTTCACGCCGTCAACGCATTTGATTGACGTATGATATTTGAACTGCAGCTTGATGCTATAATCGCCTTGACTTCCTCAATATCAATCATGTCAATCAGTTCATCAGGAATATCAATACTAAATTCAAATTCAGGAAGCAACAAACGCAAAGAGGGCGTTAACCGGAATCCATCAAACAATCTTACAAAATGCTGGGCCACCGGGGGAAGAGGAATCCGGATACTTCTGATCGACTGATCTTCGCTTCCACCGAATGGGAACATATCAAAGCCGGTAACATAGATATCCGGGAAAATATGACATACTGCATTAGCTATGGCACAGTTTCTCCCTATAGTATCCGGGTCATTTTCGATGCCGCAATGTTTTGAAGCCTTAAGGATATCTTTAGATATTGCAATTGTGAATTGTACCGGCACTTTATTCTGCTTTAAAGTTGAATAATTTGATGGATGCTTGCAGAAAGTTACAACATGTATACGAAAATGAAGGGGTTTCGATCAGTTTTTAAACGATGACTGCTATCTTCCCCATACCCGTTGGACCGTGTTAACCACAAACGTAATTTGTCCCTTCTTTTTCACAAAAGTGTGATGCAAAATTCAAGTGCATTGTTTTATATCAAACCTCGCCTAGATTTTTATCTTTTTGTTTCGTGCGCTAAAGAAAGTTCGTTCAGAAAATTATACATTGGCTTAATTTGATAGAAATCTAACACATCTGCTATTTTGAGATTTTTGTCCAGACTTTCAATAAAGGTCCACTCTTCTTCACTGTAAGTATTGATTTTAATTCGCGATCCATAAGCTTTGAGCATTGCAGGAAAATTTTGCACGGCGGGCCAGGTCAGCACAAAAGCTTTTTCCGGATTTACAGCTGCACAAATCCAGTTTCTTTGCCAACGGTTGGTTTGTACAATTGCTTCACCGCTGATATCGCAGATTTTACTTGTGTCTTTTTGAGTACTGGTAATGAGGAAGACCTGGTGTCGCCAGGCCCGGCTGCTTATCTCTGCTCCTCCCGCATAGGCTGAAGGCCAGAAAATAAACTCAGCACCTTTTTTCTTCAGTGCATTCCATCCCTCGTCATATTTCACATCAAAACAGATCTGGATACCGATTTTTCCGAAGTCAGTTTCAAATACCGGCGGATTAATAGGGCCAGGCCGGATGCCCATTTCCAGTTCGCTCTCTGCAGGACGCATCTTTCTGTATTCCCCAACCACCTTGCCCGCTCTGTTAATGAGTACCGCAGCGATATAAATGCTTTCTCCTTCGCGTGAATACGTTGGGCAAATGACATAGCATTTATGTTTCGCCGCAAAATTCATAAATGGCTGAACGATTCGTCCTGGAATTATTTCTGCTGCTTCATTGAGTTCATATTGCATCCCGGTATAGGCGAATATTTCAGGCAAACAAATAATGTCGGGACGATAAGGAATTATCTGGTCCATAATGTCCAAAACCTTTTGTACCATATCTGCAGGGGTTGACGCCGCCAGATCCATTACAGACACTGTACCCAGGTTCACTTGACGTGGCGTATATTCCTGATCACTTTTGATACCAGACATTGTTTGCTGAGACACCAAACCTGCTCCGCCAAGCCCCAGTGAAATATCTCCAATAAATTTTCTGCGCGTAAAATGATCTGACATGTAAATGAGTTAAAATATGCGGTGATCGGAATAACTTTCAAACCCGACTGTGAAAACTGTTAAGTCAAACGCACGGGGATAGTTTCGAGTGCCGGCAGTGTTATGGTAAATTTTGCTCCTTCACCATTAACATTTTGTACATCTATCTCTCCGCCATGCGCTTTGATAATATCATAAGATAATGATAATCCCAATCCTGTACCTTGACCTGTGGGTTTGGTCGTAAAAAAAGGCTGAAATATTTTATCAATGACATTTTCAGGAATACCATCTCCATTATCCATAACAATAATTTCTATTGCCCCTGTTTTTTTAAAAGAGGTAACGGTTAACTGCGGATTAAAATCCGGGTCAGTTTTCTTTTTTTCATTCAATGCATAAAAAGCATTATTAAATAAGTTGAGTAGTACGCGGCTGATATCTTGTTGCACGACATCTATCTTTCCTATTGATGAGTCAAAATTTGTAATGATGTCAGCGTTGAAACGATTGTCTTTGGATCGTAGCCCGTGATAGGATAATCGTAAATACTCATCTGCAAGTTCATTGATATTCGTTGGTTCTTTTTCCCCACGACCAGTTCGGCTATGTTGCAGCATTCCTTTCACTATAGAATCAGCTCTCCTGCCATGGTGGTTTATTTTTTCTTCGTTTGATTTGATGTCCGCAGCAATGAACTTTACTTCAGCAATATTACCAGACTCTGCTTCTGTTACCAGTTCATCAATCAGTTCCCTATTTACATCCGAAAAATTATTTACAAAGTTTAAAGGGTTTTGTATTTCGTGTGCAATGCCGGCTGTAAGTTCCCCAAGAGAAGCCAGTTTTTCGGCCTGAATCAATTGAGACTGAGTAGCTTTCAAGCTCTCAAGAGACAATTTCAGATCCGCTGTCCTTTCTGCCACTTCCAGTTCGAGCTGTTCTTTTTGTTTACTGATCAATTCATTCTTTTCAACTTCCCTCTCCCTTGCCACTCTTTCAATATCCAATTGCCGCTGCGTATTTTCCTTTCTCAGTTTATCAAAGCGTACAAATAACAGCCATGTAAAAAATAATACGAACCAAATCAGGCAAAATACTTCTACAGATCTGAAATTCGTGATGAACCATTGTATGATTTTCGGCAGGCTTTCCTTTTCTCCCACCCAGGTTTTGTTATCGGTAAACAAACCGATAAAACCATAAAAGGATAACAATGGGAATGCGGCAATAGCTAATAATTTGTAAAACTGTTCTTTACTTTTGACATAAAACATTGTTGTTATAAAAAGTGAAACCGGGATCACAGGAGTACTCATAATCATTAACAACAATCCAAATATATTTCGCGCCCAGCGTAAATTCCCTGAAAGCAAAAACACTATATAGGATACAATATGCACTATCAGAATAGTCAGCAAAAACTTATCCCAACGTGGAAAAAATATTTTGGTTTTAAATGCTTCACGAAAAAATAAAATCAAAAATGCATAAATAAAAAGCCAGGCAACGCTAATAATTCCTATCAGCCATCGCCAGTCCGGGTTTTCCAAACGGGTATATTCTGCAAGGATGTTATAATTCCTGTTAATTGCGAGAAAAAATAAAGAAAGTGCAAAATACAGGTACAATTTTTCTTTCACTACCAGGTAGAAGTAGACTTTGAACATAAATGTGATGAGTAGTACACCAATAATAAATGATTCCAAAAGGTGATTGAAACCATAGGCGACACTTTGATTTTCTACTTTGGCTACATAATACTTTTCAATGAATCTATCCGTATTATAGATTACAAGTGGTGACGGGTAGGCAAAATTCTTCTTTAACGACTGCCTGGTGTAGATGAGGATTTTTTCACCAGCCTCAATTGTAATGGGCACAGCATTAAACGCAGCAAACCCATCCTTATATTTTTTCCGTGTCATGATTCCCGATCTTAAATGTTGCCAGTCGTTACCTTTTCCGCGAACAAAAACATCGAATTTATCCTGATTCTCCTGCAAGGTTATTTTGATTGCATTCTCTGTTGTATTCTCCAATTGAAATCTGGTCCAAAAAACGCTGATATTTTTTTTTGATAAACCTGCCGTGTCGGCTCCATAACGGTGAAAATTTTTAATTAACGGCAGATTGGTTACATCCTGTATATTAAACTTTCCGCCAGTGTCTTCCAATACTTCATAATATGTAAAATCTGGCTGTCGGCTAAATGAAGTATCTGCATTCAGTAAATAAACCGGAGGGAGAGTATCCTGTGGGTAAGCATAAATACAACAGCAAAGTACAACGAACTGTATCCACTGTTTAGTCCAAAATTTTCTTACACTGTTTTTACTTTTACCCATTCAGAAAATTAACCTGCAAAATATACGACTAAAAGTGTGTTTCGTTGCAGGAGCGGCTGAAATTTACATGGTTTCCATGCCTCCCAATTTTAACCCCCTCACAATATTTTATAAAATGATTTCAACAAAACATAGCGGTTTAATTACCGGCTATGATCTATTGAATTCCTTAATTTTGATTATGAACATCAGAGAACCCATACCGGTTTATGGCAAAACCAAAGTGACAGCCGAAGAATATCTCGAATGGGAAAAACATTCTTTGGAGAAACATGAATTTTACAAAGGAGAAGTTTTTGCCATGGGAGGTCATGGAGAAGCACTGGCGATGTCGGGTGCAGGAAGCAGGCATAATAAGATACATTCGAACTTATTCATTGGCCTTGGAATCGCACTGAAAGGCAAGCTGTGTCAGCCTTATGGCAGCGATCTTCGTATCCACATTCCTCAAAACACATTATATACCTACCCGGATATTTCCATTGTATGTGGTGAGATCGTCAATGCAGATGAAGAGGAAGAAAAAGAAAAGGCCATTCAGCCAACTGTAATTATTGAGATATTGTCGCCTTCTACAATGGCTTACGACCGTGGTGCAAAATTCATTTTGTACCGGAGTATCCCTGCACTAAAAGAATTTATTCTTATTGATGCCATGTCTTTTTTTATTGAAGCATACCGCATCAATGAAAGAGGATTCTGGGAGTTGGAAGAGTATAAATCTGTAGATGGTGAATTGAAATTTACATCGGTAGAAGTAAGCATTCCTTTAACGGACATATATGAAGGCACGAAGATAAATTTGAATAATTGAAAGATAAGTGCGAAATACAAAGTATGAAGTGCGAAGTAAACAGCCTTTAAGACATAAATCTTTTGATCAGGTCACAGGTAATGTGATGATAAATTCTGCTCCTCCTCCTACAAGACTATTTACTTTTATCTCACCCCCATGTGCTTTGACAATATCATAAGCTAAAGATAATCCCAGTCCTGTACCCTGGCCGGTTGGCTTGGTAGTAAAGAATGGTTGAAATATTTTATCGACTATTTTTTGTGGTATTCCATTACCGTTATCCCGAACGGAAATAATAATGTTATCCCCTTTCCTTTTTGTACTTACTGACACTTGCGGTTCAAAGTTTTCAGTCTTGGCAACTACCGTGGATTTTTCTTTGACGGCATAAAAAGCGTTGTTGTATAGGTTCAACAAAACCCGTCCGATGTCCTGCGGAATGATGCTGACTTCACCAATACTTACATCAAAATCTGTTTTCAAAGTTGTATTAAAATCTTTATGCTTTGCCCGGACTCCATGATAAGCCAAACGCAAATATTCATCTGCTAACGCGTTGATATCTGTTGGCTCCTTTACGCTATTGCCAACGCGACTATGTTGCAGCATCCCCTTTACAATCGCATCTGCTCTTTTTCCATGATGGTTTATCTTTTGCTCATTTGCTATTACGTCACTTGCTATCGATTTTACTTCATCAATGTTTCCCTTATCTGCTTCAACTTTCAATTCTTCAAGCAACTCTGTATTGACATCTGAAAAATTATTGACAAAGTTTAACGGGTTTTGTATTTCATGTGCGATACCTGCGGTGAGTTCACCCAGTGATGCCATCTTTTCAGCATGAACAAGTTTTGATTGCGCTGCCTTTAAATTATCCAACGACTGATTCAATTCTTTCGTTCTTTCCTCAACTTTCTCTTCCAGCATTTCTTTATCCTGGCGAAGGCTTCTCTCACGCCAAAGGCTGAAACTCCGCAATGCTGCAAGAAAAATCAGTATGTAAATGAAGTAAGACCACCAGGTATTCCACCATGGAGGACTTATTTGGAAAATCAAAGTCTTAACAGGACCTATAAATTCTTTGGCAGCATTGGAGGATTGTATCTGCAATGTATATTTCCCGGGTGATAACCCATCGTAACGTATCGTGTAATTTGCCGGAGCGTATTGCCAGCTGTCATTGATTTCTTCAACTTTATACCTGATACTGCTTTTGCCTTTAGAATAATAATCTATCGTACCGGTTTCGATGGTAATGTTTTTCTGAAAATACCTGAGTGACAATTGCTGCAGATAATCGACTCCTGTAAAAAGTGAAAACAGTTTCTGATTTATATTTATCGATTTTAAATAGACCGATGATGGAGTATTGCTATACTTGCCGGGGCTTATCCGTACAAAGCCCTCCTGCTCCACACCTCCTCCCAGGTAAATATTGCCGTCGGCGCCCATATATAAATATGTGCCCTGGGTAAAATTATGTGGGGTAAAACCATCTTTTTCAGATAAAGTGGAAAATACTTTTGTTTCGATATTGAGCTGATGTATCGACCGGTCGGTATTAAACCAAATATTACCTTTTGAATCGGGTAACAAACTAAAAATATCCTGTTCAGGAAGTCCGTCCGCAGATGTGTATGAATGAATCACCTTGAAATCCTTGCTGTAATGGATCAATTGCTTTAATGCCACAACCCAGTAGTTCTGATCTTTCGGATTGTAAATAATTTCACGCCAGGGAATATTATCCAGCGGATTCGGTCTTCGTATCCATTCATTATTCAAAAAAGTATAGGTCACATTTCCATTTTCTTCGGAACCTCTTAAAAACATAAACCCGTCATTGACCAACTTCAGTTCAAAACTTTTGCCTTGGTCCACCGGAAAAGAAAATCTTTCATGCAATACCGAACTGTCCGCCTTCGAAAAAAAGATGCTTTGCCTGTTATTATAAACGACACTAAAAATCAATCCATTTTTAAATTCACTGGCTCCCGCCAGCCTCCAGCCCGAATACATAATCTCCTGGTTTCCCGATCCTTTTAAGGTCAGTTGATGCCAGTCATTCTTTTTTATGTCCTGAACCCATAGCCCCTTACCAAAGCAAAACAAAAAAGTTTTCCTGCTGATTGTATCAATCAATAGTGGAATGATCGGCGTATGGTGCAATGCAGTTGGAAGTTCATTTTCCGGAATTATCCGAAAGGTATCAGTATAGAAATCGAATATCCTGTGGATTCTATCCATAGCACCTATCCATAGTTTTCCCTGGCCTGCATTTTTGAAACTGTAAATAGTGCCAATTCCATAGCCCTTGGATGAGGATGAATTTACTTTTATGTGCGTAAAGGCTGGTGAAAAAGGCAGGATCTGATAAACCCCTTTTCCCAGCCAGAAACCTGACCAAACAATGCCGTCCGGGTCACTGTATAAAACGGTATTGTTATCAGAAATTTCTTTCTGTATGGTTGAGCCTTCCTGAAATGGGAAACTAACAGATTTGTCTGTGGGATTATAAATGACAACCCCTTTAGGCATTGTAGCCAACCACACCTGGCCCTGCTTATCCAATGTGATACCATTCCATCGGTAATAATCTTTTGCATTAAAAAAATCATTAAATGCACCGATAAAATGAAATTTTTTATCCGCCAGTGTAAACTGCATCAATCCTTCACCACTATTGATCCAGAGGGAATTTCTTTTGGAATCATACCGCATAGACTCAGCCGAATGGTCATGACCGGGAATGCTCTTAAAACATTTCCAGTCGTAGTGTTTTTTTTCACCTGTTGTGATGGAAATCTGCAATAGCCCATTACCATGCCAGCCATTATGATCCCGCCGGGACCTTAGTATCCATAAGCTATTTGTCTTTTCATCAAAAAAAGACGATAAATTTTGTAATCCTTCACCTACAGAATCGGCGGGAGTAAGTGTAGCGACCGTCTTTTGTTCGAAATTATTTGTGTTAATTGTTATGATGGGACCCGACTGGTCAAAGCAGAAGAGTTCATTCTTTGTGGCCCAGAAGGGAAAAGCTTTCAAAAACCGGGTAAAAGTATCGGCTTTCATATCATACCTATATAACCCTCTATTGGTTCCGATCCATAAATTATTTAGACTATCCTCCACCATCCCCAGGCTCGTGTTTTCAGCATTGATAGTTCCTGATTTTTGTGTGTCGTAATAATAATTTTTGAATTCACTTCCATCAAACCGGCTTAACCCTCCCTGCGTGCCCATCCATACAAAACCATTTCTGTCTTTCAGCATGTTATAAACACAGGCCTGCGATAGACCGTCCTGGATACCCCAATAAACGGCCCTGAATTTTTCCTGTGTGTTTGTGGTAACTTTGCCATTGGCTAAACCCTGCCCAAAAGAAACAAAATGAAGGATTGAAAAAAACAAAAAAAGGACTGAAATCCTGATTCTGCTGTAGTCTTTAATAAAAAAGCAATGGGATTGCTTTATCATACTCCGACATTTTTTTATTCCGGGTTTATTCCCGGATCATTCAAAACAAGTTTTACAGAAACGGATTCCCGGGTTCACAAAATTTCTTACCGGACAGGTACACATTTAACGGGTATTTTGATTTTCAATAAAATGAAGATCACTATTAAAACATTACACTTAAAAGAGGAACAATATTAACTGAAATCAGGGCAGGATGAACTTCGTGTAAGAGGTCGCGTTATGTTATTAAGTTACATACAATTCTAAACTTACCAACTATTCATTGATGAGAAAAAATGAGTTATCAGGTAAATTCAGGGAAGCAGAAGTGATTAGCCTTTTGAAAGTGAGAAGTACGAGGTACGAAGTGAGAAGTACGGGGTACGATCTCACCTGAGTCGAGAGAGAAGTGAACAGCCGCTTCAATAGCCCGAACCCTTAAATACCTGAAATCAGGCTCCACATTCATGAATTTACATTTAGAATAATTAAAAATTCAGCACCCAGTCCTTCAGTACTTTTTACTTTTATTTCACCGCCATGCGCTTTTACGATATCATACGCCAATGACAACCCTAATCCTGTGCCCTGGCTGGTTGGCCTGGTTGTAAAAAATGGTTGAAAAATTTTATTCATTATTGCTGCAGGAATTCCGTCACCATTATCTGAAATACTTATTTCGACTTTATCACCAGCCCTTTTTGTAGTTAATGAAACTGTTGGTTCATAATGATCTCCCTGCAATTTCTTTTTTTCATTGACTGCGTAGAAAGAATTGGTGATCAGGTTCAGCATTACCCGGCCAATATCCTGCGGAATGACATTGATCTTACCAATAGTTGCATCAAATGACGTGTGCAGAGTGGCATTGAAACTTTTGTCTTTGGCCCTCAGGCCGTGATAGGCGAGTCTTAAATATTCATCAGCCAATGCATTAATATCTGTAGGCTCTTTTGTATAAGATGAAGTACGGCTATGCTGCAACATGCCTTTCACGATAGCATCGGCGCGTTTTCCGTGATGATTTATTTTCTCTTGATTGCCCGCAATATCAGCAGCTATAATCTTTACTTCTTCATAATTTCCTTTCTCAATTTCTTCATTCAGCTCCACAAGCAACTCTTTATTGACTTCTGAAAAATTATTGACAAAGTTTAAAGGGTTCTGAATTTCATGTGCAATGCCGGCCGTGAGTTCACCGAGAGATGCCATTTTTTCGGACTGAATCAATTGGGCCTGTGCATTTTTTAGATTGTTCAGTGCTTCATTGAGATCTTTAGTTCTTTGATAAACCTGTTCTTCCAGTTCCCTGTTGTGTTTGATCGTTTCAGAATTTGTCATGTAATTATCCCCAGATAAACGAAAATCAGGCATTGAACCGTGAACATGAACGATCAACCACCTGTCGCCCAACTGATTCAGTACAATCGTATTCCTGATAAATTGTTTCACGTCATTACCATCAATAGACAGTGTCCACTCGGCCTCATTTTCTACCCAGGCCATGGTATCCATTACAGAGACCCTTTTCCACAAAATCTTAATCAAAAATTGATGTGGATATTGTTCGATTCCTTTAAGATTAATCGCTTTGTATTCCTCCCTGGATGCTGCTTTCTCGTTCAACCCTGTTCCGATGAATGTGACACAATCAGCGCAATGGGAAAACCTGGCTTCCACATTCCTCTCACCCAGGGCTCTCCAGAAGTCCTCATGGATTTCAAGAATCTGCTGCTCTGTTTCATGTGATGACGATTTTTCCAGTATTTCAGTCATATCGAAATATCAATTTTATAAAGTGCGGAATAGGATATCAGAATTGAACAAAATGCCAGGGCCTGAAAATATCTTCCCGTTCCTTACCGTCTCGCCTTAGGCGACACCGAATCCTGTAGTATTATTCTCCCAAGTCAATAGTCTACACGAAGGCGGTGATGCGTGGAGAAATACAAGAAGTTTTCTTCTCAAGGAAATTCTGTTTGAAGTTCTAAAGTAAACGACGTTGATTCATTGTTACTATTCAGCATTTTGCCTCCTTCCAACAGGATCGTCCGGACATCGGTCTTATTGATCATAATGGCTCAATCTAACCCATACATTTTCCTTCCGCTTCACCTCAACCCTTCGACAAAATACATTTCAATATCTCCCTTACTTTTCACTGCAATTTTTCCACGATAGGTACAAATGAATTTGTCTTTTATCATTTCATGGGTGGTAGCACTGATATTAATTTTACCGGGAACGCCGGCATTTTCCAATCTTGAAGCAGTATTTACAGTATCGCCCCAGATATCATAGGCGAATTTCTTGAATCCTACTATACCTGCAACCACGGACCCAGTATGCAGGCCAATACGGATTTCAAAAGGTGCCTGGTTGTCAGTCAATAGATCTTTATTATACTGTTCCATAAATGCCTGAATATCCATTGCTGCTTTTACCGCTTTTTCAGCAGCCTCAATATCTGCAACAGGTAAGCCTGCTGCCGCCATGTAGCTGTCACCGATTGTTTTTATTTTTTCAATTTCATATTTATCTATGATGCGGTCAAAGGCTTTGAAGCAATGGTCCAGTTTAGCCACCAATATGGCAGGTTCCATATGTTCTGTAATAATGGTGAAATCTTTAAAGTCGGTAAACAAAACCGTAACATTTTCGAAATATTTTGCTTCAGCGGAACCTGTCTCTTTCAGTTCCCTGGCCGTTTCAAAAGGAAGTATATTCAGCAGCAAGCTGTCACTTCGTTCCTTTTCAAAAGTCACTGCAATATTTTTTTGCTGAAGTTCCAGTTGTGATATTTCTAATGCACTTAGCGTTGTCTGCAATTCTCTCGTCCTCCTTTCGACCTGGTTTTCCAGCGTGATATTTTGCTCTGTTATCAATTTCTCATTTTCCTGCAGGGAGAGTACAAGATCCTTCTGCACCTGCGCTTTTTCCTTCTTATACGCGTTCACTTTGTCTGCAATTAAAAAAGAAAAAATTATCATCTGTACTGTTGATCCGATTTCAATGGCATTATTTGTAAATGTTGAATATGGAAGGATGGTGAATGCTTTTAAAACAAAAATTACGATACCAGCGAAATACGACCAGCAGGCTGCAATATAAAATCGCACAAATCTGAATCCCTTGCGGTAGATGTACACACCGGTTATATACATTATTAATAATCCAACCAGGCCAACCAATTGGTTAAGCAATGAGGAGTATAGATTTTGATTGAAAAGACCCAGTAATATTATGATCCCGTATAAAGGCTGAAAAACGTAAATCATAATGCGAAAAGATAACGGCGCATATTTTTTTGTTTCAAGAATGTATTGAAGGAAAAAGAATCCCATAGCTGAAGAAATGGCAATCACCACAGTAGCATATTGCCACATAAAATGAAACTGGTCACCCCACGCTTCAGCAATGAATCCTTTGAGCTGGGCAATCAATAACCCATTAAAAATAATGTAGGCTACATAATACAGGTAGCTTTTTTCATGTACATAAAAATAGAGGAAGAAGTTATAGATAATGATCAATACAAGGAATCCATAATAGAATCCTACCATCAAATCTTTTGCATGGTAACTCTCCAGGAATTTTTCCCTTGTCATGATGATCATTGGATACTGCATGAAATAGGAAGACACTTTCACATAGAAGACTGCTGAATCTCCTTGCGGAACAAACAGATCAAAAGCATATACACTGGTTTTGTATTTTCTTTGCGAAAATGGTATGCACCGACCGGATTTTATTTCTTTATACTGTCCGGATGAATCAGGATAATAAAAGTTCAGTGTATCCAGACTGTAATTGTCAACTAACAGCAGCCATTGATGTGAAGAATTATTTACAACGGTGAATTTATTCCAGGTGGTCAACTCCACATTACCAAAGTTGGGAGATTCTTTATCACTCCTGACATAACTGTTATTGTATTTGCCGGAAATGATTCCCGGGAAATTTATCTCCGCTTTCTGATCTTCAATGTAGAATACATTTTTACCAATTCTGATACTTTCAATGGAGTCATTCAAGTATACCGGTGCCTGTGCAAAAGTTTCAGCCGATATCAATTGTACCCATAAAAATACCAACAGGATCTTCCGAAACCGTTGCAAAAATGAAAATTTTAATCCGTGATTGTCAGTCATCACTTTTAGCGATGGTTGCAAGATTTTTATACCGTATGCCAACCTGGGCTGCAGAGAGAGCTGCAAAACCTGACCAGGGCTCCGATTGCATATCAATTAACTTATTCACTCTTTCATAGAAATCACAACTTTTTTCATTGACGTCTTTTAATTCTTCAAGTGTAACCGCCTGTTTCCCTTCTTTATACATCTGCAATACAATTGTATCGAAATGTTCGTCCACCAAAACGACAGATCCTCCATGAAGGGGTTGCGGATGCATGGTGTCAACAACCCAACCACCGCTATTGTATACTTTTACCGGCGCAGCATAATTTTCAAAATGTTTTATATCCTGAAATGGTTTGTGCGTATGGCCGAATATAAATGAGACGTTCTCCGGCAGGATTCCATCTAATTCGGCTAAAAGCTGGTTCCTTATAAATCTTTCCATTAATATTTTTAACCCCGCTTCCGCGTTGGGAGTCAGTACCACTTCAGGTTCATTACGTTCATTGGCGGCCATCCTGCCCAGAGTTAAATGCAGAATTTCCTGTAAAATTTCTTTATCCAGCCATCGTCCGATCATGCTTTTCCGGGAAGCTGTCAGGCCTTCCGCCAGGTTGTGTATCATTATTTTCACTTCCTCCGGATCCTGCATTTTATCATAGATCAGGTTAATGTCTTTACCCACTGAACCTGATCTCCCGAGTGTTGACCAGAAAAAATCCACCCATGCATAGTTTTCTTTTTCCAGTTCCTCAAGCGACTGCGGCTCTTGTCGGTCAGGGAATATTTTAGAACGAAAACTAGTCATAAGTGAATACATGGATTCCACGTAGTGGCCATGGCAGAAGATCACACATTTTTGTTTGTCTTCACTCAGCACGCCAAAAGCAGGGTATACAGACCATACCTCTGTATCCTTATAGTCAGGATTGCGCTGGATCAGCACATTCATCAGATTTTCGGGTACATATGCAGGTTGAAATAGTTTTGTATGATGAAGGGCTTCCCTGATGGGTTCATCTTTTTTTAAGGTTTTCAGGTATTCGATATAGTGAACATGTCTTGACCGTTCCCATAAGTTATGGTCATGGTTACCTGCAAGAAAGTAAATCTTGTTATCGAATAATGGTTCACCGGTTTCCGGCATCACCAGTTGTTCCATAAATCTTTCAAATGCCATCGAGCCTTTATTGGTGGTTGTCAATGCAAGCTCAATGATATCCCCATTTAAGATCAGCGTAGGTTTTTTTATGCCTTCATTTTTTACTATAATATCCCTGAGGCATTCTATCATTTTTACCAATACCGGGCTGGCAATAGTTGTATCTGTTTCAAATGCATTAGCGTCCAGATTCGTAAGAATGCTGTTTTCTGCTCCCAGGTGAAGATCCGAAAGGACAACATAGCGGATATCAGGCATAACGCTTATTTGTGATGTTATAAATTAAACACTTCAAACTGCTGCAGAATATGGGGGAACACGTCTGTTGCTGTATTTTTCCCATACATGCAATCATTATGACCATAACCAGGGATGACAACCCTTTGGTACAACTTCCTGTCATTGATTTCGCATAATTTGTTGAATGTGGTGAGTGTGCTTTGGGGCTCAAACATCTGGTTTTTTTCTCCATGGATAAATGTGATTGGCAGGGCCAGTTTATCAAAATGAGGCATATAAATGTCATTGCCTTCTGCATCCAGCAACTGGTGGGCCCTGATCATTCTGGTGAGGTGTTCGTAGGTTCGGATATTTCCAATTGAAAACATTTCCAGCATGGCAGTATGAGTGGCATCGTTTAACTGGCTGTGTTCATATAATGGACCAAACATAAATGTCATACGATGACAGGTTGGACTACTGCAATATCCCGCTATGGGAACTGCATAAAGTTCCAAAAATTTGTCATATAGTTTATCCGCCCAGTTTTCATTTTTATCAGCATAGCCAGTGAGTGATTTAATGCCCATGGCGTCGAGCAGTTGAGGGACGTGCAGGCCTGATTTCCATTTTACCTGAGTGGCAGGATAAAAATCACTTGCGATCTGGGCGCTCACGATGGAGCGTACGCCCTGCAGCCCCGTCATCATGGCCATAAACAGGGAGATAGATCCAACACAATGCGCCATGATATCTATCTGTGCTACACCAGTTACGGCTTTTATTTTCCCTATAGCTGCGGGATAGTCATACTTTGCGATCTGATCAACAGTATGCTGGTTTTTAGAAGCCTCAATTAAATTGCTCAGCCTGTAATCAAATAACCATACATCATATCCATGAGCAAAAAAGAATTCAGCCATATTGGTGTCGATGGTATCTATCGCAAAAGTGAGCCTGTTACCGGTAAATCCATGTACCATCAGTAACGGGCCTTTACTGCCTCCCTTGTAACGGGTTAATAACAGTTGCACCCCATCTTCTGTTTTAATTGGATAGTACTCCGGATCGCTTAACCGCAGTTCTCTTTTTTTCCTTGGCACTGCATCCGGGTTATAAAAGTTATTCGGTGCAAAAACGCCGCCGTAAACCTGGAAAAGTGAGGCAGAAAAATATTTACCAAATGCAGCCAATGCCTTCAGGCCTTCTCCAACAGATGAAGCATTCACATATTTCATCGTCTTCATCTGTTTCGAAAAATCTGCCATCAAAATATGCAGGATGCCCTGGCCTATAATTTTTCCTTTATCATCGGTGCCTTCAAATAAAGTGATATAAAGGGTGGATGTATCAGGCCATTCGTCAAGGCCACGGTCATGATGCACATATTTGAACCCTTTGAAAAAATATTGTTTGCCTTCCTCACTATCCAGGAGCATCGCATATTTCATCAGTTTGGTATTTACCGTTTCTGGATCATCAACAAACAGATTAAACACACCTTCAGATGCAGTTAAGGGCTTAGCGGATAACAGCGGAGCGGTAACTGTACCGCTCATACGGGCATTGTGCCCCGGATTTTTTATCATATCATATACATTCTCAGTCCTGATGGTTAACGTGAATGCAAATGACTGATTTAATCGCTGGCCTTTATCATATCCTTCCTGGTAGGCATTATTGCCGATACCTGATGAATAAAACCCCCTCATGGTTTCAGAAAATTCAACGCCGACGGTTTTATTGGATTCATCAGCAGGCTGCAGTATTTTTATAGATGTATAATCAATAGTCCAGTTCCTGTCCGCTGCCATCAATGCACAACATCTTTCCGAAATAGCCGATATGGTCAGCAAAGGATTCACACCTAATGACCGCGGAACCACTGAGCCATCGGTGATATAGAGATTCTCATATACACCCGAAGCACTGTCTTTGCCGAAAACCTGGCCCTTATGGTTAACCACTCCGTTTTCTATATTATCGCCCATAAAACATCCGCCTAACGGATGTACGGTAACTAATTCATTGTTCATCTGTTTTACCCACACCGGATTTTTTATATACACACCCGAAAGGGCCTCCGTTTCCTTTCTCAATTGATTATCGGCTTTTCGGAAGATTTCTTCTTTACCCACAGTTGCCCAGTCAATTTCCAGCCGGTCATTATTCAGGAGGAACCTTCCGTGCTCACCATCGTGTGTCATTAAAAGATAGGTTTGAGTATTCCTCACAGCCCCATGGTATGGGCCTCTTACATCACTGGCAAGCGTCTGCCATTCATGCTTCAGCCTGTTAAGGATTCCATGCTTATCCGCTTCCTGGCGCTCCCTGACGCCGATCAGCTTATTTTCAACGTCGAGGCTCATGGCCAGTATCGGTGAGAGCGCCCCTGGAATGGCGGCGTCTTCAATGATCATTCCATCTTCCAGGTTTTCCTGGTAACGAAGGTCAATTATTCCTGTTATACAGGGTCCGGCCAGTTTCTCAGCATCAATTTTATGAACACCTGAACCCACCCCATCAATGATCTGTTCAGTATTGTATGCAAAACCTAAAACATCACCATTGCCCGAAAACTCATATCCAACACTATCGGAAACGGCTAACCCTTTTTCTTTGGAGCGCAAAAGAATTTCAGTCGAACCTAATGTACCAGCCGATAAAACCACGATATCTGCCTCCACAAATAAATCTGCAGCATTAAACTTCGCCTCTCCCGAATTCACCAGGGTATAATACACTATCCATTTTTCTCCTTTTCTTTCAATATACCTGACAGAGGATTCTGTGAAAATCTCGGCGCCATGTGCTTTAGCATCAGGCAGGTAGTTCATGATAATGGTATTCTTAGCGGAGTAGTTGCATCCCGAACAACAATCGCCACAAAGATTGCAGGGTTTCTGCATTACGCCAACATGGTTGATACCATCCACATCAAAATTTACATTGATATCCGTTTTATAGAATTTTTCGTTATTGGTGTCGGCAGATAATTTTAATCCTTTTAGTTTGTTGACTTGTATAGCATCTGGAAGTGGGGTTGCTTTCAGCATCTCCTTTGCCAGGCCATACCCTCTATTCAGTAAACTGTTTGCATCATCAAATTCATCCCTTAATTCTTTCGGCCAGCGGGGGTCATCAAATACACGTTCTTCAGGTTTAATCGAAACATTTGCATTGATGAGAGAGGTGCCACCAAGGCCACATCCAACCAATACGCTTATTCCTTTGTGAACATGCAGGTCGTAAAGTCCGGTTGCGGAACCTATATGTTCTGCAGGTGTATGTATCTGCATATTCTCAGTGGCTTCTACTAACGTATCAGGGTAATCGCCGGGCTGAAATTCTTTGCCCCTTTCCAAAACGCAAACTTTTTTTCCGGCGCGGGACAATCGCGACGCTGAAATTCCACCCCCATAACCTGACCCGATCACAACAACATCATAGGAAGGTTTTATATTTTCGGCAGAAAGAGAAAGATATCCCATAACAGTTCGATTTAAGGTATGAATACTGAATGTATCAGTTTTTCCTTAAAGCCCCAATTCAAATTAGACGGCGAAACCCACCCTTATTAAAATCTATTTGGAAAATTATTTCGAATGCTTAGCTTTATTACAATTGTGATCGTCCATTGCAGGTTTGAAAAGCTTTAACTCCCGGCTTTGAATACCCGTTGAAACTGCAGGAAATAATATCAACTTTTCAACTGTTTACTAAATATTGATGTATGAAAATTTTCATGCCCGTCTTCCTGTACATTTTACTACTTTCTATCGGCGTTCAAACATATAGTCAGGCGCCTGTATTTGCCGTAATGGGGCCCAATACAAAATGGAATCAGGACTTCAATGGAATGACCACGATCAGGGTTTATTGGGAAAATCCGGGTCCTGGAAATATTACTGAAAGGGAATGGGTAAAGCAAGCCATCCTGCAGTCATGGTCGAAGGTTGGCAATGTAAATTTTGCCGGATGGGGTCAATACGACAATAGCGGCAGCGGTATTAGAATTTATATTGATGACAATGCTGTACCACATACCAGCGCACTTGGCACTCAGATCAGTGGAGCATATCAGGGGATGGTGCTGAATTTTAATTTTTCAGGAAAATTCATTTGTCCCCCGGGCCGTACAAAAGAATACTGCATAAAAGCGATGGCTGTTCATGAATTTGGACATGTGCTGGGAATCGCTCATGGGAACTACAAACCAGATTGTGCCTGCGCTCAATTTACAGAAGGTTATGGCGGAGGCAATACCGGCGCGTATTATGCAACTCCCTGCGAAGTGAAATCGGTGATGAATTATTGCGACCAGGTATTAAGCAACAATGGGCAGTTAAGTCAATACGATATCGCTGGCGTTCAGGCAGTTTATGGGGCCAGGAAAGAAATGCTGGAGAATGGAGTGAATACCGGTTTTGCTTCCATTACAGATCAATTGGGCGAACTACAGATATGGGAAAATCTATACCTTACTATTGGCGAACAACAGTTTATTTTTAACATCAATGAGGGCAACAAAGCAGAAATAAAAACTTTTAAAATCGGAACATCCGGCAGATATAATTATACCATCTCTTCATTGTCATTGCACAAAGACAACAAGACGTATCAGGCCAGCGGATCGGGCACTTTAGATGTAGACAAAACAAAAAATTATACCATAGAAATAACAGAAAACAATACTGCGAACGTCATTCTTATACTAAAAGATATTACCACACAACACAAGGTGGTAGCCATAACGCCAGCCGGTAATGATAGCAGAGTGGGAGGAATTACCCCATCAAAACATTTGGACTTCACGCGCAATGGACAAAAACCCACTCACTTGCTGTTATTGGATGATGTAAAGAATGAAAAATTTTACGTTTATGCAGATGGCGTTATACAGGTATATAATATTCCCAATAAAACCCTTGGGATTTGCGGGCAAAAAAAATCACCACATTATAAATCATGGAATGGTAAAGACTGGGCCTGGTCTTTTGATAGAAACATTGGAAATAATCAGACGCAAAATTATACCATAAGTACTGATGGAGAGGTGTGGGCCCTTTCGACAGACGGACAACTCAGGAGATATGGAATAGTTACCGGTTTGGATTTTTGAAGTGCGAATTACGAAGTGCGAAGTAAGAAGTAAGAAGTACGAAGTGCGAAGTACGAAGTGCGAAGTACGAAGTGCGAAGTACGAAGTGCGAAGTACGAAGTGCGAAGTACGAAGTGCGAAGTACGAAGTGCGAAGTGCGAAGTACGAAGTGCGAAGTACGAAGTGCGAAGTACGAA